>JAHQWC010000127.1 GCA_019634025.1 Vampirovibrio sp.
CAGCATCTTCATCCTCAAGCCGTTTGCCTTCTTTCATATCCGGATGCGTGATGGTGATATCTGGGTAATTCACGTCGGAGGTTGTTTCTGTTCTCTGTCGAATCCACCCTTTTTTATCTGTCGGTTCCACCATTGTGCCTTCAATACTGTACTCTCTGGCTTTATCGGTAATTAAGTTTATTGCTGATAGGGCAACTTTGCTGCTGATCTCTTCATCCAGTTTGTTTAATTCCTGAATATAAAACTTATTGGCTTTCTCAGTGCCACCTTGTTCTGGAGCAATGGCCTGCCAGCGGGCAGCAATTAAGTCTGATGCTTCAACCAACTGCTTCGCCGTTGGATTGTTTCCTATCAGTCCAGTGATCTCCTTTTTAAACTCTTCGAACTTAGAGATATCCAAAATAGGAGTGTTATCAACCGCTTTATCTGCAGATGCCTTTGCATCCGCCACCTTACGAGCCAACACCTCAACATTATGCTTCAGGTCCTCCAGATTTGATGGTAAAGCTGCGAAGAGATCGGCTGTGCCATCAAGGGTGGATCCCACTTTGTCCAGACCTTCATTCCCATAAGCCTTATATTCTGCTGTGTCTGTCAGCTGGTCATACTGAGTATCCAGCTGCCGGAGTTGTTGACGTAGTTGCTCACGTTCATCGGCGTAACTTGCGTTTTTGTCGATAAAATCTTGTCCTGCCTCCAAGGTTTCTTCGGCTTTTGCCAAAGCCTCATCACTTGGAGATAACTCTAGTTCAATGCCGGATGCCGACACCTGGTAACTGGTTTCAAGCTGACTTAAATAAAAATCTTTGACGGACTGGGCCAGTTCATCCGCTTTTGTTTTTAATGCCTGAGTGGTGTTCTGACCTGTTGCTTGATCAATGGTGAGAGCAGCCCCATCCTGCGTCTTGACCCGCTGTTCTAATGCAGCCCGGTACTCTTGTTCTAAAGAGCCCACATTCTCGATGAGTTCATAGATACTATGTTTTTCAATATCGGCTTTTTCAATATCAAAGCGTTTTTGCGCGTCATCTGCAGCCTTAGAATCGGTCTTCCGCAGTTCATTGATTTGGGTTTGTATTTCTTCCAACCGGGGTTCTACAGTTTCTTGAAACTGGGCTTTCTTTTCCAGGGCCACCGTCCGCCGGATATTCAATTCATTCAACAATGTGTTTAATTCTGTCTGACGTTCGGCTGTCATGGGTGCTGTGTCATCGAGAAGCGCTTTTATTCTATCGATTGTTCCCTGCATATCGATAGCAAATTGGACTACACCACTGCCATAATCTCCTTGTTGATGATCTTCTAGAGCAGTGAAGCCTTGTATATGAAAATCAAAGTCATGTTTCAAAGCATCTAAAAGCCTTGTAACATCTACCACACTAGTCGGAGGGGAGCCATCATCCCGGTTTCCTCCAAGATGATTTTGTGCCACCAAGACCTCTTGGCCGCTGGTTACCACCTGGCGGCCGATGCCGAAAATACCGGCAATATCCAGAGTATCTGAGTCTGTATTACTAAAGACCGTAGTAACAGGCTCTTGAACGGCAATTTTTTCGACAAACCCCGTTGCCGGATTGCGAAAATCAACAAACTTCTGCCGAGGCTTACCCCCATCAATATGACCAACCATATACCATACCTCCTGACCACCCGATCACCCACCGCACGCCAAAGGCGGCAACGGCAAAACCGTGTGATCAACCTAATTGAGTTGTCCTATACCTACCGAACCTTTTTATAGGTTATTTATATAAAAACAATCAAGAGGATTTTTGTGCTAGCCAATTTTAAAAACGCTTAAGATCAGTGGTTCAATTGACTTCGGGAGATAATGGAGCCATATAAGCAAAGTCGTTTCGGTTAAAAAACCTTCCCGGATCCAGTTTTAAGACTTGCTCATCCGACATCTTGAGGATCTCACCAACAGTCATACTATCTATACGAGTTGTTTTAACGCCGCTGCCACTTGAACGCTTCCATTCATAACCAATAATTACGGGAGCGTTGGTTACATCAGTCTCATATGTTCCAGGCGGGTCAATAGCAACCACTTTAATTTTTTTGTCCTTAAATGCTTCTTGGGTTTTATCAGCAATAATTTGGATCTTACGAATGGCTTCACGTTTTTTGAGATCAGCAAAGCCTTGAATCGCTTGGTTTAGTTTACGCAAATACTCACCGGTTACCGGTAGGTCTTTGCCGTATTTATGAACAGTTTGACGTAATTGTTGTAGGCTGGCTTCTAATTGTGAAAAATCTGCAACAGCTTCTTCAGACTGAGGATCGTACCTCTCAACATCTGTCATAAACGCCTTCAACTCAGGCTCATAGGCCAGTTGTTCGTCTAACCTTGCAAACTCTTGGACGGCCTGGTCAACCTTTTCCACATAGCCATCGCTCACATAAAAATCCTTGAGACTATAGTAAGCGGATTGGGCGCTATTGCCGCGTAATTTCTCCAATCTTGTTGTTATGTCCTCTAAAATTTCTCCATCCGGGTCAAATTCTGGATTATAACGCCTTAGATCCTGAAAAAATGCTGTTAATTCGGGGGCATCCCTTTCAAGCAACTTGGGCGCCTGGTCTAACCGAGTTCGTAACTCAGACACCCATGTTTCTAGTTCGGCGCGTTTTTCTGTCAGAACCTTCTGATAGCCCAAATGTTCTGTCGTGGCTGCCCTCAGTTTTTTACGTAAAGCTTTGGATTCACGAGAAGGCAACCGCCCGGCATGGTTTATTTCTCGCCGAATCTCAGCTGCCTCATAAACAATCCAGTCATGCCCAGAAATCTTTTCCGGCTCAAGCTCTGCCAGCAAGGCTTCGGCTTCCTCCAGTGCTTCCAGACTCTCTTCCCGAAAGCTATCCGCAATAGGCTTTCCATCACCCATCTTAAATTCAATCTCAGAAAGCCTATCCGTCATAGGTGTCAGTTGACTCAAATGTTCATTGAGACGAGGCATAGCAGTATCATTTATTTTGATGCGAAACTCCGTAATCTTTGCCTCAATAGCCTTTTTAACCTCCATCGCGTCCGGTCTGTCAGACTTCGTGGCTAGATCAAAAGAAAATTGCTCTAATAAGTTAGACCAGTCAAATCCTGCAATCCGAAAACCATCTTCTTCAAGCAGATTAGGAGTTGACAGAGAGTCATTGGCTGTATCCTCCAAAGCATTAGCATTCAGGTTACGAACATAATTATGCGCATCCGCAGCACGATACTGGAGTAAGGCTGAACGGTTATTGACCCAATCGTTCTGCAGTTTTTGGAGGGTTTGGGGGGTAAGGTTATTGGTATTAAGGCCAGCGTCTATAAGCTTCCACAGTAACCCATGTTCCTGACTGGTTAATTGGTCAGGTTTTGAAGAGAGCATAGCAGCCAGAATATCTATCTGGAGTTTACGCTCAAACTTACTGTCCAAAGGGGCAGAAACACTTTGACGAAAAGTCGGAAGCTCTGCCGCTTTACCCTCAGCAGCAAACACCGCAGAATTATCTGCAGAATCACGGCCCAAAGCAGGCCTGCCACTTTGGAAAGATAATTGCTTATGTGGTTTTGGACCATCCGTAATCCGGAAGTCCCCTGCCATAACTAAACCTCCAAACCTAACTGTCTCAGGCCCCGTTCCAATCAAAAACGGCCATCCAAAAGACAAATACCAACCTTTTTATATATAAAAACAAATATATGGTTTTTTGTGCGCCTTAACCTCACAACGTCACCCTTCACAGTCAAAACATCACAATCATAGCCCTCTACCAAGTCTTACATAGCTTCAACTACCGAACACTATAGGTTTAGTCTGGCTTTACAGATAAAACCTCTACCAGCATCCTTAATATTTCCAATTCACCTCGAACAGCATCAATTTCCCCAGTCATTTTTTTATAAGGATCTCTATAAAGCTTGTCTAACCGGTCCTGAACATCTGTGACATCGATATCTGTAGTCTTTTTTAATTGATCAATTTTATCTTGGACGGACTGTATCTTTCCGTTCTTAAAGCCACTTTCCAAAACTTCAGAGGCTTCTCTCAAATAAATCCTTACGTCGTACAGAGCTTCTCTCAGATCTTTTTCCTTTTCAAGAGTAATGGGCCTACCATCCAATTCATCTAGCATCTGTCTTATATCTTCAAGTCGTCCTTTTGCCATAAAATTAACGCTATAATCAAAAGTATTCCCCTCTTTCTCGAAGGTACCAGGCGTTATTAACGAGATTTCTTGCTGTAAATCGGCCACAAGTGGCTGACCTTTTTTTAGACTTTTGGCAACTGCCAAAGCCTTTTCAATGGATGCCTGCAGGACTAATCTATCTGTTTTCAAGTATTTCATTGGCGGCATATCTTTTCTATCTGGCTTCATAGTTACCTGATCTGAAAGAGCGCCTAGGTATAGCGAAGAAATTTCTTCTTCAAGCCCAGCCAAGGTATTTAATTCATCTATATCACTTTGAGTGACCTGCCCCTTGCTCTCATCACCTTTTAAAAGAGCGTTTAATTTTTCGTTCAATTTAACAAGAGTCGTGTCGTACTGAAGCATTTGATCTGTATAGGCATCTTCTAGCTTCTTGGGGTTAGTTTTCCACTGATCAATTATTTTTCGTGCTTCTTGGATATCAGGATGGATAGCTTCACTACTAGATGAACTCGCGCTGAGGCTGGCTCTATACGTATCTAATATCTTATTGGGATCCAATTCTCCGCTAAAGGTATTCTCTGCAACCACCACACCTTTATCGTTTCGCTGGGCACTGATCCCCCAACCTGCAGAGAAAAGGCCCTGATCAACTTTATCTGCTGCAAAGGCATTTCTAATTGCAAAGGGATCCACCAATCCAGCCTTTTTTAATGACGGTGTCATTGTCCCCGGTAACGAAGCAGGTTTTCTGCCTCTAGCAGCTTCGTTACCAATACTACCGACTCCTGAAACCATAATTGAGAAAACTCCAAACCTAAAAACCAACAGCCAATTCCCTACCAAGGGCCGCAATCATCTTGCGACAGCCGATAAGATCTTGTTTCAGCCTATAAAATTGACGAACTGTTTTTCATCTTTTATATATAAAAACAGTTAATTTAGTTTTTGTGCGCACTGTTATCCAAAACCCTGTATAAGCTATGTTGCGCTAATCCCAAACCGCATTACCTTACAAATTAAGTGAATACAGCCCAAAAAAGCAGCACAACACCATGAACCACCCCCAAAACAACCCATCCCATCACCCAAAGCCTCCAAAAAATGGCCAAATCCCATGCCCTAAAGCTGAGACATGGGGCATCAAAGCAGTCGCTGCATCTCAGAATCTAAAAGCGTTTCCAGCCCATGCCCCAAAAAACACGTTTTTTAAAACGAGACATTTTGGGGTACGCCATCACCAATTTTTAGCCGGTAACCTGTCCAATACTCTTGGCCAAAATATCCACCGCAATATCCACCTGGTCGTTGTTAATGGTCAACGGCGGACTAAACCGAATGGAGTTCTCACCGCAGCCCAAAATCAACAGACCGTTGTAAAAACACGCATCCACAATCTTATCCCGAAGCTCTGCTGCTTTTTTCGGGTTGGCTTTAGATTCCACAATCTCAATCCCCAACATCAACCCAGCCCCACGCACTTGACCAATAATATCCACCTGGCCTTGCAGTGCTTCCAGCTTGGTCTTCAGGTAGCCACCCACATCGGTGGCATTTTGCATCAACCCATTCTGCACCAACTCCACAGTTTTCAACGCCGCCGCACAACTCACTGGGTTCCCGCCAAACGTCGTCGCATGGGTGCCCGGCACCCAGTTCATCACGCTGCTTTTGGCAATAATAGCCCCCAACGGCATCCCACTGGCAAGACCCTTGGCGCTGGTAATAATATCCGGCTCAAACCCGTCGTAGAGCTGACTAGCCCAAAACTTCCCGGTCCGGCCCACACCACTCTGCACCTCATCCGCAATAATCAAAATCCCATGCTCATGCGCCATGGCCTGCAACCGAGGCAAAAAGTCCGCCGGCGGCATCACATACCCGCCTTCGCCTTGGATCGGCTCCACAACAATGGCCGCCACCTCATCAGCAGGCGTCAGCATCTTGAAGATATAGTCCTTGAAATAAGCCAAGCAGCTATCTACACAGGCCTGTTCACTGTCGCTGTTAAAGATATCGCGGTAATGGTAAGGATAATGGGCCTGAAACGTCCCCGGCACCAACGGCGCAAACCGCTTCCGGTGCACCGCCTTACTGGCACAAATAGACATAGACCCGTAGGTTCGGCCATGGAAACTGCGGAAAAACGAGATAATGTTTTGCCGCCCAGTATTGTAGCGAGCCAGCTTCAAGGCCCCTTCCAACGACTCGGTGCCGGAGTTGGTGAAAAACACCTTTTTATCCGGCCCTCCAGGTGCGGTGTGGGCCAGTTTTTCAGCCAGATCCGCCATCACATCATAGTAAAAATCGGTGCCGGACATATGCAAAAACCGCGCCGACTGATCCTGAATCGCCTTCACCACCTCGGGATGAGAGTGACCGGTGGAACACACCGCAATGCCCGCGCAAAAGTCCAAGAACCGGTTCCCATCAGGGTCGGTTACCATAGCGCCTTTCCCATCGGCAATAGCCAAAGGATACCCACGGGTGTAGGACGGAGAAATATACTTGTCATCTTTCTCAATCAGCGCCTTAACTTTCGGTCCCGGCAGCTCGGTCTTAATTTCCGGCATCTGATCCGTCGCAGTCACCATGGGGTAATCCTCTTTCTATCCGTTCAATCCTCTATTCTTAACGCTGGCCTAAGACGTGGTGACAATATGCACCTTTTCATTGCTCTCATCCAACAACCGCACGCCGTCCAGGGCCTTGTTCAAAAACTCTTCGTAATGGCGACATCCGGTAAATTCTGCAACGCCAATCTTCACAGACAGTTGCACCGACTGATCATCAAAGGTCAGTGTTTCGCCGTCTAACTGCTCTAAAATCCGCTTGGACACCGCTTGACCACCATTAGTCGAGGTATTGGGCAACAAAATGGCAAACTTATCCATCAGGTACTCACCCACAATATCCCCGCCCCGGCAGCATTGCTCCAGCATTTTGGCCACATGGGCATAAAGCTTAGTCCGAAAAGCCTGCTGGCTCATTAACTCAGGCGTCATTCCCCGAAATTGAACCACCAACAAACACAAAGGCGCCCAATGCTCACTGGCAAGAAGCCGCTCAACTTCCTCTTTTAAGAACCGCAAGAAGTATTCGGTGGTATACACTTCCGAATCAACGCCAATAACCGACAGATCCTTCAGCACCGCATCCCGCTTTTCCAACTGCCGCTGAACCCGGCCACCGTCCAGTAAGATCAGGATCCTTGATACCAGATAAGAACTGTTCACGGGTTTTACCAAAAAGTCCTTGGCTCCAGCGTCATAACAGGTTAAAAAGGTGTCTTCCTCAAAGCTATCGGCTAAATACACCACCGGCACCGCCTGCTTTAGAGACTGGATCACCTTGATGGCGCCGGCATCATCTCCTTCACTATCTACAATCAGAAGATCCGGCCAGTTATCCGTATCCCAGTTCTGAACCTCCGTTAGCAGGAAGCACTTAATCTCATCAAACCCACGTAACTGAATAGTTTTGGCAATCTCATCACCCCGGCCTTGGGTCCGGGTGACGATATAAATAGCATCTGAATAAAACGCTTGCCTGGTCAACGCCAGTCCTCCCACAATCATACGCACCTGCGTAATTATTTATGGGCTTTACCTCATCCAAAAGAAAAGGTTACCTCTACCCTCCATTATACTGGTTCGTATAGTGTCCAGAAAAACGGAAACTCAAAAGTCATCCAAACAGACGGCGGTTTTATTAAAATCATTTAGGCCATCTGGAACAGTCTCTTTTGCGGTTGACGCTGTTGTTCCTGTCCTTGCCCCTGCCCGGCACTGGAGCCACCCCCACCACCACCGGAAAATGAAAACGGAACATACCCGCTGCCGCCTTTTTTAGAGGCCGTATCTCCCACTTCTGTCGCCACCGCCCGACTAAATTGATCCAAGGTGTTAAACAACCCACCGGACTCGGCGCCGGATTTTGCCATCGCCGGCAGCGCCGGCGCCATGGGGATAAACCCATCCACGTTTTTGGCAATCTGCAAGGCGGTAGGAGCCTGATAAAGTGCATTATTCTCTGCCGCCACCGATTTCAACGCCAATACGTTTTGATCAAAGGACCGATCCGTGGCCAATCCCAAATCTGCTCGTGATGTGGCCACCAGTCTGGCCTGTTCCACCCCAACGTCCGATCCCACCCCGGTCAACGCCAGCCCCTGCTCTGCAGGAATTAAGGAGGAAAGCCTGTCCAACAATGGGTTTTGTCCCACCCGGCCGCCTAAATTAAAATCAGCGCCCCCTAGCCCATTTAAGCCTTTAGGTCCATTGGCGCCCAAAGTTGAATTAAATGGATTGAGCCCACCTAACCGGCTTTGCAAGCCAAACGGACCTTGCAATAACCCGTTGTTAGCTTGAGCGTTGGGTCGAAGGCCAACATTTTGCCCAGCCGGGTTATCCACCTTAAAGACGCCGCCCCCCTCCAGTGGGTTTGCCTTAAACGTTGCGCCTTGGGTGACTTCCGTTCGGTTGGCCAGCAAGAAAGAAGGATCAAAAGCCTGTAAGGCAGAACCAGCCCTTTGAAACGATGGGGCCACGGTGGTGTTTAAGATGGTCCCGGCGCCATCGGTAGTAATTTTTAAGCCCGTACCCGCTTGAGGAATCCGGAAAGTGGTATTGAGCGGATCATTCGTGAGGGCGGTAAAATTCTGATCGGAAAGGGCCAGATAGCTGACCTGTTTTTGGTATTGCCCTGGCACCAATGGCGCGGTAGCTGCAGTAAGCACCGGCGGAGTACTAATAGGATTGGAGCCGTTAAGATTAAACCCGTAAGCCTGATTGGTATTTTGGGCCGAGCTGATGGGACGCTGCGACAGACTGAGATCGGAGCCAATATTAAAAAAGAAGGTATCATTGGTTCGATCAACGGATGGCGCACCGTTAATACTGTAAGACGGCGTAAAGTTTGTTCCTAACGTTCTAAAAGAGCTATCGGCATTGATTCCACCCGCTGTAATCCGCCGACCATAAGGCGACAGTGGAAATAAGGTTAGCCGGTTAATTGAATTAATACTCACGCCGGATCCGCTCCACCAAGTTAGACTTCACTGGTGAAGGTATCGTCGCAAATCAGGCGAACTTCAATCTGGGTATCGCTTAAGGCGATACAAAATTAAAGAAACGTTACAATCTTGTATTTAGGAAGAAACTACACGCCAACCTTGTTGTTAACGGACAACATAATGAATGGCTGTTCCAACATCTCCGTATCGTCCAGTTTCATCAGAATCCGGCTAAGGAAATCCTGGTTTTCAAGCAAGGTAGAATTTTCTTTCAGTTCTTCGCGCAACACGTCAAACACTGCCTGCTGTTTTTTAGATTGAATTTGGGAGTAAAAACCTTCTATAAAGCGGCGTTCCATCGCCTCGCGGTCGGGAATATCAGTCAAACAAATAGAATCCCGCACCTGCTCAGAGGTTTCATACATGGTAATGGTCATCCTTCCACTTCCTTATCATCCGGTAACCTTATCTACTGTGTTGTTTAATGTCTCAGCAGCCACCGGCTGCGGTGTCCTTTAGAATTAATGGGGAGAATTTATCGAGATTTACTTTATACCATTGCTCATTTTTTGGATGTTTCCCAGTAAGTAACAGGTACCAGGAAAACCACTTGAATCAACGGATACCCGGGGAATCCGGTAGTAAACTTGAAAGAATCTCAGGGAGGGAATCATCAGGTTCCACCGGGGATCGGCTGTCCTTTTCCGTGGTGTCATTCCTATGAAAGGACCTGCAAAAATTCTTGTGCTAGTGGAGATGCAAATTCCCTGGGTTATTTTACAAAATTTAATATAAATTGAACACCCCTCCCGTTAAAAGCCTTTCAAGGCAATGATTTCCCAGAAACGGAAAGAAGTAGTTATTTAAGAGAATCCTCTAAACCGATGCGGTGGATACCGAAGCTTCTTCAAAAAACGTACCGATGCTCCGGAATTTATGATAACGGTCTTGAACCAACGCATTTCCATCCAGCCCTGATAACTCTGCCAGCGCCATTTGAATGGTCTGGGCCATTTGACGACCAGCGTAATCCGGATCATAGTGGGCCCCGCCGGTAGGTTCAGTGATCATGCCGTCAATAATACCGTTTTCAAGTAAGTCTTTCGCTGTAATTTTCAGGGCCTTGGCCGCCTGAGAAGCGTATTCGGCGCTGCGCCATAAGATAGATGCACATCCTTCCGGGGAGATGACGGTGTAGAGGGCATGTTCCATCAGGTAAATCCGGTTGGCGATGCCAATACCCAAGGCGCCGCCGGAGCTGGCTTCGCCGGTGACAATAGAAATAACCGGTACTCGCAGCCGAGCCATCTCACGGATGTTAAAAGCAATAGCATGGCCAATGCCGTGCTGTTCTCCGTCAATACCCGGGTAAGCCCC
>JAHQWC010000128.1 GCA_019634025.1 Vampirovibrio sp.
GTGTTCGCCAATTTTGCGGCGCATGCCGGTGAAGGGGATACGCTCTTCGCCGGTTTTATCGGCAAGAGGGCAGGGCTTCGGCGTGGTTTTAATGGCGGGTTGTTTTGGCGTTTGGGTTGCCGGGGGAGAGGCCACGGCGGTGCCGCCGCCTGTTGATTCTGCGGCCTGGCGGACGTCGTCTGGGGTGATGCGGCCTCGTGGACCTGTACCACTGAGGGCGGCGATGTCGACGCCTTGTTCGCGGGCGAGCTTTCGAGTTGCTGGGGCAGCCAATACTTTACCACCAGTTGCCGCTGCTGGCGGGTTAGCATGGTGTTTGCCGTTGCCGCCGGAAGGTGCAGGAGCAGTGGAAGGTTTTTTGGATGCTGGCTTGGGGGTTTCTGCTTTGGGGGCATCTTTTTTCGAGGTAGGTGCGCTGCTGCTACCCGGTTCATCCAGCACTACAATGACGGTGCCGACGTTGATGACGTCGCCGGGGTTACCTCGGAGTTCTTTGACCACGCCGTTATATGGCGACGGGATTTCGGCGGTGACCTTGTCGGTCATGACTTCCACCAGGGCTTGATCTTCTGCGATGGTGTCGCCGACGTTGACCAGCCATTGCACAATTTCGCCTTCGGCGACGCCTTCGCCGATATCCGGGAGCCGGAATTCCATTGCCATATGTTTGCCTCTGCCTCCTCGCTGACGCGAGTATTATCTCGTATTTGAGGAAAGGTATCAACTGAACTCTTTTCTATTGAGTCGCCTGAGTATTTTGAGAGCTGTATATCCAATTGGAATAACACAAGATTTTAATTTTATGTTTTTATATTTAAAAGGCTGTATTTATGGCATAGGTTAGTAAGTTATTGATATGGTTCAAGTCGATCCAAAACGTGGGCAACTAGGCGTACGGAAGCAGGAAAAAGCTCCATCTATTATTACACCTGCTAGAGTAGCCAATTTTAGAGAAGAAACTATTGCTGCTATTGGCAAAAATATAGATACAGTTTTATTCGGTGATAATAATTCTTTTGTTGATGCTAGCCAATATATTCAGATTGCTGAAACGGGGGATTTAGCTTATCCGTTGAAAGAATGGAATCGTTGGCAAACACGTGACCCCTATGAAAATATTAATCGCGGTATTGAAGGCGGACATCTTAAATTAATTGAGAATACAGAAATTAACGGTATTCCTATAGAGTTTCATGGGCCTGTTAGTGATCGCTTTGTTTCAAGGGTGAAAGAGGTTTTTAACAATATGGGGGCTGGGCTAACTCGTGGCGTTGAAAAAATTAAAATTGGAACAGATTTGACGTCTTTAGTTCCAAGGAAGTTTCCTACTCCAGAAAGTAATTTTTTTAGAGGTCAGGATCCTGGTGTTGCTGGATTAAGAGAGGGCGGCACGATTAATATTCCTGAACATCAATTCCGAAAGTTAGATTATGTTGATCTGTATTATCAAACACTCAATGACGTAAATGAGGCAGGATCTCTTGTTTCAAAAGATCCAACAGAATTGATGACATTCGATAACACACCCGCGATTGATACACCTGAAGAACAGCTAGCCGCAATGCAATCCAATGCGTCTGATATTGCTGAGAATACTGAAGATTTGGGTGAGCAAGGTATTTATACCCAAAGCACTAACATCTATTTAAAGGAAACACTTCCTCATGAAGTTGCTCACACTTTAGTAGATCATCCAAGTGTGAATTTAATTCTGGATCCGGAATTTCAAAAAGCGTTTCGCAAAGACTTTTCTTCTTTGACGGATGAGCAGTTAAAGCGTCTCAATCAAGCGTCGCTTTTTAGACGAAGAGTAGATCCGTTTACAAGTGAAACAGTGAATACTGCCTTTGAGCAACCTGGTATGCATGATAATGAAGCCATTGAAGAATTGGTGACAACGCTTTTGGCAGGTACAGAGGCATTTGGTGGGAGCAGCCAAAATGGAAGCTTTATGGAGGGTGAGCTTGATGAGATGTTTCCAACAACTGTTGAGTATTTGGAAGCCAAAGCAGCAGATTTGAAGGATGATACTCCTGAGCAAGTTCAGCTACAGAAATATGGAACTAGATAATCACTGTATTAGCTTTATCAGGCTGGATTACTCAAACGCCATCACATCGCAGATAGCATTATATACCCGGAGAGGGTGAGGCATGTAGACGTATTCCAGGGTGTAGGGGAAGGGTGTGTCCAGGCCGCCGACGCGTTTGATGGGGGCTTCTAAGTGTTCCAGGGCTTTTTCGGCAATTAGTGCTGAAATCTCAGCGCCGTAGCCGCAGGTTTTGTGGGCTTCGTAAACGATTAGTGCCCGGCCTGTTTTTTTGACGGAATTTAAAACCGATTCCTCGTCTACCGGGTAGAGGGTTCGCAAATCCACAATCTCTGCCGAGACGCCGTCTTCTTCGGCGGCTTTATCCGCCGCCTTTTCGCAGAGCTCGACCATGGCGCCGTAGCAGAAGATGGAGAGATCTGTGCCTTCTCGGGCAATGCGGGCCGGGCCGATGGGGACTTCGTAATCTTCTTCGGGGACATCGGCTTTGAAGCTGCGGTAGATCTTCTTGGGTTCCATAAAGATAACAGGATCTTCGCCTCGAATGGCGGCAGCAAGGAGGCCTTTGGCATCATACGGCGTGGAGGGAATGACAACTTTGAGGCCGGGGGTGTGGGTGTAGTAGGCCTCGGGGCTTTGTGAGTGGTAGAGGCCGCCACGGATGCCGCCGCCGTAAGGCGTCCGAATAACTACGGGGCAGGCGTATTCGCCGCCGGAGCGGTAGCGGAACATGGAGAGTTCGGAGACGATCTGATCAAAAGCCGGGTAGGTGTAATCGGCAAACTGAATTTCCGGCACCGGCTTCAGGCCATACACCGCCATGCCGATGGCGGCGCCGACGATGCCGGTTTCAGTGAGGGGGGTATCCATCACCCTATCTGGGCCAAACTGATCGTACAGGCCGTCGGTGGCCCGGAACACGCCGCCGTTGATGCCGACGTCCTCGCCCATGACAATGACGCGATCATCGCGGCTCATTTCGGTTTTGAGCCCGTCGTTGATTGCCTGGAGCAGGGTTTTTTGGGGCATGGCGTGTGTTCCTCTTGAGATCTCGTATCCGATGGAAAGGTTTTTTAGAGGGGGAATTCTCCTTCGTTGTTTAGTTCCAGGCCGCTTTCGCGGTCCAGGAGTTCTTGTTTTTGAGCTTCCAGAGCGGAGGGCATTTCGGCGTAGACGTTTTCGAAGGCCGACTCCCAAGGGGGATCGCCGATTTGTTCGGCTTTGGTGATGGCAACGCTTAGCTTGGTGCGGCACTGCTCCCAAACTTCGGCTTCGTATTCTTCGGTCCAGATGTTGAGTTGCTGGAGGTAGCGCTTCATCCGCTCGATGGGATCTTTTTCTTTCCACTCAGCGGTCTCGTCTTTCTCCCGGTACCGGGTGGGGTCGTCAGAAGACGAATGGGCGCCGACGCGGTAGGTGAAGAGTTCCAGTAGAGTGGCGCCTTTGCCGTCTCGGGCGCGCTGGGCGGCTTCGCGGGTGGCTTTGTAAACGGCGATGACATCGTTGCCATCGACCCGGATACCGTGGACGCCGTAACCTTCTGCTTTTTTATACAGCTCGCTGATGCCGGTCTGTTTTTCTACCGGCAGGGAGATGGCGTACTGGTTGTTGACCAGGAAGAATAGTACCGGGGGCTTATAGACGCCGGCAAAGTTGAGGGAGGAGTGAAAGTCGTTGGCAGAGGAGGCTCCGTCGCCAAAGTAGGTGACGGCCACTTCATCCGATTTGCGGTATTTGATGGCCATGGCGCAGCCGACGGCGTGGATGATTTGGGAGCCGATGACGCTGGAGGCGCTGACAAAGCGGTGTTCGTCAAAGGTGTAGTGGGCAGGCATCTGGCGGCCTTTGGCAGAATCATCGGCATTGCCAAACAGGTGAGCGGCCATTTTGGTCATGGACGCACCACGGTATAGGGGCACGCCATACTGACGATAGGCGGGAAAGACCCAATCATCGGGCCTTAGGGCGTGGGCAGTGCCGACCTGGGTAGCTTCTTCGCCAAAAGAGGTGACGCAAAAACCAATACGGCCAGAGCGTTGGAGTTTGAGGGCACGTTCGTCGTAGGCGCGAATCATGATCATCCCCTCGTACATCTGCTTCAGGTCGGCTTCGGTTAGCCCGGCGGGGAGATCGTAGGAGGCAGCGCCTTCTTCCATGACTTGTACCCAGTTATCCGACATGGATCGTCTCCTTATTTATGTCTTGGCGATTTATATCTTCATGTGGGTTCTTGCGTTGCTTTTCAATAATGCCTTTCATAAAGAACTCTCCGGCGCGATAAGAGCTGCGAACCAGGGGACCGGAGGCGCAGTAGAGGAATCCTAGATCATGTTCGGCCACATGCTGCCATTCTTGAAACTTCTCAGGCGTTACGTACTCCTGTACCGGCAGGTGTTTGCGGCTTGGTTGCAGGTATTGGCCTAGGGTCAAAATGTCTACCCCACTCTCTCTTAAGTCCTGCATACAATCATACACTTCCTTGTCGGTTTCCCCAAGGCCCAGCATAATGGAAGACTTGGTATAGCGGGTCGGATCCAGGGTTTTGATGCGTTTGAGTACAGACATGGTTTGATCGTACCCGGCTCGAGGGTCACGAACCGGGTGAGTGAGGCGACGGACGGTTTCAATGTTTTGAGCCACCACTTCGGCGTCAGCGTTGACGACTCGGGCTAAGGCGTCTGGGTCGCCTTTGAAATCAGGGATGAGGACCTCTACAATAATGTTCGGGCTGGCGGTTTTAACGGCTTCGATACACTGGGCAAAGTGGTCTGCTCCACCATCAGGCAGGTCATCCCGGTCTACGGAGGTGATGACAATATATTCCCAGCCAGCCTGTTTTACGGTATCTGCCAGTTTTTGGGGCTCCTCGGTGTCTAGCCAGCCGTTGGGGTTGCCGGTGGAAACGGCGCAGAATTTGCAGCCCCGGGTGCACACTTCGCCCATCACCATAAAGGTGGCGGTGCCGCTGCTCCAGCATTCGCCAATGTTGGGGCATTGGGCTTCTTCGCATACCGTGGCCAAGGCAAGAGTTTTCGATTTCTTTTTGAGCCAAGCATATTGCTCGCCGACGGGTGGGCGAATTTTGAGCCAGTCCGGCTTTTGGGTCCTCACTCTCTTCTCAGAGATGTTAGTCTCGGGCGCCGGTTGGTTCAAAACACTCAACAGCCCGCTCCTCCTCTATCGCAATGCAATCAATTTCTTTCCTTATTATATGCAAAATATTTGATCCGCCAAACAGACGGGTGTTTAAGGTGGTTCTTTTACATCACGTTATAAACCTGAAAATTGTTTTGCATTTGCACTCATTCTCTGGTTAACATGCTGGGGTGGCTGTTTGATGCTAGAGGCGTTTTTTGAGGCAGAAAAAATCATCGCGCTGTTGCATCTTTGTCGTATGCTGACGGATGAATTGAGAGGCAAAACCTTCCACATACCCACCACACCAAAGTGTGCCTTGAAAGGCGTGCTTTTAAAAAGGCATTTTTTACCATGAGCCGGTTTAATACAGTTAGCGCTGGCATTTATGGCGCTCACAGGGTTATTGACCTGAATCCCGGCTCCAACCAGAGGAAAAAGTGAGTCTATTTTGATGAACACGATTTGGCGACAATCTATTTGCTTGGTAAGCCTGATGCTTTGTTTGGCTTTCCAGCCTTTCCAATCTGTGGCTGTGGCCTATGCGCCGACCTTTGATGCTGAGGAGCAGGAAAACATCAGCGTGTATGAGCGTGCAAGCCGGGCGGTGGTTACCATTAACGCCTTGGTTCGAGGAAATCCCTCTAGCGGCGCCGGAGTCCTTATTGATTCATCGGGTCTGGTCTTAACGTCCAGCCATGTTATTGGCGATGCTACCCAGGTGATGGTGTCTTTAAGCGATGGCCAGGACTTGCCTGGCGTGATTGTAGGCCGGATGAGCACCAAGCCGGATTTGGCTTTGTTAAAGATTTCTTCCAGTAAGCCCTTAACAGCACTGCCTTTGGCGGATTCCACCAAGTTAAAGGTTGGGCAAAAAGTGTTGGCGGTGGGTAATCCTTACGGGTTTGAGCGGACTTTGACCGTCGGTATTATCAGTCGGATTGATCCGAAGCGGAACCTGCTGCAGACTGATGCGGCCATTAATCCCGGGAATTCCGGTGGGCCTTTGTTAGATACTCAAGGCTATATTGTGGGGATTAACCAGTCTATTTTTAATGCGGACGGGAACCGGTCCAACATTGGGATTGCCTTTGCGGTGCCTATTAATGATGCCAAAGGCTTTTTGCGGGATTTGGCGACTGAGCGGCCCATTCCGGCAACGGTAGCGGCGATTAGTCGTAAGCCTTTAGTGCGGTATACTCCGACATTGCGCCGAGGGTACGAGAATGTATCTATGCTGCTGCGGCAGTTTAGTGCGCGGTATTAATGAAGCGTTTTGCGAGAACGCGGTTTTACATGGCCAAAGATAAAAGGTAGCCTTTTTCTGGCCAAATGGAGTAGTTCTTTATTGGGTCTAGGCTTTCTAGTAAGTAGCCCTCTAAGGAATTTTTCATCGCCTTGAGGGGCATGAGCGACTTCTCTCTTGGGCGCCAAGGTTAGTTGGCCTTTTTTACCCACAAGCCTTGTAAGAGCCTGGTGAAGTAAGGGTTCATCTATACCTAGAAGTCTTAGTTCTCGAGCAGCTTTTCCGGCAAACCCTTTTGCGACAGAGAGTTCGCCTTGGGCAGATTCTACCACTGCCCATTGGTCTCTGGGTATACCTATTACCTGTGCTTTTGCGGCTTGTGCCAGGTGTCTAGGCGCTGCGAGGACTCTTTCATATGTGCCAACACCTCCAAGCCCAAACCTTGGTACTGCTGAATTGTTAGGTAGCTTCATTTGTAGCACCTATGTTGTTGCAAGCACTTCATCTATATAAAACACCTCAACCCTTAAAGGTGCTTCCTTTTTACAAGGTTTGTTAACACACTGAAACCTGGAGTTTAAAAATCATGGCGTGGGGGAAAGATAAGACAAGATCCAATCTTTGGGTTTGGATTTTGGTTATCTGTCGAATGAGTATATTGAGCTAGTGAATGGTGTGGCGTCCCCGACGGTCACGGGTGCCCATTATATGATTATGCGCTTAGGAGTTTTGCATGGACATTCGCCGCAGCAGCGTGTCACATGATCAGGATCAAGGTGCGGTTCAGCCGAGTTTTAGTCCTCGGATGGATTTAGATACCATTCCGTTTCATGCCAAATCTATAGAGACTTGTATGAACCTGCTGGGAGCCAACCTGTTTGGATTGGACCCGGATGAGGTCATCAGTCGGCAGCAGGCGCAAGAAAAGTTTATGGCGGAAGATCAGCCCATTGCTGCCAAACCGGCATTTAACCCGTTAAAAAAGACCGTGGTTTGCCTGCTGGTCATGGCGGCGATCTTGTCCATTATCATGCTGGACTTCTTGGGTGGCCTCACCATCCTGTTGGCGGCATCACTCTACACTATTTTAAATATGGTGACCCACCGAGGGCCGAAAAAACAGGTTCAAACCGTCGAAACCCTGCAAAACAATATGGTCACTGTCAAGCGCAGTGGGTACGATAAACAAATTGCAGCAAACGAGCTGGTTGTGGGGGATGTGTTGGTGTTTACCGCTGGGGATACCTTGCCGGTAGATGCCCGTTTATTCCGGGCTTCAGACGTCAAGGTGGATGAGGCGGCGTTGAGTGGGGAATCTATTTTGGTGGCGAAAAACGCCAACGATATCTGTGTACCGGATGATGAGGTGACGGAACAGACCAACATGCTGTTTGCCGGCACCCGGGTCAAAACGGGCCATGGAGAAGCCGTGATTACTGCCGTAGGGCCCCGGACGGTTATGGGCAAGCTGTCCCAAGTGGGCAACATGGATCCCGCCAAAGAAGCGCCATTTACCCGGTGGTTAAACCAGTTTGGGTTAAAATCCATGGCCGTCATCAGCGTGCTGGCCATTGCCGTGGCGTCGTTAGAAATTTACCGGGGCGCCGGTGTGGTGGAGATGACCCGGTTGGGCATTGTGATGCTGATTTTGGCCATGCCGGAAATTCTACCCTCGGTAGCGGCGTTTGCAACCTCGTTGGTACTAGAACACCTGGGTAAAAAGCAGATCCATGTGAAAAATCCGGAAGCGTTAGTATTGGCCGGAAATATCTCAGTGGTGTGTACGGATAAGACGGGAACTTTGACGGAAAACGCTCTGACACTGCGTCAATTTTATGTGCCTGGCTTGGGCACCCTGGCTCATAACGCTCGGTGGGCCGATGGTCAAGATATACCGGGGAAATCTGTGGAAGAGCTTTTACGAATTGCCCGGCTAAACAACGCGACGGCGTTTGACGGCATCCGCAGCTTTATGATGGGAGATCCCATTGATGTGGCCCTGCATCGGGCAGCACCAGCCTCCCTGGAGTATGGATACAACCGTATCAAAGATATCCCGTTTGATTCCACCACCATGCGGTCCGCCACGATTTACCGGCAAAAAGTCCAACTGACTCATGGTCAGGTGGCTGAAAATCAACCCGGCGAGTATGTGGTGTCCATGATTAAAGGCGCCCCGGAGGTGGTCATTGGCAGTTGCAACTGGCTGATGAAGCCCACCGGCGAAATTGTGCCGCTGACTGAGGAAGAACGGAACGAATATGTATTAATCAATCGTGAAATGGCTTTAGAAGGAGCGTTTCGAGTCATCGGTTTTGCGAAAAAATGGATGGATAAGAACGATCCCGATGGGGATCCATACGAAAACGCCGTCTTTATTGGCTGGGTCTGCTTAGAAGACCCAGCCAAAGAGGGCGTTGTCGAGGGTATTCATCAGTGCCAACGTTTGGGCGTCGATGTGGTGATGATTACCGGAGACCAAAAAGCTACGGCTGCGGTGACGGCAAAATCATTGGGAATTTTACGCGGCGACAATGTGATTTGGACCCGAGATGATCTGTTTGGTGGAAAGACACCGCCTAAAAACGTGCGGGTGTTTGCCCGAACCAAACCGGAAGATAAGTTGCAAATTGTAGACTCTCTGCAAAATGTTGGTGAACGGGTGGCCATGGTGGGAGACGGCGTAAATGATGCCCCGGCCCTGCAAAAAAGTGATTTGGCCATTGCCATGGGGCTTAAGGGATCCGAAACCGCCAAGGAAGCAGCCGATATTCTGTTGTTAAACGAGCGCTTTGGCGGCATTGTGGATATTATTACCGCCAGCCGCATTTTAAACCACAATATCCGGCTTACCACCGGGTATTTACTAAGCAGTAACTTCGCTATTTTGGCGTTGATCACCTTCAGCGCCGTGTTGGGCTTTGCCCTGCCATTACTGGGGCTCTCTATGCAAATGGAAGCCTTACCCCTGAACGCACTTCAGGTCCTTTGGTTGAGTATTTTTACTGTAACTTTCCCGGCGTTTTCCCTAGCTGCCGTGTCTATGAACAACCTCTCCCAAGCCAATTCCGTCCAACAGGGCGGTTTTTACCCAGGTGCGTCAGAAACACTGTCGAGGAGTAAACCGGACAATTCGCGTGCAAATGGTCTGCTGAACGGTCATCGGTTTTTCCTGATTTATTTTCTGGCCTTTCTGATGGCCTGTGCCGGTTTGGGAACGTTTGTGGTGTCGGTCGTGGTGCTGGAATTGCCACCTGACGTGGCCGGTACACTCACGTTCTGCACCATGGCCTTCGCCCAAACGTTAAACCTGCTGAACATACAATCTCTTTCCAGCCGAGGTGGCAGTCGATCCATTGTCAAAGAGATGTTTACCTCGCCAATTCTCTGGCTCGTCGGCTTTTTGGCTCTGGCGCTACAAGTGGCTGCTGTGTATGTGCCGGTATTGCAACAGATTTTATCGACCACACCCATTGATCCTACCCTGTGGGTCATCCCTGCCGGCTTTGCGGTAGGGATGACCGCTCTTTCTTTGGTGTTGATTGACACCAGAGCGTTGGATTAGGTAAATAGTCTACGACTATAAGGTGTATCCATCATGAGCGTTTTCTGCTCCTCATCAGGGCGGATCTGATGTTCCTTATCTCTATATCAGAATCTGTTATCTTCTTATGGTTAGCTCCTGAATACTGGAAAAATAAATGAGAGCGCTCTTAAAGATTTTGCAGGTGTTGAGCATAGAAACTTTTGACTGAATTGTTTGGCTTTATAGGGAAAAAGCGTTGGACTTTTAAGTTAGTGGCGCACCGTGGGTCAGCTATTATACTAATGCTGATGTTTTTGGTGTTGGTGATGCTGGAAATTACCATACTGGGGGCCATTGTCAGCCGGGGGATGGGCGAAGAAGGGATCTTGGGCAGCCAAAATATAGCCGCCCAACAGGCGAATCAAACGGCCACTCGGCGGCTGTCGGATGACTTGCGGGATTACCTGATCGCCGGCGGTGATCCGGCTAATGTGCTAACAGATTTTGCTGAAATCACTGGCGCCAATGCCATTGTGGACCAGAATTTGGCGGCTGTAGATCCGGAGACTGGCACTTCGGCGGCTGGGAATGTGACCATTAACGCCTGGGTGGCAGAGCGGCGCAATGTCTATTACCATATTATTACCAAGGCTGAGATTGGTCAGGTGAGCCTGGTTCAGCACCAGTGGGTTAAGGTGCTTCCGAGTTGTGTGGCAAGCAGTGGTCTGTCGTTGCTGTTAAGTGGCGCAGCCCAGCCTGGGGGATATGGTTCCCTCGCCATTAATGCGGATGATCGGGTGTTTTTTAATGATAACGACAAATATTTCTGGACTTGGAAAGAATCAACAGGGCTTTCTGTACTGGCTTCAGACCTATCAAATGGAAGCTATTCAATGGCTGTATCACCGTCAGGACAAGCGTTTTTTGGAGGCGGGTTTAATTGGCTTCACATGTATGATGAGAGTACCGGGCTCTCATTGCTTCATTCGGGCCGTGGCACGGGTACAACTTCCATGGTGTTTTCGAACAACAACGCCTATATTGGCTCAGGTAACGTTGGGGCCTCGCCGTTGTACAAATGGAATAATACAGATGGCCTCTCCATACTTTATTCTGCGGGAGAATCCCATTTAGGAGATGATTCTTTAGTAGTAAGTGATGGAGAACGGTTATTTTTCGGGTCTGAAAGTGCAGATACTTTTTATACCTGGCATGCGTCAACAGGGACGTCCATTATTCTCTCGGGAGATCCTGAACCGGGTGATGGGTGTACTGATGTTCACAACGCCACAAGCCGCGTTTATTTTTGCAGCGGTAACGGAGGTGATAAATTTTATACTTGGTCCACCACAACTGACTTATCCGTATTGCTTTCTAATATTCCAAACATCGGGTCGAGCTCCACTGCAGTTGATCAAAATACAGGAAGAGTGTTTGTTGGGGAGTATGGGAATACAGGCCAAAGTCTGTCGACGTGGGAGCCTAGCAGCGGCATGTCTGTTTTGGAGTCCGGTATCAATAGGCCTGGACATGCTTCGGTACAGGTTACACCCAGTGGTAACGTTTTTTGGGGTGGGTTTGTCCCCAATTTCTGGGTTTGGAATGCA
>JAHQWC010000129.1 GCA_019634025.1 Vampirovibrio sp.
ATAAAGACAATATCCACCCATTTATCCATGGGCCCTGGACGCTTATGCACCAAGGGACTGTTCAAGGAGTGGATGAACCTAAAGTTATGTCCAAAATTCAGCAGTTTGTGAAAAAACACAATGTGGAGTTGAATACTGAAAAAGCTGCTGACTCCAGGCTATTGTTCTATTACTTATTAAATAATATTGAAGAAGCTTATCAAACCCTTGATCCTGGAAAACTTACCACGGATCAGCTTGCACGTACTGTTGCCGAATCGATCCAGACACTTCGTAACCCAACGGGTAACGAAAAAGAACCGTTGCGAATCAGTAACCTCACCTTTTCAGACGGTAAACGGACTATCTTGTTTAGAGATAAAATTCACAAATTATTTTACACCGCCAAAACCCTTCCTTCTGGGAAGACAGAAATGGTCTTTGCATCAGATCCTGTTTTACCGATTGAACCAATGAAAGATGAAACGGCTTACTGGGGAAAAGTAGATGAAAATACACTGGTAAAGCTTGTTCCTCAAGCTTCTTCTATCGAAACGGGCCAAATAACACTCCCTGAGCTAATGAACGCTTCTGGAAACGGTGAACTTTTCTGGCGGCCTTTAAACAAAATTAAAGCGTTTGCCTAAAAGATACTTTGATCCGGCTTTGACCAATGCTCCTCAGCATCAACACAACTAGGAGTAACCCGATTACTATTCCGCTCACTATATCGGAAATATCCAGGTAATCTACCCATTGGACAAATAAAGGCTGGCTTAAAATATCTCCAAAAGCTGAAATAATGACTATTAGTAATGCGCTGGAGGTTAATGCGCAGAATAAAAGCAATCCAACCAACCTGTGTCTAAAAGACGTGTCCATCTAATAACATCTCTCTCAAAAACGACCCTCATTGGCCACATAAATACATGTACCATGAACTCTCTGGAAATCCGGCAGAAAAAACCTTGAGTCAGTATAATTCTTGAAACATTCCTTCAACACCCTGTCGGATCGTTAGACACACCTGATCCTTAGAGGTATAATGTTCCCGTGATTAAACCACTATCACAAATCTTAAAGGAATAGGTATTGTGATTACAGGGCTCGGTGAAATCAGATTCGTACCGCAGCAGGCAGGTAACCCCTCTGCTGCTAAATGTGGTTCACCCAGCTCTCAAGGATGTATGAAGCAGCCTGCCTTTGGAAAAGCTTTTATTTTAGAAGCCTTAGATTACCCTGTGACCACACCACAAACAGGTAGGCTTAACACTATCAGTTCAGCACATGATTTTGCACCAGACGCCCATAGGTTGAACGTTTTAGCTTAAGTTTTTTGATATTCAAGGTTCCAATCGTAGATCCACGGCTCTGGCCTTGGTGTTTACCTTTACTATCTTTTGAAAGAACTTGCCGTGGCCGCCTTTATCTCGGAAGTGGACGGCGACTTCTATATTTTCGCCGGGAGAAAACCAACTGGTGGGAATCACAAACTTCCAATGCTCTCCCTGATCACCAATGGGAAACATAAAATGTTGTTGGCCGAAGGGGAACTTGCTGGTGGAAGGCACAATAGAAACCACCCCAGCATCTTTTGCCGTTACATAAACATTAACTGGGTGTTCCCAAGTGGGTTGGAACGGCTCCACCAAGAATAGCGCTTTGGCTGTCTTGACCATCGTGGTAGGGTTCCCCAGTTCCTGTGCGTTGACAGACGTTAAACTTAAACAAGGAAGAATGCTAGTTGCAATCACAATGACAACTAGCACCATATGGCGTAAGGTCTTTGTCCGGCTGAGCCGACGCGATCTCATCTGGTTTAACTCTCTATCCAAAGACCATTCTGCCCAGCTCATGGCTGAAACAGTGTGGCCGCTAACACATGATATTTTATCCTATGTTGATCATTCGAGGGACCCTTAGATTATTGAGGGATTATTTGAGGAACTCTAAACACCATTTCGGGTAAAATAAAGCATCGAACCAATGACCAATGGCAACAGCATAAGGATTTTATGATGATGAATGGTAACTCTTTGTTTCGTTCCTTGTTTTCCCAGGAAAGTGTCTTGGCGCTGGTATGCGTTGTCAGTGTCGGTACGGTTGTTTTTTCTGGGTGTGGTGGCACGGATAGCGCGATTAACCTGCAGAATCCAGACCTCAATGAATCTTATAGTGATGGTCCAATTCGGGATATGTTCTTTGGATTAAATCCCGCCTCTCCCCAAGAAATTGCTGCTGCCTTGCCGGAAATTCAGGGGCAGATGGCTTTAATCAAGTTCAAGTCCAAGTTCTGTCTGGACTGTAAAAAAATGGCGCCAATTCTTGAAGAACTGATGCCGCAGTTTAGCACTGTCACGTTTAAAGAGCTGGATATTGCTGAAGATAAGAAGACCTACAAGGCGGCTTTTGATACCTTTCAGCCCAGCACGGTACCGACCTTGGTGTTTATTACCCCGGAAGGTGATATTGCCAATGTTTTGTATGGGTTTCATGATAAAGATGAGTTGACTCAGGCCCTCAACGGTTTGACGGGTCAGGAAACTCAAACGGCTGAAGATTCTCAAGCCTAAGAATAAGGATAAGCGTCACAGATGGAGGTGTTGGAATCCTTCTTCTTACAGTCCTTAAAGGGGTACTCCCCCTGGGTTTTTCTGTTGGCTTTCATTGGTGGGTTTATTAGTTCTCTGTTACCCTGTGCTCTGGGGATGCTGCCGGTGATGGTGGGGTATATTGGCGGGTATAGCCATAATAAGCGGGATGTTTTTGTCCAGGTAACATTATTTGTGCTTGGTGTTGCCGTAGTGATGACAGTCTTGGGCATTGCCGCCAGCTTATTAGGGGTTGCTTTTGGTGGGCTGGTGGGGAGTAACGTGTATTACTTTCTGGGCATTCTGGCAATATTAGCGGGTCTTCAGCTTTTGGAAATCATCCATTTACCGTTGCCTCAAGGATTGACTCGACTACCGGAAACCAAGGCAGGTAGTGTTTTAGCGCCGTTTATTCTGGGAATGGCTTTTGGTGTTGCCTCCTCTCCCTGTGGTAGCGCCTTTTTGGCGGCCATTCTTACTTTTATCAGCCGAGAGCAAAATCTGGTGTTTGGCGGCATCAGCTTGTTCTGTTATGCCCTAGGTCAAGGCGTTATTCTGTTGGTTGCCGGATTGTTTACCGGGTTACTCAAACACAAAGCGGCTATTGGGCAGTTTAGTCTGTGGGTGAATAATATTAGCGGGTGGCTTTTTATTTTGGCGGGGGTGCTGATTATTCTTCAGGGTGCTGGAATTTTAGGGGATATTTTGATTCAGTTGGGCTGGGTTTAAAATATGCCCTAAATGTCTCACTTAAAAAAATCTCGGAAAATGGGACATGGCATTGAAAGACTTATTACATAAAGGTTCTGACGGCTGATAAGCATGCCCCATGTCTCACCTTTAGGGCATGGATCTGAAGGGGGTTATATTCAATTATCAAGGTACCCATATCACGGAAGAGTATTTATCCGGTGTAATGGTAAGGTAGTGACGTTAAGACCATTGTCAACAAACGGATGAAAACTATAAAGAAGATTCGGTGTTCCAAAACCGACGACTTTCCAAGATGACTGGGAGTCCTCGGAGAATGCAAAACCCTACTGAAATATACACGCTGGCCAATCCGATTGATAAAGCTGGTCCGCCAATTGCTTCAGGCAACCCTGGCGTATGCGCTAAAATCATTACACTAAAGGCCACGGCTTTAAAAAAGGCATAGGACCAGCGGCTGAATCTGGAGCTGACGAGTAAGACGCCGATGTTGGATTGCATCATGGTGGTTTGGCCAAAGGCAGTAAACCCCTGTTCCAAGGCTAACCCCCGAAGGCCGTCCACTAAGACGCCTCGGGCGACTACTACGATGGGGATCCACAGTGGGATCCACTCTAGGGCTAAAAAGCCGATCCAGTAAACCTGTTCTACAATCCGGTCCGACAAGATATCCAATACCGCGCCAAACTTACTGGATTGATTTAACTTCCGGGCCACGTATCCATCCAGGCCATCCATCCAAATGATGAGGATGGTTAATATGAAGCAAGCCCAATAGATACTAGGAGATACGATAAACAGTAATCCAACAACCCCAATGGCCAAGAGGGTACGGATGACCGAAATCCAGTTGGCTAACAAGATGCCGTCTCCTCGATAGGGTTGGTAGTGGCTAGTTGTTGATACAGCTTCTTGTATAATCCTGCACTGGCTTGCCAACTGAAATCTTGAACCATGGCGCGCTGGGCCATCTGGTGCCAGTTGTCGAGATGTCCTTTGATAGCTGTTTCTAATACGTCCTGTAAGGATTGTGATGTGTAGTCTTCAAAAATATATCCAGTTCCAGCTTCGGGATGAAGGCGAACATCCGTGACCGTATCTTCCAAGCCGCCGGTTTGACGAACTATTGGGATAGAGCCGTAACGCATAGCGATGAGCTGACCGAGGCCACAGGGCTCAAACCGGCTAGGCATCAGGAAATAATCAGATCCGGCATACGTTTTTTGTGCTAAGGCCAGATGAAAGCCGATGTAAATCTTGATATTTGCAGAGCGTCCGGCGAATTTTTTTAACGCCTTTTCGTAGTGCGGTTCACCAGAGCCAATGATGACCCATTGAGCAGAATTTAGCAGATTGTCGGGATTATTTGCCATGTCTTCCAGTACTGGTAACAGAATATCCAGGCCCTTTTGATCGACCAGTCGGCTGACCATGGCAAACACCGGTACATCCGATACAACGGGCAGCCCCATTTCCAGTTGAAGATCTTTCTTACAAGCCATCTTACCGGCAAACGGTTCAATGGGCCCATAGGGTTGATGAATAAACGGATCGGCACTGGGGTCAAACACAGTCGTATCCAACCCATTTAAAACCCCTGTAAGAGACTCTTTGCGAGAAGTAAGCAGGCTATCCAGCCCTTCACCGTACTCGGAGGTTTGAATCTCGTGTGCATATGTTGGGGAGACGGTGGTAAGACAATCAGCGTGTTGTAAGCCATCTCGTAAGTAGTTTTGTTCTCCGTATATTCCCTGATATGCTAGGTTATGAATCGTCAATACTGACCGGGTATGTTGAAAAAATGGATCGGCTTGCCGGGTTTCTTTAAGTATTTTGGCCAAAGCTGCTGAATGCCAATCGTGGAGGTGCAAGATATCCGGCTGAAATGCCAATGCTTTGAGGGCAGGAAGCACAGCAGCACAATAGAGTTCAAACTGTTCTCTCTCCAATTCTGGGGCGCCAACGGGATAGACTGCGGTTCGTCCGGATAGGATGGGTTGGTGTTCCAAGAAATAGACCGACACATCAGACCCCGGTAATTTTCCAAGCCAAATATTGATTTGACAGTCCGATCCTTGAAACGGAATGGTTACGGTGAGGTTTATCTGTTCTAACTGATGTTCAACTGGGTCAATACATCCGTACAGAGGCATTATCACAATGGGCGTACATTCAATTGCCGGACTTAAATTGGTAATGGCTAATGACTTGGGCAAGCTGCCAATGACATCAGCCAACCCGCCAACCTTGGCGAAAGGAGATGCTTCTGCCGCGCAAAATACAATGTTCATAAATCAAATCTTAATTCAGACCCAGAATGCAATCAAAGTGTGCACTCAATTTGTCTATGTATTTAAGATATGACGGGCAATGACCAGGCGTTGGATTTCAGAAGTGCCTTCACCAATCTCGCAGAGCTTGGCGTCGCGGAAATAACGCTCAACAGGGAAGTCTTTGGTGTAGCCATAGCCGCCATGGATTTGAATGGAGTTGGTGGCGGCTCGCATCGCCACTTCTGAAGCAAACAACTTGGCCATCGAAGCCTCTTTTCCAAACGGCATGCCAGCCATCTTTAACCGAGCAGCGTTGTACACCAGGTGTCGGGCTGCCTCAATTTCTGTGGCCATATCCGACAGCATAAATTGAATTGCTTGGAAGTCGGCGATGGATTTACCGAACTGTTTACGTTCCTGGGAATACTGAACGGCTTTGTCCAAGGCACCTTGGGCGATTCCCAGAGCGAGTGCGCCAATAGAAATCCGCCCGCTGTCTAGGGTTTGCATAAAGTATTTGAACCCATTGCCTTCTTCGCCCAGCAGGTTTTCAGCCGGAATTTCGGCATTATCAAACTGCAAGGTTCCCCAGTCAGAACCGCGCATTCCCAGTTTTTCATCTTTGGCGCCGAGTGAGAACCCAGGAGTATCCCGGTCAAAAATAAAGGCGCTGATGCCTTTGGTGCCAGCGTCTTTTTCAGTAACCGCTGTGGCGATAAAAGTTTGAGCGTAGTTGGCGTTGGTAATAAAAATTTTGGCGCCGTTCAGAATATATTTATCGCCTTTTTTGACGGCGGTGGTCTGTGTGCCACCGGCGTCACTGCCAGCATTAGGCTCGGTGAGCCCGTAGGCGCCAATCTTACGGCCGGAGGCAATGTCCGGCAGGTACTTTTGTTTTTGGGCATCATTGGCAAACATATAGACAGGGAGGCATACCAGTGAAGTATGAGCTGCTAGGCTCAGAGCCGTAGAAGCGCAGACCCGGGCAATTTCTTCGACGGTGATGGCGTACCCAAGATATTCTGCTCCACCACCTTCGTACTCTTCAGGAATAGGCAAACCCATCAGGCCGAGTTCTGCCATCTCGTCAAAGGTTTCGGTGGGAAACCGACAGTTTTGATCAATCTCTTTGGCGCGAGGTTCTACTTTACCTATTGCGAACTCTCGAACCATGTCGCGGATCATCCGCTGGGATTCTGATAATCCCCACTTATCTTCCACCACACTCATTGTTTCCACCATAACCGGTGACCTCCGCTTCTATCCACGCCTACAAGGGATATTGTACACGAAAACCGAGGTCTCTATAAGCTGAATCGTGCAGGTGATGGATAGTATGGGCAAATATTACAAGTTGGACACTTTGTCTTTATGTCGAGATGTTCTTCTCGAAGTTTTGTTGAATCTCCATTATGTTGACAGCTACTACAATCTAGCCAACGTCAGATTTGTCTCGGAGAGGTAGATGTAAACTTCGTAAAATGTGAAATCAAATTTTCATTGGGAGTTTTATATCTCCCAGGTATAATGTTGTCACTTACGGAGAAGAGGTGATGACGAGGCAGTGATGTGTCGCCTCTCTAGGTAAGTTCTATCTATGTTGGTTGATGTCTAGGGAATGAGACAGGCAGAAAGAAGAGACAGCGCATGATGAGCCCAGGCTTAGAAATTACGGCTGAAATGCTTCAGCTGATCGCAGAATTAGACGAGTTTAAAGGAGAGTGGCGAGCTTCCTGGATCCCCAAAGTGGATCGCGTCGAGAAAATCCAGAAGGCTGCTTATATTGAGCATATTGGCGCCACCCTTCGGTTGGATGGCATTAAGCAGAATGATGAAGATATTGAGAGTTTGTTGCTGAAGCTTCAGTCGGAGCCATGTGGTAATAAAACCGAATGTGCTGTGGCTGGGTTTGCCCAGGCCCTGACTCAGATTTATGAGCGGTGGCAAGAATTTAATCTGACGGAAGAAACCATTCAGGATATGCATCGTTTACTGATGCAATATAGTGATTTGCCAAAAGACGCTTTGGGTCAGTACAAAAAAAATAGCAATCAAATTGAAATCTTTGATGCCAAAGGAAAAAAACTCGGTGGTATTGAGACCGCCGGGCCAGATCATGCCCCTGAGCTGATGGCGGACTTGGTGAAATGGTATGACGAAGCCAACACCACCAAACAGTTGCACCCGTTGCTTTCAATTGCTTTGTTCCAATTGATTATGACCTCGATTCATCCGTTTGAAGAAGCCAACGGTCGGTTGATCCGGTGTGTGACGACGTTGTTGCTGTTGAAAAACGGCTACAATTACCTGTTGTTCTATCCGCTGGAAAAAGCCATTGAAGAGAATATTGACGGGTACTATACCGTGTTGCAAACGGTTCAGGAATCTTTGTACACCGAGAAACCGGATTGGGATCGGTGGGCGGTGTTCTTTTTGCACATGCTGCGGCAGCAAAAAACCGGCCTGATGCGTCAGCTGAAGGAAGAGAAAATTCCGGCCAGTGGTGAGATGCCGGAATTATCCGAGTGGATTTTGACCCTGATGCGGACCCACAAGCGTATCAACATTTCCGAACTGGAAAAAATTACCGGTGAGAAGCGCAGTATTATTAAAGCCCGGTTAAATGATCTGATGCGGGATAGCTTGGTGGTTCGTTACGGCCAGGGCCGTGGGGCTGCTTATTCTGCGTTGTTGAATGATTAGTAAAAAGCTATAAAATCATCGTCGTCCTGAGTGGACCAACGGGGAACGAAGGACCCCCTGCGGCATTACGTTGATTTTCAATCCCGCAGGGGGTCCTTCACTTCGTTCAGGACGACGATACCTGGTTTGTAGCTAGAAGTATTACAAGCTCTTCTCAACCGCTTTAAGAGTTTCGTCGATGTCGACTTGGGTATGAGCGGCGGAGACGAAGGCGGCTTCAAAGGGGGAGGGGGCCAGGTAGATGCCGGCATCCAACATGGACCAGAAGTATTTGGTAAAGCGGTCTCGATCACTGGTCATGGCGGTGTCAAAGTCGGTAACTTTGGCGTCGGTAAAAAAGACGGTCCACATGCTGCCCACTTGAGTGATACACGCTGGAATGCCTTTTTGACGGCAGATATCAGCAACGCCTTGGGATAATGCTTCGGTTTTAGATTCCAGGTTGGTGTAGAAATCCGGAGCGGAAATCAGTTCCAGGGTTTTGAGTCCGGCGGCCATGCCCAACGGGTTGCCGGATAAGGTGCCGGCCTGGTACATAGAGCCTTCTGGCGCCACGTGAGACATAATCTCAGCTTTGCCGCCATAGGCGCCCACCGGCATGCCGCCGCCGACAATTTTGCCCAGCATGGTGATATCGGGCATAACCTCGTAGCGTTGTTGTGCACCGCCCAGCGCAACCCGAAAGCCGGTCATCACTTCATCGAACAGCAACAAAGCGCCAAACTCATTGGCCAGACTTCGTAAGCCTTCCAGAAATCCTGGCTCTGGTGGAATACACCCCATGTTTCCGGCAACGGGTTCGACTAAAATTCCGGCAATATGTGGGCCGTGCTCATTCAACAGTGCTTTTACCGATGCCAGGTCGTTAAAGGTTGCGATGAGGGTTTCATTGGCAGTTGCTTTGGGGACGCCTGGACTGTCTGGTACGCCTAAGGTCAACGCACCGGAGCCGGCTTTGACCAGTAAATAGTCTGAGTGGCCGTGGTAGCAGCCGGCAAATTTAATGATCTTCTCTCGGCCCGTATAGGCCCTGGCTAAACGAACGGCGCTCATGACCGCCTCGGTGCCGGAGTTCACGAACCGGACCTTTTCAATGCTGGGGACTCGGTCAATGACAGCTTGGGCGAGTTCTGATTCCAGTAACGTTGGCGCGCCAAAGCTTAGGCCCTTCTCAGCAGTTTGTTGAACAGCTTCTACCACCTGTGGGTGGCCATGGCCCAGAATGGCAGGCCCCCAGGAGCCGATGTAATCGATATATTGATTCTCATCAATATCCCAAACGTAAGATCCTTGCGCTTTCTGAATAAATGGCGGCGTTCCGCCAACAGACTTATAGGCTCGTACCGGACTGTTGACCCCACCAGGCATGAGTTTTTGGGCTTGAGTGAAGGCTTCTTGAGACCGAGTGCGTTTTGAAACGGTGGTAGATGCGGTGGACATGGATTCAGACTCTCCGGCACGACAGAATATAACAGGGATCTCCCGACACCCGTTATTCTAAACCAGCCGCTGGTATTCACCAAATAACGCTTTGATTTAGGTGTTACGGAAACATATTGTGATTGATCTTCATGCCCTGATCGCTGTCTTGGAGTTGGTAGCCTGCAACCAGGTTTTTCTTTTCTTCTGGTGTAGGCAGCCGGTGCTTTTTAGCAATCGCTTCTGGCAGATGTTTGCCGCTCTTTTCGTCCCAGCAGCCCATTTCCTTGAGTTTCTTAATGCAGTGTTCGTAGCCGTCTTCAATGCCGGTTTTAATAAGATACAATGCCTCTTGAGGTTCTTCTTTTCGGATTTGCCGGTAGCAGTAGCCCAGGTATTCTTCCAGTACCCGAATGGAGACAATCATTTTTTCTGCAATTACTCCCTGCTCTTTTTCACTGAGAAGATAGAGCTTATTCATGGCCATATGCATCACCGGATTCTGGTCATACCAGCGACGTTTGTTCTTGGACTTCATGAGCCCGGTGGTTTTTTCCGCACCCAGTTCGACCAGACTGAAATCGTCTTTTGGGCCCCCTTTTAAGTTGCTACACATGCCAATCATTAACCGGGCACAGACTTCCATGTGCTCAGTGGGCATTTTTTCCAGCTTTTGAATCACCTCTGCCAGCACAGGGTTTCGGTCGTGCCATCGGACAAAGGGGACATCTTTTTTTTCCATTGGCCTGCATATTTACCAATTGGTGACATCGTGACATAGGGCTAATATAGTATCGGCCTGTTTCACAAAATCTTCAGCCGCCCTAGGACTTACGCAGATCTGACTCGCATTTACTTCGTCACTGTGCTGCTCCGCTACGTCACGTACTACTAGTACGCTCCTTGCGTCCGCTGCTCGTTCCTCGTATCTGCATCGCCATAGCGCATTCTGCGTAAACCCTAACCAAGGGGTTGTTTTGTCTTAGGCGCTGGCAGATTTATTCTGTGCCAGGGCATTTGCCTGATTGGCTGGAACGAAAATCTCTTCCGTAATCTGCCGCAGGAATTTTAAGGCTTCTAAATCCCGATTGATGGCGTTCTTGAGGCTGCGAACTTCTGCTTCGGTCATTCGCATTACTTCTGGACCGATGATGCCTTGTTTTTTCTCCCAAAAGTGCCGGTACCGTTTCAAATCTTTGGATTCATACCCTGTCATACCGTTACGGCAGGCAAACCAGTGGTGGAGTTGATAGGCCATAAATCCAATATTGAATAATGGCTTGGTGACGATAAATACCCCGTGAGACAGAGTGCAATTGGGTTTAGATGCTTCTATATCAAATAGGCGGCATAAGGTATCAAACCGGTGTCTTAGGTGTGGCTCTGTGGGAACGGGGATATAACCCAGTTCAAATCCTAAAAGTTTCAGGGATAACAATGGTATCCAGTGTACCGGCAGGTAAATGACCGGGGTGCCGTGACGTTCAATAAATGTTGCCAAGTCCTCCGGGTTTTTATAAAACGATCGGACGGCCGCTGTGGCTTGTTCTGTGGCATGAGCGACTTGGCGGCGAGTTTGGGCAATGAGCCGGAAAGTATCCTGTAGCGGATTGGTTTGATGGCTCTGCATCGTTGAATTTGATTGAAAATTAGGCTGAGATTGCCATGGTTGTGGCTGCATAACTTATAACACCCTCTTTAATACCCCTGAATACATCAACCGCCAGCGATAAGAGACCCTTTACGTGGCTTGCAGTGTATATGTGTGTATGTTGCTCTCTGGATCACACAGGTTAGGCTTTATGGTGATAAAGCGTTGCCTATCTGTATAAAAACCTGGATTAGGATTTTTGTGCGGATTTTATTTAGAAATCAGGTTATGGGTCTGTTTTAGGTGCTGAGTTATTTGGAGCTCCTTGAGGCTCATTACGAGCAGAGGGTTTTGTGAGATCCTGAGCAAATTGATTCAGGGTTTTACCTTGGCTATAGGCGATTAAGAACAATACTGCCAGAATAGGCCAGCCAATTAGCGGTTTTCTGCGGGCAAATGCCAGGGCTTTGAACATCAACTGGGAGACGGTGAGCTGGAAAGAGTCATGGAAGTTTTCTTTTACACCTTGCCAGATAATGCCGACCTTACCGGTGATGGACTTTTCTACCCGGAGGCGTTGGCTCATACCTTTTAGGGCTTTGTTTTCAAAGATATCCTCGACGAGATCAAAGGCTTTATCTACATACCGGTGGATTCCTTTGGATAAAGCGGCTTTGGCGTCTTCGGTAAAGATAGAAAACCCCAGATTGGGAATGAGGGGGATGATGACTTTTTGGAGCCGTTCGCCAATAGGTTTGGCAAATTTTGCCCGTAATAGGCCGATATCTGACCAGTTCAGGATCCGGCGCTGTTCGGCATAGTCATCCAAAAAGTTTTTGGCCAGTAAGAACGGTGTTGCCAGCACTAATCCGGCAATAGGCCTTCCTACAGCCAAAGCTGTGGTGAGGAAAATCAGAAGCCCTCCTAGGCCGGATATTGCCAAGCTTTTGATAAAATCACTTGCCGATTCAATTTTGGGGAAGGGCTGAGCTTTTTCACTTTCCGAATGAGGTGTTTCGGGTGAATCGGTTTCAAAAGACAGCTCTATAGCGTCTTCATTGCCTTTATCTTGCCCAAAAAGAGGGGGCAAGAGTATTTGATGCTGTCGGACTTGTGTCGGCAGCAACTGACCGGTAATACCAGTACTTAAAGGGAATGAAACAGAGTTCATGTGTGTCCTGTTGCCTATTGAGCCAGCGATATTACTGACGCTAAAACGGTATGACGTGATATGGGAATGAAAACACCTGAATATTCAAGGTTGTGGGTGCGTTAAAGAAATATTACAAAATGCCCGATAATACTTATATAATCGTTATTTGCGCGAATTTTTCGTTATAAACGATACATTTCTTAACGTTGTAACGGTCATGTCAACCTTGGTATTGGCAAAACCCTTTGCCTGACCAGCGTTTTAAGAATTTTACAATTATTTAGCCACATTTGTGTTTAAATTTCAAATTAATAGCGATATACTAAAATAGTAAGTATACATTTTGAACTAATACTTATGCTACTGCGTTACAGGCAATATTAACAACTGGAATTTATAACGAACCATGTACGATGACGGCACCATTCATATCGAAAAAGATGATCAGTGTTTTACCTGTGAACACTTTGCTAAGGGTGTGAGCTGTCCGTTGCTGGAAGCCATGGCAGTGGGTGTGGTGCAGTTGCAACAAGACATTACCGTGAAGAATTGCGGTTTCTACAAAGAGTTTAAGCGGCACTTAAGTGTTGTGGAGAATCGTCATACAGATGGCAGTGGTGATACACCGCCAGGAACAACGGCAGCGGGGAGCTAACATAATTGCGTAGCTCTAATCTAGATCCGAGATGGATCCCTGGTGATAGAGCATCGTAAATTTATTGTGGACATCCATTTCCCCCTTAGTCATTGAGGTTTTAGAGAGAAGTTCATGGTATTCCCTCAGAGTCACCTCTGAATCGATGTCACGGATAAGTTTTCTGCTGTCTACGATCTCATCATCGTCTAGACGTTTTTCGATCATTAGGACCTGACACAGTTTATGCAGTTTGACGTTAAAGAAAGCTTCGAGGCAGTCGCCGTCAAAGTGGGTGCCGACGTCTCGTTCCAAAATGGTGAGTACTTTTTGAAAGGGCATGCGGTTCCGGTAATGCCGACGAGATGTAATGGCGTCAAAAACATCTCCAACCGCTAAGATACGACCTGACAGAGGGATTTCTGATCCTGCAAGGCCTCGATGATAGCCGCTGCCGTCCATTTTTTCGTGGTGAGATGCTGCAATCTCAGGCACATTACACAAATGAGCCTCAAAATGAATGTTTTTAAGAATCTCGTGGGTATAAAAGACGTGTTTTTGAATATGGCGATATTCTTTTTGGGTTAAACGTCCATCTTTCATTAGGATGTCTTCGCGAATCCCGATTTTACCGATGTCGTGAAGTAGTGCGGAGTATCTAAGGGCTTCCATCTCTTCGGCGGTCATCCGCATTTGATCTCCCAACAAGGTGCAGTATTCGGCAACTCGTTCTGAATGACCTGCAGTAATAGGGTCTCGGGCATCAATGGTGCTGGAAAGGGTTTTAACAAAGCTATCAAAGGAGATTTTCATGTCTTTGGTGAGCTGAGCGTTTTCAACAGCTACGGCAGCGCTGGACGCAATGGCCATCAGGAGATCTTCATCACTTTTATCAAAACTACCGCTGTTTTTATTCAAGACTTGGAAAACGCCGATGATTTCCATTTGCCGGTTACGCATGGGCATACACAGCAGGTTTTCGGTTTTATAGCCGGTTTTTTTATCCACCTCTTTGTTAAAACGAGGATCCTGGTAGGCATTCTTAATGTTTAATACTTCGCCGGTTTTACACACATAGCCCGCCAGGCCCAAATGAGCAGGGAAACGAATTTCTCCGACTTGATGGCCAATGCCTGAGGCGACCCTGGACCAGAGTTCGTTTTGGCGTTTGTCGTATAAAAACACGGTACAGCGGTCGGCATCTAAGGCTTGCTCAGTTTCGCCCATAATCAGTGCCAGTAGTTTTTCCAAATCTCGTTCGCCGGACATAGCTTGACCCACTCTTAACAAAGAGATAAGCGGCCGGGTTTTTTCGCCCAGTTCTGTGGCATCTAAGGCACCCTCCTCCTGACTAAGGGCAGAGAGGGCTTCCAGTAAAGTGCGTTCCTTTTCAAAAATCCGTTCGTGATTGCCTCGTTTTTGAATGATCTCTTGCCATTGGGATTGGTCTATCTTGTAGATTTCATCTTGAATATAGCTCGTAAGGTAATTGAGGCCGTTCTGCTCGCATATCTTCAGGGCTTCCATAAAGCTGGCTAATGCCAAACCTTCCTCGTGGCGGCTGAAGTATATTTTGCCCAATTCAATATGGGTTTTTGCCAGCTCATCAATGACGTTTTCTTCTTTAAAAGCGCCCAATGCCAGCCGAATGGACTCAACAGCCTGCTCAAACTGTCCCATTTTGTTTTGGAAACTGCCTTCTAGACGGAAAGCCGTGGCAAGCGGATGCTTTTCCCGATTGCGCTTTAATACCGGAATAACTTTGGTGGTTAGGAGTTGTAGCCCGGACTCGTATTCTTTGAAGATGTAGTGTAGAAAAGACTTATACAATAGGGTCGTTGCGTGGGGAATTTCCTGGTTGCGGTGTTTGTTATCGGATTCTATGGTTTCAATAAGGTTTTTGGCGCTTTCAAAATCCTGACGATAAATGTACAGTTTGATCAGCTCGTTTTGGATGTTAGCGTGACGCTTTAGGTCATCCAGAGATTCACACAGTTGGAGGGATTCCTCTAAATGCTTCAGAGCATTGGGGAAGTCCTCAATGTCCAGGTATAGCCGGCCTAAAATTTGATGGGTAACAGCTTCTTCCCATTGAGGGCCAATATTCTTTTTGATTTTTAAGGACTCTTGGAGATAGTTAACGGACCGTTGATAGTCGCCCACACGTTCGTGATAAATGGCCATGCTATCAAAAATTTTTGCGGCATCTAAGCCTTCATGCCAACAAAACGTCCGGGCATGGCGGAACATTTTAAGGGCTTCACCGAATTCTTTGTTACGGTATTTGATGAGGCCTTGATAGTGCAGTAATCTTGCCCGTACTTCGTTGATGCCGGGACGGTTGATATGTTCAGAGACCATGGAGTCGGCTTCTGCCAAAAGCAATTGAGCTTTGCTTACGCCGTCGGTGCCAACATGGTTATAACTGAGCCAGGCCAGTTCAATCTTGCTTAAAATTCCGCCAATCAGGTCATCAGATTGAATGTATCCCTTATAAGCTTTTTCCAAGTACCGGATTGCTTCGGTGTATTCTTTTTTAAATTTAAAAAGCAGCCCCATATCATGGAGTTCCGTTGGAGACATATTATCGAGATCGTCTACAACGGTTTTTTCCGGCTCGTCTTCATCTTCAGAGAGTGTATAAACATGCTCGTTGACGAGTACTTCTCCGCCAGAAACCAGCCCCTGAATGGAGTCAAAATGCGGCTCTTCATCATAAGCGTCCGCATTAAGTTGTTGTGGCCCTTGTGCCATTTCGTTCGCTCTCTAATACCAGGAATTCCTTACTTGCAGTTTTACCCAGAATCAGATCAACCTGCTTCCCTTATCTGGATGAGGCCTAAGGAACCCTAGCTGTGTGCTTTTTCGGTAAGCGGTTTTGACAGGAGAATAGTTTTGAATGCTTGACACTTCTGTTGAGGGTGGCCTGTAATAGGGAGGATAGTTTATGCATTATAAGGTCATCCGTATGCAAATTTCTTTTATGAAGCTACCTTGTTCTAAACCGGTTGTATTAATCGCAATGGGTGTGGTGGTGATACTGATATTGAATGCTGTAAGCTCTTTACCAGCAGAGTCAAAGCTACCCGCTGCGTCTGATGAAATTGAAAAAGCGACTCAGCAGTTTCAATCTGGTAAGGTGGGTTCTGCTGAGAAACACTATCAAAAAGCTTTAAAAGTTGAGCCTAATAATCCCTATGCCATGATGGGGGTTGGCCAGTGCTTGAGTAGTCGGGGTAAAACCGATGAGGCACTGGATGTCATGCATCGTTTAACCAAACAGCACCCCGGCTTTGCTCCGGCATATTATACTTTGGGTACGCTGTATGAAACGAAGGGTGATATAGATCAGGCCAAGCACTTTTATCGTCAGTATGTCGAAAAGTCCGGTGGAAAAATTCCTCCGGTGCCTGAAATGCGTCTGAAACTTCGACATATGGGCGCATTTTAATCAATGTCTTATTAAAGCAATCTTACCGGACCGTTTTGGAACGCCGGTTGGATTTGGCTTTTCGGCGTCCGGTAGGGAAGTTAATCAGTACGGTGTTTTGAACGGCCTGTTTTACGTTTTCCGGTGAGTGATACAGGTAATCAAAGGCGTTAACCCGTGCCTTGTCTTCAAATTCAATGTTGTCTGGGAGTTCTGTCAGAAGTGGGTCTATAGGATCATCTGTCTCAGCATCAACCTGTGGTTTGGAAGGTTGACGCTCAGGAGTGAAAGGCTCTGAAGGAGGTGTTAGAGGGGCTGCTGTGTTGCTTGGAGGCGTTGCTGGCTTAGCCATATAAGCACCGATAGGGATTTGGACCGGTGTTGGTGTTACGTGCGCATGGGCTGTTGTGACTGATGGGTTTAGAGGGCTGAAAAGGATTCTCATCAGCACCAAGCTGCCGATGAGGGCAAAAAGACCGATGCCGCTTAAAAAGAGCCCCAAGGCAATCATAATCCAGAGCGGAATTTGGCGTAGTTCTTGAAACAGCCCGTCCACAAATCCTGAAAACCATCCGGCTTTAGCAGAGACGTTGGTTTTATTGGTATCAGGAGCTACCGTTTTGTTTGTCTCATGACCAAGGGCAATTTCGCCTAATTCTGCAGAAAAAAGATCCGGCCCCTCGGTAACATCTGTGATAGTGGCTTCTTGCACCAATGAAGAGGGAAATGGCGAAAATAGGGTTTCCTCTTCGTCAGATAGGGCAAGAGTGCTGAAGGCCTCATTGGTGTTAATACCAGGTTGAAAGGCACCGTGAGAAAGTGTCTCAAAGGATTTTATCGGCAGCCAGTTTTTATGGTCCATAGCATTAGAATTTTTTTTGCGTCGCGAAGAAGATCTGGAGGAGCGGCGGGGAGTTTTTACGATAATCGGTCTTGCGGGTGTTGAGGAAGCAGTTTCTCTTGAAGGTTTGGAGGCTGTTTCTGTTTTTGCGTTTTGGTTCTTTTCATACTCACGGAGATAGGTTTCCACATTACGATCTAGGTGCTTCTCATCATCCAGGTAAGATAGACGAGGCGTCAAGCCGGTAGTAGCATCTTCGGGTTTCTGAATGACCGACACAGCATATTGATCTTTGGGTAATGTTGGCAGGGTGATTCTTAAGTGGCCGTTTTCCATAGGGATGGCCTGACCGACAAACTGATTTTGGTTGTCGGTGACTACTGGCAGTCCTTTGGCGGTCATTTTCGGCGCTAAAGAAGTTTCAGGCAAGATCACGGAGAACCCGTTATCTGTTGATTCTGTGGTATATGGTGTACGAGTATCGGTGTGTAGAATGATCTTGACTGACTCACCTGGGTGAGTCTCAATCTCAAAGTTATTGAGTTTGGCCGTTTCGCCAGTGGGCGCCAACAAAAAAACCAACCCTGCCCATATGGCCAGCGAAATCGACACGTACAAAGATGAAGCGTACTTCCCCATAAAAACCATTCTACCGGAATAAACCGCCTTGTAAAAGGACTAATCTGTTTTTAGACCAATCCTTGTTTGTAGGCATACGCAGTTAGATGGTTGCGGTTGTTCCCACCCAGCTTTTTCATCAGGTTGGCTACATGGGTTTCTACCGTTTTAACCGAAATCACCAGTTCTTTGGCAATGTCCTGGTTGCTTTGTCCTTGCGCCACCTGGAGCAGAATTTCTTGTTCCCGAGCCGTTAATTTAACTGATGCTTCTTCCGTACCATTTTCAGCTAATTTGTCCCGCACATCCTGGGAGTATACCGGGCGGTTTTGAGTGTCGGTTACTTCTCTTAATGCCTCGTACAGTTCTTGTTGTGTGACGGTTTTAGACAGATATCCATCTGCCTTTAGAGTCACGGCGCGGCGGATGTATTGCAAATCTGTGTGGGCAGTAAACATAACCACGCAAAGTTCTGGAAATTGTTTTTTAAGCTCTTCTAAAAGCTCTAAGCCGTTTTTTCCCGGTAGGTTTAAATCCAGCAAGACAATATCAGGGTGTTTCACTTTGACCATGCCGGTCAGGGTTTCTCCATCTGCCAGTTCGCCGACGACATCTAAATCCTCATAGGAAGCCAGCAGATCGCGAGTTCCCTGGCGGACCACCGTATGATCATCCACCAATAACACCGCCAGTTTTTGAAGAGAGTTAGTCAACGTGTGCTGTTTACCTTTCTTTTTATAGCTGTTTGTTTGCGCTTACCGGAATCAAGATTCGGGTTTTACACCCCTGACCAGGGGCAGATTCTATTTTAATGTTTCCACCCAGCTTTTGTACCCTTTCTCGGATACCGGCTAATCCCATGCCATGATTGGATGTTTCTGCCGGATCAAAGCCCTGACCATTATCGCGTAAATTTACGGTCAATACAGAGCTCTCTGAAGGCTCATAAGAGACGATGAGGGTCACCTGTGTAGCGGCTGCGTGTTGTTTGATGTTGTTGAACATTTCTTGCACCACCCGGAACAGGGGTAAATGGTAGTTTTTGGGTAGGGTTTTTAGTGGGTCGGCATCCAAATTTAGGGATACCTGGCATGCCAAGTCAGTCCGAAGGTTGTCTGTTAGCAATTCCAGGGCAGAAGATAAGCCTAAATCTTCCAGGACTTTTGGTTTAAGGTCATGGCATATCCGGCGCATGGTATCCACCATCCGATCCACCTTTTCTGGTGAATACTCTCGTTTTAGATCCACCAGCTCTTGCACCACTGCATCATGTAACTCCTGTGCAATCCGTTCCCGCTCGTCTTCCTGTACCTTAATGTTGAGATCTCGAGAGTCTTCTAGCCGCTGGATGAGCTTATTGAGATCGCGAGCGGTAATAACCGTTAGGGTGATGCCCAGTAGCAGCATACTTAAGGCCATGGCAATAGAGGTGGAGCGTGTATAGAGTTGGAATCGCTTTAAGGTTTCTCGCGTTGCGTCAATATCTACGTCAAAAAAAGGCTGGACAAGTACTAAGGAGGTGTTGGCAATGTTTTCGTCTTCGCTTAAAAAAGCTTTTAGGGTATCTGGAATTTGGAGTTTCCCAGGAGAGCTGGATGCCAGCATCAGTTGTTGCCGGGTTGTTTGCCAGGTTTGCCGTGCCTTTTGTACTTGTCCGGTTTCCAGTTCTCGGCGGGTCTGCTGAAGCCCCAGCCGGATGTTATTGAGAATAAGTTGCCGTACGAGGGTATTATTTACCTCACTCGCTGCCGTTTCCCAGGTTCGGCTGAGTTGGTAGGACGAAAACCCGGCGATGACTGTCAATAAGACCATAACGGCTAGTGGCGCCACAATCACCGTGAGTCTGGGATGACGTTTTTGGAACATTTTTTCCGAATGCCTCGTTCATCAGCGGATGATAAAAACATCCGACTCAATCTTATCCGGTTCAACTTTAGTGGATATCCGGCTGGGACGCATCCCACAAACAAGGGGCTCCGCCGGTTGGCGAAACCCCTTGAAAGGCTTTCTTCAGATATTTATGGTCTGAAGAGATACTAGATAGCGATGTTGGAAGTTACCGTACCATCAGTCCAGGTATAGGTCACGGTAGTGAGGTTGGGGAATGCAGCACCGCAGTCAATTTGGTTAGCGCCTACAGTGCAAGGGCTAGCTGCTGCGTTGGGCCCAAGGGTAGAGGTACTGATGGTGAAGTCGCTGCCTGCCGGAATAGCGGCATTACTTACAAACTGGTCAAAGCCGGTGGGTGTTCTACTTTGCTTTGCAGTGTACATAGTGGCCGCACTGATGAGCTGAGATTGGAAATCCTGAGCCACTGCACGTTCGGCAGAGTCGGAGGTGTCCAGCAGTCTGGGGATAGCTACGGCAGCCAAAATAGCAACAATGGCGATAACCACGGCCAATTCAACTAATGTAAAACCTTTTTGGGCTTGTCTCTTTACTTGTCTCATGGGCTTTAGTCCTCCTTATGGGGTACTTTACCTAGATCGTCCCTGCACTACATACCTGAAATACATTCGACTAGGCTCTTAGTATAGGGTTTCGTCTATATGGAGGAGATCTGGATCAGGGAGAACCCTGAACTTTGAAAAAATAATTATCAGGTCAAAAAATCAATTAAAGCTTCCATTTGAGGCGGGCGGTAGCTGCATAAAGCGATGTGGACCGTTGAATTGGGTAACAGGCCAGAGCAATATGGGCTGGCGGCTGAGATGAGGATGCGAGAGGCTGTGGGGGCTTGTTGGCAAAGGGCTTCATAGAGTTCCACCTGAATAGGGTCTCTTTGAGGGTCATGACTGATAAACACAATGGCTTCCGGTGCACTCAGGCTGTTAAAGGAAGTTGTATTGGCCTGGGGGTATTGCCAGAACCGGATATTCAAAAACCCAGCGGCCTCAAAAAGCTGAGGGAGTTCAGGAGAAATATCCTGATCAAAGTTGTACCCCACAATAGAAGCGCGATCAGGATGAATGACCCAGAGGGATGCTTCTGGCTGTAAGGGGAGTACGGACGGTAGCTCTCCGGATAAGAGCGTAATTGATTTTTGTGCCCAGTCACGGCTCATCTCTTTTACACTGTCCTTGTTATAGAGAGGTGTTGATGGCTGGTTTAGGTACTGGTACTTACAGTCCAAAATCCGACGCACGGCGGCCAGATGGTCTTCCATATCCAGGATTTCGTCTTGGAGCGCCGCCACAATGGCTTCAAATACCTGCCATTCGGTCTCGGTGGATTGCTTATATACCAGGACATCCACACCGGCTTCTATCGTCTTCATTGCTGCTGTTATGGCATCCTGATGTTGCGTAATTGCTCCCATGCACATATCATCAGAGATTACCACGCCTTGAAAGCCGCATTTTTTTCTAAGGAGGTCTTTCACAACGGTGGGTGAGGCGGACGCCGGCACGTCTACTTCTCGGGCAGAGCGTTGTAAGGCTGGGTAATACCCATGGGAAACCAGTACCGCCGGTATTTTTAGGTCAATGGCCTGTAAAAAGCCTTTGAGTTCGTCTTCGGTAAAGGTTAATTGCGGTAAGGCGACGTGAGAATCTACCGTGCCGTTGCCATGGCCCGGAAAATGCTTGGCCACCGGAATTATGTTGTTATTCCGCAAGGTCTCTACCGCCTGCTTGCCAAACTTTTGAACCACTCCTTTTGAGCTTCCAAAGGCTCTAGGACCGATAATGGGGTTGGTGGGTTCCAGGTTGACATCCAGTGTGGGGAAGTAATTAAGATTAAATCCTAAAGAGGCTAAACAGGCGGACTGTTTTGCGTAAACCTGCTGTAGGATTCCGGGCTCATTCAATTCATCGGCTAGTGCCAGTGCAGCAGGTGCCGGAGTCGAGGGGAAAAACGTATAAGGTAACCGCTCTACCCTTCCTCCTTCTTGATCAGTGCTAAGAAAAAGGGGTGGGCAAGACTTGGGGACTTGATTCTGTAGGTGTTGATTGCGCTGTAAAATCGCTTCAGGTGTCCCGTCGGCGTCAAAATTTTCTCGAAAGAAGATCACACCACCCAAACCAGCCTCTAAAAACCGGTTGAATGTTCCCTGTGGCGCGAGTCCGGAAAACCCAACAATAAACCGCTGAGCTACCTGCTGCTCTATCGTCAGTTGTTCGATGGCAACGGTCATATACGTGCATCCATCATTTACTTACCAACGCAAAACTCTTGAAACACCTGATCCAACACCTCCTCAGTGGTCTCACGACCCATCAGCTCATCTAATTTGCTTAAGCCATCAGTGATGGGCACGGTGGCCATATCAATGGGTAGAGATTGGTCAATGAGAGTCTGTTGCGCCAGGTGTAGACTCTCGTTCATGGCCAATAGACATGACCGTTGTCGGTGATTAATGGCCATATGGATATCGGTTTCTCCCGGTACCCGCTCCTCAATGACGGATTCGATCCAGTTTAAAAGCTCTTCCATACTTCTGCCGGTTTTGGCGGAGAGTGTTAAGACACCTTCGCGGCCAAACGGCTTTTCCCGGCTCACCAGATCCATTTTGTTGGCTACCAGCAAAATCCGGGTATTGGGGAGTTTTGATAGTTTGGCTAATACTCGGTGATCTTCACGCAGCAATCCGATAGTGCCATCAAACACATATAAAATAGCTTCAGCCTCATCAGCAGCCTGCCAGGTGCGCTCAATTCCCAAGATCTCTACCCGATTTTCCGATTCTCGGATGCCCGCAGTATCTACCAAGGTGACCTGAATGCCATGAATGGTCAGGCATTCTGTCAGCACATCCCGGGTAGTTCCAGGAATATCGGTGACAATTGCCCGCTCGCTGGCAAGGAGTACGTTGAAAATAGAAGATTTTCCGGCATTGGGCAGTCCTAAAATGGCGATTTTCATGCCGTCTCGCACCAGCCGGTTTTTGTCTGCGGCCCTAGCCAGGGCTTCTCCCCGCTCAATTAAAGTACTCAACGACTCAATCAGTGGTAAGCGTGGTGGCTCATCCACTTCGTCCGGAAAATCTACACAGGCCACGATCTGAGACTGAATTTCCAGTAGTTTTTGGCCAATGACGTCAATGTAGGTGCCTAATGATCGGTTTTTCAAGTTCCGGGATGCGGCTTTCAGCAAGCGTTCGCCTTGGGCGCTCACCAGGTCCATGACCGACTCTGCCTGGGTTAAATCGACCTTGCCGGCTAAAAATGCCCGTTTCATAAACTCTCCGGCCCCTGCTGCCGTGGCTCCAAGGCTAAAGCAGAGGGCCAGAATCTTTTGAGCCAGAAACCAGTTTCCATGGCAGTGAATCTCCACCACATCTTCGCCGGTTAAGCTGTTGGGGGCGGCGAAAAAGAGCATCAAGACTTCATCCAGTAGGGCAGTATCGGTTTGAGGGGCAGAAATGTCTACAATCCACCCGTGGTAAAACCGACCGCTTTGAAATGAAAGGTCTTTTCTGGAAAATAGCGTTCTGCCGATATACCAGGCTAGAGATCCGCTTATCCGGATGACAGCCACCCCGCCGGTTCCCGGAGGGGTGGCAATGGCTGCAATTGTTGTGGGTTCTGAATCCATGAGGTGGGCGGGTCTGTCAGACAAATATGATTTAGAGATAGAAGATATTCAAGGGGAAAAGAGTGTGAGCTGAGGAGTTTCAGCAGGTCCATCGGGTATGCTGGTTCCATTTATTCCGGGGGTATACCGAGATGTTTTGGAAGGCTTTTGAATGGTTGCCAACTCTCGTTTTTGCAACGTGTTTAATAGCTGTGATGCCTTTTGCACGACCTCGCCGGGCAATCCTGCCATCCGGGCGACTTGAATGCCGTAGCTTTTCTGTGCCGCACCAGGCTCTACTTTATGTAAAAACTCGATCTCACCATGCCCCCCGTCGTCTCTTTCGTCCACGCAGACTCGGAAGTTTTGAATCTTGGGATGCTTGTTCTCCAGAACATTCAGTTCATGGTAATGGGTGGCAAACAGTGTGCGGGCTTGTAGATGGCTTACCAGATATTCTGAGACGCTCCACGCAATGGATACACCATCATAGGTGCTGGTTCCCCGGCCAATTTCATCCAGAATCACCAAGCTGTGTTGGGTGGCGCCGTGGAGGATTTGGGCGGTTTCGTTCATCTCTACCATAAACGTTGACTGTCCGGCAGAAAGGTCATCTACTGCCCCCACTCGGGTGAAGATACTGTCTACTAAGCCGATTCTGACATATGAAGCAGGGACGAAAGACCCCATCTGTGCCATTAATACCAACAAGGCAACTTGGCGCATATAGGTGGATTTTCCGGCCATATTGGGGCCGGTAATCATCATCAACTGCGGAATCTTATACTCTTTTTCTGCCGAAGAGAGCACACAGTTGTTGGCCACAAAGCGTCCCATGGGTAGCATTTTTTCCACCACAGGGTGTCGCCCGTCCTGGATATTCAACTCATATGAATCATCCACGGTTGGCTTGGTGTAGCCGTTTTCTACGGCGACAGTAGCTAAGGATTGCAATGCATCCAAGACAGCGACCCGATGAGCACAATCTTTCAGTACAGCGGCATAAGGTTGTAGCTTCTGGCGCAGGTCTAAAAATAACTGATATTCCAATTCAAACTGCCGCCCTTGGGCGTCCAGTACTTGGGCTTCTTGAGTTTTTAGGGTGGGTGTTGTGTACCGCTCAGCGTTGGTCAAGGTCTGCTTGCGCTGATAGTCGTCCGGTACGTTTTTGGTGTTGGCTTTGCTCACCTCAATAAAATAGCCAAAGGCATTGTTAAACGAGAGTCTGAGGGTTTTAACCCCGGTACGTTCCCGCTGTTCTTGTTCATACTGTTTCAACCAGGTCTCGTGTCCGGCCATCGTCTTTCGGAGTCTATCCAATTCCTGATTATATCCGGTTTTAATAATGCCGCCTTCTTTCAGATTCAGCCCCGGCGATTCGTCCACAGCCTGATCAATCAGGGCTGTGACCTTAAACAGTTCCGGCGGAAATTGTTGCATTCGGCTTAGGTGAAAGCTCTGCATTCCAGCCAGCAAGTTAGAGATTCCCGGAAGTTTTGCAATGGATAACTTTAATGCCACCAAATCCCTGGGCTGTGCCGTTAAATTGCCCACCTTGGTGCTGAGACGTTCCATATCATAGACATCAGGTAAGGCCTGGCGAACTTCTCCGCGTACAGTAGGGGCATTCACCAGTTCTTCCACACTCTGCTGTCGGCTGGTAATTTCCGGTAGATGTGTTAGGGGCTGGCTAATCCATTGGCGTAATAGTCGGCTGCCCATGCTGGTGCAGGTTTTATTGAGGACCCATAACAAGCTGCCTTCATAATGACCGCTTTTGGCTGTTACCAGCAATTCCAAATTCCGGCGGGCGGCGCTGTTTAATAACATGGTTTGAGACAGCCGGTAAAGCCGTATGCCATCGAATGTGGGTAGATCTTGAATAAAGGTTTGCCGTAAGTAATACCCAATGGCGCCTGCGGCGGTTAAGGCGGCAGGTGTTTCCTGTAATCCGTATCCTTCTAGGTTGGATACATTCAACATTTCTTGCAGCACCAGAGTAGTGTCTGAGGCGGCAAAGGCCAGAACACTTAAGGGAGTGCATTGGTACTGATCCGACAGCTCCAACGGGACGTCAGGCACTGTCTCATCAATACCGGCACCTGGCGCCGCTTTTTTGATCTTGCCTTTCACCAGCAACTCCGTGGGCCGTATCCGGTCCAGCTCGTTTAAAAGCTGGCTCAGGTCGAGTTCTGTGGCAAAAAATTCGCCGGTGGTAATGTCGCAGTATGCTAACCCACAAGGTAGCCCAGGTTTCTTAGGGAACACTGCTGCTGCCAAAAAGTTGTTTTCCTCAGGCTTTAACAGCGATTGTTCGGTTACCGTCCCACTGGACAGGACTCGCACCACTTGGCGTTCTACCAGCCCTTTGGCTAATGAGGGGTCTTCTGTCTGCTCACATACTGCCACCTTGAAGTTTTGGCTTAGTAGCTTGCTTAAATAGGTTTCGGCAGCTTTCACCGGAATCCCTGCCATAGGAATCCGCCCCAGTTTCCCGGCGTCTCGTCCAGTCAGAGTGATTTCCAGCACTCGGGCGCAGATGACGGCATCTTCAAAGAAGGTTTCGTAAAAATCGCCCATCCGGTAAAACAAAATAATACCGGGGTATTCCTGCTTTACTCCCAAAAACTGCCGCACCATCGGCGTTGAGTCATCCGGGTTGACACCAAAGGAATACAGGGTGTTGTGATTTTTATTGTCTGTAGCCAAGCTTATCCCCGCCTCTGCACTTGTTCATACCACTCTCTGTTTCTTTCGACTCTCTGCGTCTCTGGTGACCGCCCACATTGTACCAGCATCAGATTAGAATTTGGAGCACCTCACCTTGCAATTTGAAATGCCTTACTAACAGCGTTTATAACACCCAAATTGGAAAAGACCCCCCAAAATAAAAACTCGACCTGGTTCATAATGATCTCAGGCCGAGAAACTTAAGGAGGGGTATATAGTAATAACTACACTAAGCTATGACGGCCAAAGTGTCAAATAGAAATTTAAAACAGGTAAAGGAATGTAAATGCGATGTTGAGCCCAGTAGATCAGGGCGCAGTGGGATCAACCGGATGAAACAAAAACATACGCTCATTCTTGTCCGCGTCAGGAATTACTTGAACCTGGACTCCTCGAATGGTTGTATCCCCGTAAACAATTAACCGGGTTACATTGGGCATGACCCGATCCAGTCCCTTATCAGTCAAGGGATGATCTATTCGATGTTGATGCGAGTCCCCATGTACCAGAAGTACCGGTTTCTGGAAATCAGCTGCATGGGCGTGTAGGGCGTCAATAAAATCGTTATATCCTGCCCGATCTGAAACTGCCCATTCCAAAGCCGGGTTGGCATGGAAAAAGATCACCACTGCTTGGCTATCAGATTTTTGGGCTAGCCTGAACGTCTCTGCTAACCAATTTAGGTTAGCAATGTTCCGGCGTTCAAACTCTAATCGCATTTGCCGGTTCCGGTGGTTGTTATTGCGGCTGCCTACGATGTGTATTGTGGCGAACATCACACCGTTGGTATCCCACCGGGCGTTTTCCACCGGGCTTTTGACCGTGGGCTCCAATGTGTCAGAACACGATGTTCCATCTGACAAGCACTGGTGAGCCACTGGCAAGGTTTTTTCCAAGCCTGAATGGTCTATAAAATACATCTGTCGGATTTTCCGCAGTCGTTCCACCGGGTGGAACCATCCACAGGGAATCCGGTGACAGTCGGTCCACTCATTATCACCTGGAGTGTATATAAACGGCGTCTTTACCGTCTGAAATCGTTTTAAAATATTGTTATACGTCTTATTAGAACATCGACTTGTACCGGATTTAGTATCTCCCACATGCACCACAAAGGTAGGTGATGGCTCCAATTGGTTAATGGCTGTCAGCAGTCCTTCAAACTGTTCTAACTGCCCCGGCTCGTCATAGGGCATATCGCCCATGGCTACAAAAGTAAACGGTTTGCTGTCAGGTAAATGTTCAGGCGACTTGGCATAAACGGGGGTTAGGTATAAGCAGACAATTGTCCATAGGATGGCGACCCGTCTCGTATGGTGCGTCATATGGAGTTAATCCTGCTTACCAGCTGGCTTTTTGACCGCACAACCACCCGGCTGGGCAGCTGCGTCCAATAAAATTTGCTCTAAGGTTCCCAGGGGCAGGTCTGCAAATTGTTTGAAGCGAATACACCCTTTTCCCAAGTTGAACCCAGACAGCACTCTCCGGTATTTGTCTAAGATCGATGGGCTGCATAGATATAGCGCACAATGATGCTTCTGCGCCCCAATGCTGCATACAAAGCCGGTGGTTTCAAAAGTGGGCATATTGTAACCAAAGGTTTCTTTCACATCCGGCACCACATGATGAATAAACTTTCTCAGTCGTACCAAGGTCTCGTGCTGATGCTGTGGCAGTCGGTCAATATAAGCATCTACAGTGTCCAGTTGTTTTTCAGCCATAACCTTCATCACACAACTCTTCGCTCTTATAATCTATTATCTGTATCCTACCTCATTTATGAGGCGACTGGAGAAACCTGTTGGCTTAATAGTTTTTCAACGATCTTCTTGAGCGCTTGTCCTCGATGGCTAATGTTGTTTTTTTCATTTGGTGATAGTTCAGAGTAGGTACGAGCTGCTGGTTTCCCATTTTCTAGGGGGTAAACAATAGGATCATACCCAAATCCATTGTTACCCTTGGGTTCATACTTGTCCATCACCCAAAGATCAGATCTCTCTTCCACCTCGATATTTTTGCCGTCATCA
>JAHQWC010000130.1 GCA_019634025.1 Vampirovibrio sp.
TACCTATTGGTGCATTGGTAAATTCTTGCTGGAAGGTTGCTCCGCCAAAAGGAGTTTGTTCAGTGAGTAATCCTTGCTCTTGCAGTAGGGCCAGGTATTCCTCTGGTGTGATGCTTAGGGCCATTTGCTCTGGCGTAGCCGTTGTTGGTTCTGCAATAGTTGTTTCTGTTTCAGCCGCTACAGTTGCTTCTGTTGCCGCTATTTCTTCGGCTGATGTTAAATCTTCCAGAGTAGGCCGGTCATCAGGGCTTCCCACATTGGCAATGCCAACGGCTCCTAGTGTTAGTGCACCCAATGTCACTGCCGTTTTCCCCACGGCTTGTTTACGGCTGCCACCGCCAGCGGCTTGGTTTTGTGGGGCCGCTTTTGTGCGGTCAATCATTTCTGTAAACTGTGTTTTCGCCGGATCTTCCAGCCTGTTTGCCAATGCTAGCAATGCTTTTTCACCGTCTTGCATTTGCAAGGTTAAGTCTATTTCTTCCTTCAGCGCCTGGGCAGAAACGGCTGATTCAGCGCCTTTTTCGTTTAACCTTTCTGAGAGAAGCTTAAGACCACTGTCAAAAAAACTGTCGTTCAATAAAACATCCATATCCGATGCGTCTTTCATACCATCTTCTGCCTTGGCTAATTGTTTTCGTAAATGGTCAAAGTCATCTCCCAAAATCATGCCTGACTTATGCGATGCACTATATTCAATATAGCCACTGGCTGGAGTGTCAAAAATAGTATCAATAACTTGTCTTGCAGGTTTATGTTCTGCCTGGGTTAAATCCAACGGATAACGCTTTAATAGCTCTGCTTTTAGAGCTTGTCGGGTTCCTGTATCCACTTGCCGAAGAGCGTCAGCCATATTCGCCAGAGGCGTCGTGTCCCGCCCTCTCAAGATAGTATTTAGTCGTAGCAAAGCACTTCTATCGTAATGAACCAATGCGTCTTGAACTGATTTTCCGGCCTGGGTTCCTTGGAGCATCGTCGCAAAATCAGCTTGGACGTTTTTTGCGTTTGAGGAAACCCCTCTCCTTAATTTATCTGCCATAAGCTGCCACCGGCCTTGAGCGCCTTCTGGGTAGGTTTGACTGGAAGTGTTTGATGCTACACCTTGCCCTGCTTTAGCGTCCAATATGGGATCAATGTGTCCCGCCCAAATATTGTCTAATTGACTCCCTGGTGTGCTGAGATCTTCCAGCAGTCCATGAAGAACATGGTCTTGTTTCTCAATGGGAGCCACAAGTTGTTGCCAAATATGGGGCGCATCACTGGCCAGCAGTTTCAGTCCACCCTCCATTTCTCCTATCTTGGCTTTTAAGACGGCCAGGTCTTCGTTGCTGGCGATGCCCCTTTTTTGAACCTGTTGTGAGAGGCCTTCTAATTCTTTTAAGCGGATGATAAGTTCAGTCTTTGCATTTTGAAAACGCTTTACACTTTTAGGAGAAGTTATGTTGAAAAAGCTCATCTCTCTCGCCAAATCAAGTGCATCACTTTGAGCAAAATTGCTTCGATCAAAATCCAAGGCAGTGTCATTTGCTGGCGTACCAGGTTCATCTGGTAACCTGTGATGTATATTTATCAAAGCATTAGCTTCATACGTACCTTGGCCAGCTTTCCTAAAAGCTGCCCCAGCCCCAAATGTCATTTATTGTGTCCCGCCTATATTAATATCCCAAAATAAACAATCTAAAAGTATAAAGTTATTTTGTTTTTAGTTTTGAACAGTTTGTAAATAAATCTAACGGGGTGATGATGTCCTGTTAACCATATATGTGTTCTGGTGGGCGTTCACCTGGATACCCTTCCTGCGGCTGCCAGGGCTGACGGGTGGTGGGTGGGGTTTTATAGGTTGATTCCGTCGGAGTTTGTGGCTCTGCCTCATCAGAACCGCCAAATATAAGCCATCCCAAACCGAGCAAGACGAGTATGCCTATCGCTTTGGCTTTCCAGCTAGATGTAGAACTTTCTGTTGCTGCGTAGACGGGCGTGCCGTCTTGGAAGCCGATCAGGCTTGCGTCTGATGTGGTTTTAAAAGGGAATTTGCTTCTGCTGAAGTATATTGTTGTAAGTGATTCTGGTGTTGTGCTAAATCCAAGAGTCATGCGTGAGAACATACTTGTTGCCCAAGGCGTCTTTTCTGATTGGGCAGCTTTTGCTAGATTACTCATAAAGGTACGTCGCATAGCGCCATCAATATAACCAGACTGCCCTTTTATCACAGAGAGTTTGCCTAAAAATGCTTCAATTGTTTCTCTAAAAAGTGCTTCACTGCCGTATTCACGAACATCATCTAATGTTTGGATTATTTTGGGTATTTGTAGGTTGACCTCAGCTTGAAAAGCTCTGGTATCATCGAGACCTTTGCCGTGTAGGCCAATGAATCTATCAACTAAGTCTTCTAGGACACTCATCATGGGGGCTGTATTAGGAGGCTTGGCTTCTCGAACAGTTTTGCTGGCTCTTTTTGGCGGAATAATATCTATTTCAGGCTCACTAGCTCTAACGTTACTGCCTATAGGTGCACGGGTCGGTATTAGTTGAGATGCTCTCACTCCAAGCATTCTGCCTATGTCCTCTCACTGCCCTGTCTCTGTGGTCTTTTGATATTGCCTTCAAAAACCATGTCTCTAATAAGCATAAAACCCATTTTCCAGACTTTTGTGCCCTCGTTTTAAACAAACAAAGCCAGGACCTGGTGTGCACTCACATGCCGCCGCCCCAAAAAACCGACTTCCTGCCAGTCCTGCACCCCTTACCCAACAATACGGTATAATAGGCATATTGTTGTGCAACGGTTGTGTTTCGCTTACAACAGTACAAACACGCCCCACACCCCCGGAGAGTCAGGCCCCGCTTCATGTACATCCACCAAATAGAGATCGACAACTTCAAATCCTTTTCGGAAAAAACCACCATCCCCTTCCGCAAAGGTTTCACCACCATTTCCGGCCCCAATGGCTCGGGTAAAAGCAATATTGTGGATAGCATCCTGTTCTGCCTGGGCCTGTCCACCTCCCGCACTATGCGGGCCGAAAAGCTTTCGGATCTCATCAACAACCTGTCCCGCCGCCGCGAGGCTATGGTTACCATTACCTTCGTCAAAGACGAGTCAGCCCTCAAGGTCAAAAAGACCAAAAAAGGCGATGATAATCCGGCGTCTCAAACCACCGAAACCGATCCCGATAATCTTCTCACCGTCACTCGTCGCATCAAGGAATCCAGCAACGGCTACAACAGTACCTATGTCCTTAACGGCAAAACCACGACTTTAACCGAAATCCACGAAGAGCTGGGCAAACACAACGTCTCACCGGGGTGCTTTAACGTTATGATGCAGGGCGATGTGGCCTCTTTCGTCAACATGTCGGCGATGGAACGCCGCAAAATTGTGGATGAAATTGCCGGGGTGGCCGAGTTTGACCGCAAGATTGATCAGGCCCAAAAAGAACTGGACGCCACCGGCGCCAACATTGAACGCAACACCATTTTGCTGGGCGAAATAGAAGCCCGGATGGAACAGCTGGCCGCTGAGCGGGAGCACGCCCTGAAATACCAAAAACTACGGGATGAACGCCAACAGTTTGAAGGCCAACTGCTGTCGGCCAAGTACTTGGATATTCAAAAAGCCGTAGAAAACACCCGGCAAAATTTAAGCGACGCCAAACAAAAAAAAGAAACCACCGCCAAAGAAATCGAAACCCTGGCGGCCACCGTTGAGGAAACCCGGGCCGAGCTGATTAAGCTGTCTGAAGAAGTGAAGAAAAAAGGTGAAGATCAGCAGATTGCGCTCTTCAAGCAGATTGAAAGCCTGAAGGGTCACATTTCCCGCAAAGAAGACGCCATTGCTTTTGTGGCAAAACAAACCACCGAAAACCTGGAAAGCGTCACCCGGATGGAAGCCGATATTGAGCGGCAAAAACAAAACATCGAAGACCTGGACGGCGAGATGGCTACCTTTCAACATCAGCTGAAAGAGTTGCAAGGGTTATATGATGCGGAGGCCAAGTCCTACGAAAAGCTCAACGCCCAGTTTGATCAGATGACAGAATCTACTGGAGAGCTCAGCACCAAGCGGTCTGAAGTACGGCAAAAACTGGATGAGGCGGAAAACAAGCTGTCGTCCCTCAACCGGGATTTGATGGATCAGGAAAACGAAAAAAAACGCCTGGAGTTTGAACGGGATTTATATCTGCAGCAAAAATCCTCGTCGGATGAACGCAGCAAGTCCCTGGCCGATAAAAACGCCGAACTCTCCACCTCGTTTCAAGAAGCGGACTTAGAACGTGCCGCCTTTGAAGCGCAGTTAAACAAACTCCAAAAAGAATATAGCCAGTTGCGGGTGGATACTAACACTGCCGTCAGCAAATACAACGACTTAAGCCGCGACTATGATCGATTGGATGCCCGTAAACGCGCCTACGAAGATTTAAGCTTTGCTCGCCCTGTTGAGATGATTCTCTCTTCCGGCGTCCAGGGGATCCACGGCACGTTGGCCCAGTTGGGTCAGGTAGATGGGAATTACGGTCTGGCCATGGAAGTGGCTATGGGGGGACGGGTCCAAAACGTAGTGGTGGACGATGAACGTGTGGCGGAAAAAGCTATTCAGTACCTGCAACAAAACCGAGGCGGCCGGGCTACGTTTTTACCCCTGACCAAAATGCGTCGCTCCCTGGGGCTATCCGACCTGCCCAAAGATGCCGGGGTGGTGGATTACGCTATTAACCTCATCGACTTTTTGCCCAAGTACAAAGACATTTTTGCCTATGCCTTAGGCGATACCCTCATTGTCAAAGACATGGCCGCCGCCCGTAAGTTGCTCCGTCAATATCGCATGGTGACCATGGACGGTAGCCTGCTGGAGAAAACCGGCGCCATGAGTGGTGGATCAACGCCGGGTGGGAAAAACCAGGGCCGGTTCTTCAATGGCGCCAATGTCGAAGAAGAACTCAACGCCCTGCGTACTCAACTGGATGACGCCGAGATCAATAAAGAAAAGCTTCAAAAACAACTGACGGCCATGGAACTCAAACTTTCTGGCGTCAAAGAAGATTATGCCCAGTGCATGAATCGTCATGCCCGGCTAACGGTAGAGTTGGAATCCATCGAGCAACAGCTGGCCGAAATCCGTAAGCAATCCACCCTCAGTACCGAGACCCTGTCGGATGAAAAAGAGATGAAAAAGCAGATCTCGGCGGTGGAAAAAACCATTAAGTCTTTGGCCACTGAAAAAGGAACTCAGGAAAAAACCGTTCACACCATTCAGGCGGAGCTGGAAGCCATCGATAACAAGTTGCCGGCGGATCAGCTCAACGCTCTGCGTAAAGAGATGAACGAAGTGAAGTTCCAGATGGATTACTACGACTCTCAAATCCGTAACGTCCAGGCGGATATCAAGAGTAAAGAGATGGAAAAAAGCTACCAGGAGGTGGGTATCCAAAACTTTACTGAGCGTATTACCGCCTGCCATACCCAAAATAAAGAAGCTGAAAAAGAAAAAGCCGCCCATCAGGAAGAGATTGATCTCACTCTGGTGCAGATTAAAGATCTTGAAGCCCAAACCTCGGAATTGGGTGAGGAGCTAAAAAAACTCCAGGAAGAACGGGATGCGGCCCAGGCCAAGTTGATTGAAGAAGAGAAGAATAAAAACGTCCTGGAGCGGCAGATTTCTCAAATTGAAGAGCAGATAGTCTCCTTCCAGGCGCGGCTCCGCGAACTTAACGAGCCACTGCTGGAAACGGCAACAGAACTACGCCAGGCCGGAATCGATCCTGATACCTTAAAAGCGGACGACCTGCCGTCTGAAGAGAATATCCAGCAAAACATTCAGCGCCTTACCAAACGAATGGAAGCCCTGGAGCCGGTGAACATGCTGGCTATTCAAGAATACGATGAGGTGAATGGTCGTAAAACGGAACTGGCCGATAAAATTGATACCCTCAACCGCGAATGTGACGCCATTCAGGTCAAGATGTCCGGGTACTTTGAGCTCAAACTGTTGTCATTCCGCAAGGCGTTTGATCACGTGGACAACAGCTTTAAAACCATCTTTGCCGATCTCTCGGATGGCGCCGGGCAGTTGGTGCTGACCAACCCGGATGATCCCTTTAGTGGTGGCATGCTCATTGAAGCCCAACCTCGCGGCAAAAAGATGTTGCGCATTGAGGCCATGAGTGGTGGAGAGAAATCCTTAACCTCGTTGGCCTTTGTGTTTGCTCTGCAGCGCTACCAGCCTGCTCCCTTCTATGCCCTGGATGAGGTGGATATGAACCTGGATGGCATTAATGTTGAGAAGCTGGCCCGGATGTTACTGGGCGAATGTAAAAAAGGCGCTCAGTTCGTAGTCGTCTCTCTTCGTAAACCTATGATCGAGCACTCTGACCGGACCATTGGTGTGACCCAAAAAAGAAACGGGACAACTCGGGTCACAGGTATTAAAATAAGGGGTGAGAGCGATGACCATGATCCATCAGAGTTAGAGAAGACTCCCCTAAAGGAAGAAGAGAAGGTCCATGCCAAACAGGCCGCATCATAATGATGACGTGAAAAAGCCGTTGAGTGTCCCGGCTGTATATCCTGCTGTCGGCGATGAAGAAAAAGCCGCCTATATCCCTGACGAAGGGATCGAGATCCTGGTGAAAATGGCCAAGACCGGCGAGATTGATCCGTGGAACGTGGATATCGTGAAAGTCGCAGATCAGTATCTGCAGGCGGTGGCGGAACTGAAAGAATCCGACTTGAAAATTACCGGTAAGGTGCTGTTGTATCTGGCCGTCTTGTTGCGGATGAAATCCGATCAGTTGGCGGGCATTGATTACTTGGAGCCGCCGGAAGAAGAGCTCTTAGACGATCCGCTGGAAGATGATTTTATGAGCGATATGGACGGCAACCTCATCAACCCGTTTGGTCGCCAACCCAAGTCGCTGGAAGATGTCCTGGTTCGTCGCACCAGCGCCAAACAGCCGCGAGTCCGTCGGGTCACCCTGACGGATTTGATTGGCGAGCTGAAACGCTATGAAGAACTGGAAAAACGTCGGCTGCTTCGGGACAAGGTGGAAAAAGACGAAACCCGCCGTCGGGTTCGCGATTATTCTAACTTTACTGCCGATGACATTGAAGAAATGGCCCACGAGGAATTTATCGAGGACACCATTTTAAGTTTGAAACATGTGTTGGGCCGTATCTTGATTGATAATGCCAATGTGTCTATGACGGAACTGATTCAGGAAGGCAATATCGATAAGGTTTCTGCGTTTTTAGCCTTGTTGTTCTTATCTGCCCGAGGCGAAGTGGACATGCACCAGGACGAGTTTTACTCCGAAATCTATGTGGGTAAAGATGAAACAGGTGACGTCCCTCTGAGCGATCTGGACAGTGAAGATGCTTCTACTACCATGTCACCTGATGAGATTAAGAAAGCCGGTTAATTCTGATGGCTGCTAAAAAAAAGACGAAAAAATCTGAAGAGGATACAACACTGGAGACCACGCCAGAGGTTTCTCAGGATGATGATTTTTGGCAGGAAGATTTAACTGAAGCCAATAAGGCGGTAGAACTTACAGATCAAGAAGACGCGACTGATGACCCGGAACCGGCGTTACTTCACGATGAGATCATCGAAGAGGGTTTGGCTGAGGAAACAGAATCAACACAAAAAACAAAGCCGGAGTCTGAAGAATCTGTAGGGCCCGGTGGTATCGATGTGGAGCGCTTAAAAGGCAAGATTGAAGCGGCGCTGTTTATTACCAGCCGCCCCCTTACCGCCCGAGAGCTGGCAGAAATTATGGATGTGAACTCCGAAGACGCCGAAGTGGCCCTGATGGAACTCATCAACGATTACGCATTTCGTCCCGGCACCGCCTTAGAAATTAATGATGATGACGGCTATATTTTACAGGTGCGCGAGGATTTTAACGAAGTCATGCACAAGATGATGCCGGTAGAAATCTCCCACGCCGCCGTACGGACCCTTTCTGCTATTGCTATTAAGGCGCCGGTGTTGCAGTCTGAACTGATTGAACTGCGAGGCTCCAACGCCTATGAACATATTCATGAACTGTTGGGGCTCAATTTAATTTCTAAAAAACGAAAAGGCCGCTCTTATTTATTAAATACCACCAAGAGTTTTCATCAGTACTTTAAGTTAACCGGTGAGAAAAAAGAATTGGAGAATTTGGTGCGACGCGCCTCAAAAAACAGCAGCCGTCCCCGCATTCAACAATCCACAGATATTGAAGATGCTAATTTAGATGATTTAACCGACATTGCCGCCAACGAGCCGGATGATTTTCAACTGGAAGAAACGGCTTCATAAATAGAGTAATGATGCTAAATTGGCTTTTAGCGTCTTTTTAAATAGTCTTTTGAAGCTGTTCCACATACTTTTCTACATGCTGGATGATAGCAGGGGCCATTATCTTACCAATACAACCTTCCATTCCCACAATATTAGGTGAAGCATTCACTTCAATAACAGCAGGACCATCTTTTGTGTTGATGATATCGACTCCTCCATAGGCCAGCCCCAAAGCTTTAACAGCATTAATAGCCAGCTCTTTAGTTGTATCAGGTAGGTTTGTTATGTGGGTTGCCTTGGCGCCCAGGGTATAATTTGCCTTCCAACCGTTGTTAAGAGCTTGTCTACCCATTGTGCCCACCACTTTATCTCCCACAACAACGCATCTCATATCAGCTCCCTTGGCTTCTTGAGCAAATTCCTGAATCATGAGGGGAGAGTTTTTAAGATTTAATTTTTCTAAAAGTTTCTTGAGCCCTTCTAGAGGCGTCAGGAATACACCATCTCCTGTGGTTCCAGTGACTAACTTCACAATGAGTTGTTTACTATTGGCAATAAGCTTAGATATATTCGGGTCTGCAGTAAGTTTGATAGAAAAAGCACTATTAAGGGTTGATACATTATTTCGGGCAAATGCTTGGTGAGCTTTAAACTTGTTAATTGCTGTAGAAATAGCATCCGGCTTGTCTTCTAATAGTGGAAAACCCGCTATACGAAATTGATCGATAATTAACTCTGCTTGTACAATACTCTTTAGATCTGGAACCGAACCTAGCCGGGGAATAACAATATCAAGCGCTTCCAAAGGTTTGCCTTTTAGCATTAATGTTCCTTTTCCATCTTTAATTAATGCGTGGCAATCTTCTACGGCAATTGTTGTAACGCGGTGCCCTTTTTCTTCAGCTGCTTCTTTTAGACGATTAATATCAACTTGTTCAGAAGAGTGGATGTTACCAACGAGGATGCCGATTTTTAAGGGCTTGGATGCTTTTTCTTGCCCAAAATGTACGACATCCCGAGAGGCTGAAAGCGCCGGAAAGGAACGGTTTGATGAAATCGGCTGGGTGAATCCTTTTCTATTAAAACCGTATGAGTGCTTTAGAGGAGCGGTTAACATTAGTTCGGGAAACCTATGAGTTAATTGGATCTATAGTGGAGAATCCAAATTACTATAATTGTAGTTTTTTATCAACCTCACTAGTGAATGAAGGTATTTTAGGAACTCCTATTGAAGACAGCTTGGAAGAAGCGGCCTCTTGACCTTGAGCAGTCGTTTTTTGAGTTTGAAAGCCTTCTACAAAGTGTTCCACGTATTTAATAAGTTCTGGTGCAATGCTGACGCCCAGAACGTTTTCCATATCTAAAATCGTAGGAGAAGCATTTATTTCCAGGACAGCGGGTCCGTTTTTTGAATGAATAATATCCACTCCTCCATAAGCTAGTCCGACAGCTTTTAATGCTGTTATGGCCATGTCTTGAAGCGGCTTTGCTAAATCCGTTACTTTTGAAGCTGTAGCGCCCGTTGTTACATTTGCCTTCCAATCGCCTGCCTTTGCTTGTCGGCGACCCACAGCAATGACTCTGTCTCCCGCAACAAAACATCTTAAGTCTGTGCCGTTTGCCTCTGGAATAAACTCTTGAACCATGGTGGGAGGTGTTTGCTTACTTAATTTAGCAAATAACAGTCTAAGTTTTTCTAGTGATGAGCGAAAAACGGCCGTACCTACGGAACCGTTTATAAGTTTTACAACGATTTCTTTGTCTTTCGCAATTTGATTGATTATTTCAGAGTGTTCCAACAGATTAGGAGAAAAAGCACTGTTGAGGGTAGGTATGCCTTCTTTAATGAACACTTGGTGAGCACGGAACTTATTGATCGCTGTTGAAACACCATGAGGACTTTTTTCTAACACTGGAAATCCTGCAGCGCGGCATTGCCCTAAAAGTAATTCTGCTTGGGACAATTTTTTCAAATCAGAGACTGAGCCCAACCTGGGAATCACGATGTCCAAATTTTGAATTGGCTTACCCTGTTTCAGGAGTAGTGCTTTCTTATCCTGGAGGACTGCCTGGCAGTCTTCTACTGGTAGCACCGTTACCTGATGGCCTCTAGATTCAGCCACAGCTTTTAAACGATGAATGTCCGCACGTTCTATTTCTTGAATATTGCCGACTATAATCCCCAAATTTAATGGTTTTTTAACTTTATTTTTGCCACTAAAATGTAAGCTGTCCAAACGTTCTAAAGCTGTTTGAGGTATTTTGTTGGCCGAAATTCCTCTAACAGGCGACTGTGGATCGCTTATATAAAAAACATTTCTATGTATAAACACTTTGTTGGGCGCGCCTACGGTATTAGTATATTTATTAATATACTAATAAAAATAAGAACTTTGTCCATAGGGACTCTGGTAATTATTGCGGATCGCCCCTGAAGATATTTCTGCACTTTTGTCCTTGTAAACAAGGAGTGTATGAGGCAAAAAAAGATAAAGCGAGTGAACTTCCTATAAAGCTTTCAAGCTTGGGACCGTAATATATGCTCTGAGAGGCTTAGGAGCGATTATCGTTTTTTTACGGCGTTGTTGTGCCACAAAGTTTTCTGTGTGTTGAACCAATTCAGGTGTACCGATACCGCCGGTATACTTTTCCATAGTCGTGAGCGAAGGAGAGGCATTTACCTCAATGACGCGTGGCCCTTTCTCGGTCTCAATAATATCTACGCCACCATAGGCCAATCCCAATGCTTTCACGGCATTTATTGCCAGTTTCTTTTGGTTGGCAGGAATTTCTGGGACGTTGGTCGCCTTTCCTCCAGTAGTAACATTAGATTTCCAATTGCCATTTACCGCTTGGCGGCCCACGTTGGCAATTACTTCATTACCCACCACAAAGCTTCGTAAGTCTGCCCCTTTGGCCTCGGCGCTAAATTCTTGAATTATGGTAGGTGTTGAGTGTGGTTTGAGCTTTTCCAATAGCTCATTCAATTTGTCCAGTGGCGTCAAAAATACAGAATCACCAACGCTTCCGCTGATTAGTTTCACAATCAGATCCTTACCATTGGCTATGAGATTGAGAATATTAGGATGTTTCTCAAGATTGACTGAAAAAGCGCTGTTTAATGTGGGGACGCCTTTTAGGGTAAGTACTTGGTGAGTGCGGAATTTATTGATGGCAATGGGAATCGCATCGGGTGATTTTTCTAATATCGGAAAACCAGCAGCTCGGCATTGTTCTAAAATGAGTTCTGCTTGGGCTAAATCTTTAAGTGCTGAGACCGATCCGAGTCTTGGAAGAACGACATCTATATTTCTAACTGGCTGACCTTGTTTCATTAATAGCGCTTTTCCGTCTTTCAGCACCGCTTGACAGTCTTCTATCGGTAGTACGGTGACATGATGACCTCTGGCTTCTGCCACAATTCTTAAGCGATCGATGTCAGCCCGTTCGGTCTCATGAATATTCCCCACTAAAATACCTAAATTCAAAGGTGGATCCGCTTTTTCGTGCTGGCCGAATTTAACCGTATCTTGTGATCTTAGGATACTCCGGTTTGACCTGTTGAAAAACAGCGCCTGATGAGGCTGTTTTGAGCCACTAAAAATGATATTCTGAGAGGACAGAACTTTCATATCGAATGAAACACCCTAGTATCTATATTAAACCGGCAATATTTTTATTGCCCCCCTCTTGAGATATATCTATCGTCCCACCCAAACCATATATTTTCAATAGATTGTAAAGAATCCCTCACTGAGCCATTCGTTTCATAAATAAGGACAAAGAAATCATGGGTGGAAACGATTTAATGTTTTAGCAGAGGCTGATATATAGTCGATCCTTGAATCAATGCATTCACATCTCTGCTTTTTAAAGTTTCCGGACGGATTAACTCCGAGCCCACTCCTGCCGCAATGGCGCCAGCCTGTAAAAATGCCTGAAAATTCGCTGGACCCACTCCGCCAGTGACCACCGCCTGTACATAAGGCATGGGCGACAATATGGTTTTTAAATACTCTGGTCCCCCCACTCGGCCTGCCGGAAACAGTTTGATAGCAGATGCGCCCATTTTTAATGCCTGATGAATTTCTGTGGGTGTTGTGACGCCGGGCAGAATCAGCACATTTTGCTGTCGAGCAAAACGAACTACAGACTCTTCCAATGCTGGCGACAACATAAACTGTGCGCCGGCTTCCAACGCGATTTCAGCTGTTTGCACATCCATAACAGTACCAGCCCCTACCAGCACATCAGGGTAGTTCTTACGAATATGACGAATTACATCTTGGGCGTTCGGTGTTCCCCAGGTAACATCCAACACCCTGAATCCAGTGCCAATTAAGGTTTCTGCTGCCCAAATCGCATCCTCAGTTTCAGCAGTCCGAAGCACCAGCATCAACCGTCGAGACTTTAGTCTTTCAATGGCCTCAGTAATACTTGGGCATGTTGATGTTGAGGCTACGGTGCTCATGGCAATAAACTCTTCTGAAGAGGGCTACAACTGAATGGGGCCGGGACGATTCTTATTCATATGAACTGTGTCCACAAACCGTAGCAACCCTGACTGTCGGGCCATTACCACGCTGTGTGTCCGGGAGCCTGTTCCAAAATAGCGGACTCCTTGAAGGAGATCTCCAGTGGTAATGCCGCTGGCTGCAAATACGATTTCTTCGCCAGGCGCCAAATCCTCAGTGTAATAGACTTTGTCTTCATCCAGATCGATACCCATGTCAGACGCCCGGGCTTTTTCTTCGTCATGCCGCCACCGAATCCGAGTTTGAATCTCTCCGCCCAGACAGCGAATGGCTGCCGCTGTCAATACGGCTTCCGGTGCACCCCCAACACCCATGACGGCATGAATGCCGGTGCCTTGAATCGCCGTACAGATTGCAGGCATCAAATCGCCATCCGTAATCAACTGAATCCGGGCCCCTGTTTGCCGTACTTCTTGAATAAGCTCTTGATGCCGGGGGCGCTCCAGAATCACCACGGTTAAGTCTTCTACTGAGCGGCTCAGGCTTAAGGCAATGGCGCTCAAGTTATCTCCTACCGGTGCATGGATGTCTACCCGCCCTTTTGCTGCAGGACCCACTACCAACTTGTCCATATAAGTGTCTGGGGCGTGAAATAACCCCCCCTTGGTTGATAATGCCAACGTTGCCACAGCGCCTGGCAATCCATAGGCTACCAAATTGGTGCCTTCAAGAGGATCCACGGCAATTTCGATTTCTGGCATATCCAATTCCTGGATGCCCACCTCTTCACCGATATAGAGCATCGGTGCTTCATCGCGCTCACCTTCGCCAATCACAATGGTCCCGCGCACCGGAATTTGTCCCAGTGCACTTCGCATAGCGGTTACTGCTGCCTGATCAGCCGCATTTTTATCTCCCCGGCCCATCAACCGACCTGCCGCTAACGCTCCGGACTCAACTACTCCAAGCATCTCTCGGGATAAGGTTCGTTCCATTACGTTAACCTGAGTATGAGTCGCCATTGAATTATTCATATACCACCTTTGTCCTGAGTCTTTTTTACTTTTTGGGCTCAGGACCCCTCCTTAAGCCTACATACTACCTCTCCCTATCCGCAAAAGGATAAAGGGTAGAAGACTACACTTCTACCCTAAAATCCCGAATGAATGTATGTGTTTCCGCGTGTTGGCGCGTTACAAGTTATGAAGTTTCTAAATACATTGGGTCTGCATCGCGCCTGTTGTACTGCCACCGGCTTGGCAAATCCCTTGCGAGTTTAGATGGGTTTGGGTTCCAATTTTTGTGGTCGTTTTGCTAATAATCTGAGCCGGATTTTGAGGCAGATTGGAACCGCTATGTACACCGTTCATGGCCCAGGAATACATAGATTCCATCGTATCGCTTAAAGACACAATCTGGGTTGATAATTGGGTTACCAGTGTATTGACTACTGGGTTTGTCATGACGCTGGTGCCTTTGGCTTGTTGAAATAGGTCAACAAACTTTGCTGTTTCCGGCCAGGCGTTGTTATTAGGGTTTAACTCATTTCCACCCACACAACTCATTCTGCAACCCACCTGAGTTGCCAAGTCCAAAATCGATATTTGTTGGCCGTCAAACGTCACCATAGACTGTCCCACCTGAACGGGGTTGACCTGTGAGTTTCCATAAGATGACAAGTTTTGTTCCAACACTTTTTCAATGCTTGCCATTCTGTGTCCCTGATTAGACAGCGCTTTCAGCATATTGGCATCTGCTGGGGTAATTTCACCGGCTGATTCCATCTGAGCAATCACCATGTCTAAGTTTGCCATCAGGTGCGATGTGGTACCGTTTACGCCACTGGTTTCCACCATGGTTTGGAGTTGGGCTGCAGTCATGGGAACCGCAAGATTCATGGTTTGTCCATTGGCCAGGGTGAGCTGAACCTGGCTGGTTCCTGCTGGCGCATTCATAGAAGCGCCGCCACCATTTCCGGCGCCTGCATTACCACCACCAGGGCCTCCTGCGCCGCCACCGGCGTTATTACCACCCGCGCCATTGGCATAGCGTTGGTCAGAAACATCTGTCATAAGCTCGGAGAAATTGTTAGAAAGCAGGGTTACACTGGCAACAGCCGCTACGGCAATTACGGCTCCTGCCACGCCATATTCTCCGACACCTTGTCCCTTTGTTCTTTTGGCCATTACATCTACCCTCTTTTTCTATAATACCTGCTCAATAATCTCTCTTTGGCTCTAAAGGACCATCGGCCTGTTATGCCACGGACTTGAAAAACTTAAACAGTTTGTTTACAAAAATAAACATTCTAGTATGCCTTAAACAATATCATTATGTCTCCATACAATCATACCCTTCATCATCCAATTTTATGGTTCCATCCGTTGTATAAACCCTTTAAAATAACCAAATGAGCGTTCAATACCAGCTATCTCAGGTCAAACAGCAATACCGACATGTGTTTGGGAGTGCTCAGCAAGCTTTTTTTCAACAGTTAGACGCTCTCAAGGCATCATTTTCATGCCCTCCGTGCGATAAAGCTCAGGCATCACCTGAACTCCTGGAACCCTTTCATCCGGGTTGTGGATACCTAGGGTGGCAGCAGCAAGCTGTTCAGGAGATTGAAAATAAAATTGCCAAAGATATCCTTCTAAAACTTCAGCATATTGAAACAGAAAAGCAAAAAATCTCTTGTCACATGTGTGGCGTTTGTTGCCGTCTTGCCTGCTCCGAGTTTTCTTTTGAAGACTTGCAAGCCAAGGCTGCCCAGGGGGACGAATTTGCTCGCCAGTTTACCAGCATCTTTTTACCCTATGCTTCAACAAAAGATGCGCGCAATAACTTCCCAGAGGTTGTTGACAGCATTCTAGCGTCAGCAATGGAGTCTGGGTCTGTAGATCAAGACAAATCTATCCATTTCTACCATTGTCCCTACATTGGCGAAGACAATCGCTGTACGATTTATGGGAGTCCCAAACGTCCTGAAATTTGCGACAGTTACCCTGACACGCCACTGACGTTTATTTACGATAAATGTGCCTGGAAACCATGGAAAGACGCTACCCATACAGATGCCTTGCTCTCACACGCCATGATTGAGCTGTGCACCTATACCCTGGACAAACTCAACCATGCGATTTCCGTGTCGGGTTCATCGAAGTAAGAACGTTTATTTTGGAATTCCCGGTAATGTCGGATAACCGGACCCCGGTATTCTGGGGATTCCGCCTCCCGGTAAAACAGGTACCTTACCGCCGCCGGGTAAACTCACTGCTCCACCGGAGTTTTTTCTGCCACTTTTTGTTTCTTGTCGGGCTTTTAAAGCAGATTCAAAGTTTGATCGTGCCGTAGATGCCTTGCTTAAGGTACTCCCAGTGGCGCCTGCCTCCAGTGCAATTTTTTTTAGCACAGCTGGGTTGGCAGTGTCGACTGTCCGGCTGCGGCGTTTTTCAAAACTGTTTTGAATGGCTTTTCGTTGTCGTTGAATCCGGTTATAGTCTTGCTCCAAACTTTCCGCCACACCTTCTCCAAAAGCAAAAGGCGCCCGGCGAATCAACAGTTTAGCCTCTTCCAAGTGGGTAAACATTGATTCTAAAAGCAGGTAATGAAGATTCGTCATGCGTGCAGGCGGCTTGATGGCTTGGGTGGTTTGGTATTGCTTATTGGCAGCCCCAAAATATTTATTCAGTAAGGGCAATAATGCTTTGTTTTCTCTGACGGATTGAACCTTATACCCTTTGGTACGTGCCAATGCTTTTGCCAGTTGATCAAAAAATACTGCTTGTCGGGCCAGCCAAATATTTTCCTGGTAGTTCAACTGGATTAAGTAATCGGTTTCATCGCCACTAAACGTCCGGTATTGCTTTGGCGGTTCTATGTATAGATCATGGGTTTCAATCAGATGAGCCAACCCTTTGGCTCCCCTTAGATGATCCGGCGTCAAAGCCAGAGCTTGCTTATAACTGGCTATTGCCGGACTAATATTTTCCTCAGCGGCATACACTTCCCCCAGCATCACAAATAAATCAGGATCTTTCGGGTTTAGTAGCAGTCCGCGACGAATAAAATCATGCGCTTTTTTCAACTTACCCTGGCGATATAACACGTCTGCCATCAACGCATAGGCGGGTTCAAAATCCGGATCCTGTTCCAGTAAGTCTGATAAGAGCGTCTGAGAAGCGTCCAAGTCTTTATCCATTAACACATCCGCCAACCGATAGATTAATGGACTGGACGACCCTTCTCCACTGCTAGAGTGTACTGCCATTGCTTGTTTTAAGGTTAAAGTGATATCCTCTTCTCGATCCAAGCGCTCATAGACCTCCACCAGATGCATCGCGGCCTCTACGTCGTCCGGCTTAGCCTTTAGAGCTCGCTTTAACCAGGAAATTGCTTCAGGGTATTTTCGCTGGCGCATCTTGTAATAGCCTTTTAACCGGTAAGCCCGTTGCCGGGACATCGCGTCCAAAGTTGCAATTTTGGTGTCGATCAATGCTGTTTCAGTTTGCCGGGCCAGCGCCCAGTCTCCAAAATTCACAGCAATCTCAAGTTTTGTTACCAAAGCCCCTGGCATACCAGGCTGAAGCGAAAGCGCCTCGTCAATATATTGCTTGGCGGATCCGGGTTTATGGCTTGCCAACAATGCGTTTCCCAGCTCTAAACGACCTTGGACACTTTTGGGGTGTTGATTGAGAAATTGCCCAGCTCGGAGAAGGTTTTCTGTCTCTCGTATCCGGGTCAGCGCCAGTCGGCCAGACTGTGTTTGGGTATTTTCAAGTAGACGAGCAGCCTCTGTTTGAAGTTTTAGGGCGTTGTCAAAATCTTCACTCGACATGTACAGGCCCGTCATCCCAATCAACCCATCCACTTTTTTCGGCTCTATACGTTGATACTGCTGGTATAGTGCCACAGCTTCTGCAGGGCGTCCATTGGCTGCCTCAAATTCTGCTAAGGGTAAATATAAAGGCGAAAAATTCGGGTGCGTGGTTTTTAAACGGTCAAGCAACGGCTTTGCTGCATCTAAATTACCGGTCCATACAAAACTCATTGCCTCAGAAAATACGGCCTCCTCACTCACCGGTAGCAACGTTTTGGGCATGTTTTCCTGCCTCCAGACGGCAATTTTACTTTTCAATATGGGTTGCTGCAATTCCGGCCGGGCCAGTACTTCATCTGCCAAGGTATACAGTTTAAGAGCGGCCAGTTTTTTGGCTACTTGCCATAGCTCCCAGGGTGATTCCATTTGTGCTGTTGATGCCTGAAAAGCCTCCCGGGCCATGGCATATTCTCCGGCA
>JAHQWC010000131.1 GCA_019634025.1 Vampirovibrio sp.
ATGATCCTTGGGAATTTCCCGAATAACCCCCTGAACCTCTCCCCCCAGAGCGAGATCCTCCACGTCCGCCGGATCGTCGTCTGGGTTGTGCCTCAAACGCTCCGGTAGAATCCGGGTGAAGATCCATCTCCATTCCAATCCGTTTTACCAGTTGCTTGTAGTCCCACTCTTGGTAGGGTTCAAAAAATGTAAAAGCAACACCGGTTTCTCCGGCTCGAGCCGTCCGCCCAATCCGGTGGATATACGCTTCCGGGTCCCGAGGCGGTTCGTAGTTAATAATGTGGGTCAAGCAATCAATATCAATGCCCCGAGCCAGCACATCGGTGGCCACCAGCAGTTTATATTCCCGGTTGCGGAACCGCTCCATCATCAATTCCCGGGTACTTTGCTCCATGGCGCCGTGGATACACTCTACAGGGTAGCGCCCTCGCAATTTCCGAGTGAGCTCTACCACGCCTTTTTTCGTTTGGCAAAACACAATGCCGTACAAATCCGGATCGGTTTTAATTAGATTCTTTAAGATTTGGAGTTTGTCTTCTTCATCAGCAATATAGTAATACTGATCAATCACTTCCGCGCTATGCCTTTGCGGCTGAATCCGGACTTCTTCCGGGTAATACAGATGTCGATCCGCTACCTTTAAGCTCTCTTGAGACATAGTGGCCGAAAACAACCAGGTTTGACGGCCCTGAGGTAGGTAAGACAATATCAGCTCGATATCGTCAATAAAGCCCATATCCAGCATTTCATCACACTCATCCAGTACCACAATCCGGCACCTGGACAGGTCAATACTCAACCCTTGCAAGTGATCAATCAGTCGCCCTGGCGTTCCCACAATAATATCCGCCGGCTCTTCTCTTAAACGTTGCTTCTGGCCATACATTCGCTCGCCACCAAACACAGGAGCGGCGGTGACGCCTTTGACCTTACCAATTTGATTGATTTCCAATGCAATCTGCTGAACCAACTCGCGGGTTGGCCCCACAATCAAGGCCTGCACATGCCCGGTTCCCGGCTCAATCCGGTTGACCAATGGAATAGAAAAGGCTGCGGTTTTCCCCGTCCCGGTAGGCGCCTGACCTAAAAAATCGACAGAGGTCAGAAGGTGTGGAATCGCCTGAGCCTGCACATCCGTCATGGTCTCAAAGCCCATATCGTTTAATGCCTGCAGAACTTCCGGTTGTAAATCCAGTTCGTTAAAACGTTCAGGCGATGTTGGTTCGGTCATAAGTTGCAATCTAAAAACTGGTAATGGAGAGAGTAAAACACTAGTGTAACAGAACCACAGTAATAGAAATCGTTGAAATCATCGGTTTTTTAACTCCGCCAATACAGCTTCTCTGCTTTCAGTGGATTCTCAAAGCCTTGGTTCTCCGCGACTGCCTTTAACCATGCCCGCTTCAATTCAAAATACCATTTTACCGGTGTCCCGGCATCTTTGATGATGGGCATCAGATTTGCATTGGACTTCAAGCCTTCTTGCTGGCGTTCGGCTGCCTGTTGATCTTGAGCTAAAAACGAGTCAGAAAAATGCTGGATCACCGGCGAAAACAACCCCATCCACGGAATGGGCCAGAACATCAAATGAGAGATTTCACTCTGGGTTTCATCAATGGGGGTGATCACCGTGAGCCCGGTAAACACCGTTTTGCCCCCAATGGTCATGTGCTCTATCCGAATGCTAGGCAACTGAAAGCTAATTTCCGTTTCCGGGACACCTCCCAAAAGGGCATAGATCTTAGAAGGCGTCGACGCTTTGTGGTTTACCATGGTGTAGCCTATGTTCGATGGGACAAACTGCTTTGATTTTTCCTTCATGGTCTTAGGCGAGCGGAACCACCAGCTGTCATGGACAAACGGTACATGCGCCGGGTCCATCAGGGCAATCACGGCGTAATCGATATGAGACGGCAATAACAATGTGGTCTGTGTCATCGCACAAGTAGGACGATCCTCCACCCCTGGGACAATGGGAAGTGGCGGTAGCTCAGTGTTGGTTAACCCTTTATCACCCACAAAAATCCACACCAACCCCTGATGCTCCCGACAAGGGTAGGTTGGGGTTTTAATATGAGAAATATCTATTTGTTGAGCCGCAACTAAAGAGGGTACATGCGTACAAGCCCCTTGGGTATTAAACTCCCACCCATGGAAGCAACACTGGATCTTATCCCCATCAAACTTTCCGTAACTCAAGGGCATTCCCTGGTGCGGGCAAACATTTTTCAGGGCAAAGACTTGGCCATCCTTCTTACGGCCAAACACCACCGGTTGGCCCAGAATGGTTTTTTTAATGAGCTTTCCGGCTGTCAGCTCTTTGGAAGAGACTCCAAAGTACCAACAGTGGGTCAAAAGATTATCCGGCTGCATGATAAGGCTCTCTACTTTCTATAACACACTGAAAGCAGAGCCTTTCACGAGCAAAGGAAAGGACAAACCGGATCAGCTTCCCTATTATCGTACGGGCGGACTGCCAAGAAAAGGAGTTTTATCTACGAGAAAATGGTGACCTTCTCAATGGCATTGAGTGTGCTACTAACTATTTGAATTTATCCAACCGCAACGAATTCCCCACCACGCACACCGAACTTGCCGCCATGGCCCCGGCGGCGATCATGGGATGCAACATTCCTGTCGCCGCCAGCGGAATGGCCAGCACGTTATAAATAAACGCCCAAAACAGGTTTTGCCGGATGATCTGCATGGTCCGACGGCTTAACCGAATGGCCGTTACTGCCTTAGCCACATCTCCATCCACCAGGGTCATATCTGCCGTATTCATGGCCACATCCGCCCCGGTCCCCATGGCCATACTCACATCCGCTGCCGCCAATGCCGGCGCGTCGTTAATCCCATCTCCCACCATGCCCATCACTACATTTTTGTCTTGTTGTTTCAATGTTGCCAAGACGCGTTGCTTTTCTTCTGGAGACACTCCGGCATGAACCGCCGATGGATCAATCCCCACCTGCTCAGCGATTGCATTTGCCACCTCTTGGCGATCGCCGGTTAACAACACTGGCTGGATACTCATTTGCTTTAGCTGTCCCACGGCATCCTTAGAGGTATCTTTTAACGGATCCTTAATCAGAAAAACCCCGGCTGCCTCATCGTTGATGCCCACCCACACCTGGGTCATCGTATCCAGAGTAGTGTCAGTATCTGCGTTCCCCAATCGTTTTTTCGTCTCGACGGTTATTTTCTCCAAAGAGGACTGGGTCACTGCCTGAGATAACAAAAATGCTTTAGATCCTACCACCCACTCTTCATGGTCGACCTTGGCAACAATCCCCCCTCCGGGAACAGCGTGGAACTGTTCAATTTTTGGCTCATCATCGCCAGAGGTATTTTTTAATTCAGCTTGGGCATACGCCACAATCGCTTTGGCCAAAGGATGTTCCGACCGGCTTTCCAAAGCGGCAACCCAACCCAAAAACGTCTCATCATCCAACTCTGTTCGGTTCATTATGGTATGAACCGCCGGACTTCCTTGAGTTAGGGTGCCGGTCTTATCCAGCCCCAGCACCGTCAGCTTCCCGGCCAGTTCTAAACTCTGCGCCTCTTGGAACAAAATTCCCAGTTGAGCTCCTCGGCCTGAAGCTACCTGAATCGCCGTCGGTGTGGCCAGCCCCAATGCACACGGGCAGGCAATCACCAGCACGGCAACAGCCGCCTGTACACCCAGTTGCATGGGGTACTCCAATGTCCACCATATTAAAAAGGTGATTACGGCAATGCCCATCACCACCGGCACAAAAATACCCGCCACTTTATCCACCAGCCGCTGCACTGGTGGTTTGGAGTTTTGTGCAGCCTTTACTGATTCAATTACTCGGGCCAACGCCGTCTCACTGCCAACTTGTATTGCTTCAATGTCCAAGCTCCCGGTTGTATTCAGCGTTCCGCTTATTACCTTACTTCCGGCTTGTTTTTCTACCGGCAGACTCTCCCCCGTCATAGCGGCTTCATTGATACTGCTCTCGCCAGAAATGACGACCCCATCTACCGGTACTTTTTCTCCCGGCAGAATCCGAAGAATATTACCCGGGGCGATGGAGTGTATCGAAATCTCGACAAAGGCACTGTCTTGTTTTAGGTGAACCGTCTCAGGCTGCAATGCCATTAAGTTTCGCAAGGCATCGCCTGCTTGATCCTTTGCTTTGGCCTCCAAAAACCGGCCCAGTAAAATCAACGTGATGATCACCGCGGCCGATTCAAAATAAAGCGGCCCTTTTAAAACCCCAAATAGTGTCGCCACACTGGCCCCATAAGCCATCCCGGTTCCCAGGGCCACCAAGGTATCCATGTTGGCCTGAACATGGCGAAGTTGACGAAAGGCAGCTGTAAAAAATGGATACCCGCAACACACCATAACCCCAGTGGTAAGCCCAAACTGAATCCATTCGACGCCGGGAAAATCCAAATGGGCCATACTCATGATAAACACCGGCAACGTGAGGAGTGTAGATAGCAAGAATCTGTTTCGTGTCGCTATATAGTCCGGCGTTGTTGTAGCTTCATGAGTGTCCAAACCGTCCGGCGTAACACTCGCTCGATAACCAGCGTGTTCAATGGCTTGTATAATCTCAGCCGGACTTATGGCGCCTTCTACCACAGCCTGATGTGTTGCCAGATTAACCCGCACATCTCTCACCCCCGGGACCTGATCCCGAACTGCTGTTTCAATACGGTTTACGCAAGATGCACAGTGCATCCCTTCAATAAAAAAGGTAACCATAGATTCATGAGAAATTGCTTTGGTATCTATCATTCCCTCAGCCTACACTATTCGCTGACACGAAAAAATGAGGAAAACAGCCTTTAAGCGCTCTCATCCTTCTCCTTCATATGGTCCATTTTTTGAGATTCAGAGAGGTTTGTGAGATACAATAGTGCTGAAATGGGTCCCTTATAGCAAACCCATCCTTTAACATCTAGATATAGAAAGTGACCAAACATCTATGGGCACTACAGACGATTCCAACGCAGAAGCGTTAAAACACCTCAAATCCTACGTTGTCTTAGATACCGAGACCACCGGCCTGGATTATAAAACAGAAGAAATCATCGAAATTGCCGCCGTAAAGGTAGAAAACGATGAGATCATCAAAGAATTCCATTCTCTGGTAAAACCCACGGTTCCTATCCGCCACAGCAGCTTCCAAATTCATAACATCAGCGAAGACATGTTGGCCGACGCGCCTTCTATGGAAGAGGTGCTTCCTAAGTTTTTGGAATTTATGGAAGACACACCCTATGTCGCCCATAACGCGCTGTTTGACTATAGCTTTATCAATCAGGCTTCTAAGCGGTTGCTGGAAAATAAATTCAGAAACCACCGTATCGATTCTTTAGATATGTACCGCAGCGTATTTCCTGAAGAACCGTCTCACAGCTTATCCTCGCTGCTAGCCAGATTCGGCTTTGAATCCCATGTCTCTCACCGGGCCATGGATGACACCAAAAACCTCGCCAAAGTTTATCCACTATTAAGAGAGCTGTATGAAGAGAAGTACCGTTGGCAACTTTCTCAACTGCCCAATGTGGCCTATCTCTTTGAACGCTACCTTCGGCTACAACGCAGCACCCATATTCTGCAAGCGGAAATGAGCGATATTAAAGACGTGTTTAAACGCTATTTCCAAGAAGGTGGTAAGTCCATTGAGGCGACAACGGGTGAAACCATTGTGTCTTCTTACCGGCGCAATTATGAATATGATGATGCCGTTATTTGGGAAGTGCTGCACGAAAACGACGCCATCGAAAAAGCTGTTAAGCTCAATTACCGGGCCATCGACAAGATGATTGATCGCAACACTCTGGGCCCTGAGGCGACAGAGAAACTGAAAACCTCTCGCACAGCCATGACGGAAACCCAACAGGTCAACATTGTTAAACCTCAGCCACCGGTTGAGGCAACAGAATCGACAGATGCGGCTGAAAGCAAAGAATCACAAGACGAGAATGCGTCAAAAGAAACTCAGGTTGAAACAACCCCTGCCACGCAGCCTTCTTAAGAGCGCAAGTTTTGTAACAACTGAGCCCGCACCTGGTCGTTCTGACCGTACGAATAGCTGCGCCCATCAAAAATCAGTTTCACGTTCTTTTTTTGCACTCGATACACTTGGGGCAAATCGCCAGTAGGAATTGAAATGCCGTAGGGCGCTACTTTTTTCGGGGCATTTTGATCATCTACATCTACCACCATATAAGACAAACCGTTTTGGGCCGACACATCCCGAACAATGGGAACGATCTCTCGGCAACTGGCGCACCAGTTGGCGGTAAACACAACCACGGTTTTTGTTTCCTGTGCAACTGCTACACCTAGATGGTTTGCACCGGAAATCACAACACCCAGCATAAACACCACCACCAGCGCCATTGCCGCTAAAAATTGCGCAGAACTTCCTCTGGTGGGTATCCGATGGGTATAGGCCATGATAGTGGATTCCTTCTTTTGATGAATCAAAGTGCTAAGACGCAAACAAAATCGCTTTGTTCCAGTGGCAGGCGGGCAATCTGATTTTGATGCCAGCAGGAATTATTTTAGGAGATTCCTTCCGAAATTGAAACCGGGGTAACCTTAAAAACCAAAGATTCTTACTCGCTCTCTGATATTTACAGTCCCAAAAATCGGATCCGCCTTTATAAATACCCTCTTCAACAAAAAAATCGGGGATCAGATTTCATGGAAACCCTAATCATTAAAACCATACGGCCAACGGCGTTCAGTCAATTATTTTAATAAAAACAGTCATCAAGATCGCCGTAAATCGTCCCTTTTTTTAAAAAAATTTTCTATCTACTATTTGTTACGTAGATTAAACTTGTTACAATGTGCTTCACAAAACCTGAGAGTTAGTTGTAATAGTCATGATCGGATAAGGGGTTCCTTGATATGGTGATAACTGTTGAGCCAAAAAGTTCTCCAAAAGGCTCTATGTTCTCCCCCAGTTTTTCTGTTTCCAATGCACCTAAGGTTGGAAACCTGCTGCCTCCCATGGTGAAATTTGGGAGTGAAAATAAACAAGCCGCTAAGCCATCTTTAACCACTGCGGAAAAAGCATTTGTTGCTTTTGAGAAGAAATACACTGCCTTTGTAAATAGTGTTGATATCGCCAAGTTTTATCCCAAGAAAGTCAACCAATACATTAAGCGTGCTGAAGCTTGGAATGGCGCTTATTCCGAGCAGGAAATCGCCCGGTTTAAAGAAATGGCGGCGTCTAAGAATCCAGACCTCATCAAGCAATTGGCCTTGGAGTTCCGGGTAGGGATTTCCAAAAAAGATGAAAAAGAGGCTATGGCCGCTTTTGGTCGCTTGGTGGTGCTGTATCGTAACAACATTACCGAATTGCAAAAATTTCTGCAGAAAAAGGACATGGACCCCAATTTACGGGCCTATGTGCAAACCTTGGTCATGATGTACCATGTAGAGCGCTGGTTGCGGCGTTATCGTCGAGTTAAGTCCTACTACGCAAATCTAAAGCAGGGCATGCGCCAAGCGGTGACGCTTAATGGAATGCTGGTCAAAAAAGACGAAGAAGAGTCTTCGTCTGAAGAAAGCAAAACCACTGTATAGTAGCTTTCTACTAATTTTCTAGGTTTTGGTGCTATTCTGAGTGTTTATGCCGACACCTCAGGATGGATCTCGTTGTGTTTACCGTCTAAAATAGGGTTGAGCACGTTTTGGATTTACGTGTTTTATTCCATTAATATAAAAGCACTTCCTTCGGCTAGGGGCCTCTTCATGGATCAGCAACCAGATATTTCCGGGGCACTCAAGACACCCTCTCAAAGTACCTCTCCCAAAAGTATTCTTATTCTTTCTTCAGATACCGGTGGTGGACACCGGAGTGCTGCCAAGGCATTGGAAAACAGCTTTATGAACCTACATCCCCATCCTGGTCAGGTGTTGGTAAACATTGCCCGAGTGTTGGAAGATTCCAGCCTGATCTGTAATAGTATGGCCGGGGTTTATAACTACCTGCTGCGTCATCGCCAGCACTGGATGAAATACTACTATTCTGCCATTGAACGCTTTAAGCCCAATGAATCTCCCATGGTGTTAAAATCCACCGTAAAATATGGCATTCACCTACTGGAAAAATGTTGTCCTGATGTGATTGTCTCTGTGCATCCTATGACACAGCATTTCTGCGCCAATATTCTCAGAAAACTTGGCCTGATTGGTAAAATACCCCTTTATACAGTGGTTACTGACCCTTGTGCAGGCTTTTGGAGTGCTTGGGCTTGTGATGATGTAGAACAATATTTTGTCGCTGGCGAGTCTGCCCGGGATGAACTGATTAGCTTTGGCGTTCCGGCAGAAAAAATTACTATTAGCGGCATGCCGGTCCATTCTAAGTTTAAGCCGGTATCTGAGGCCGAAAAAATGGCCTTGCGCGATACTATGGGCCTTTCGCCGGATCAGTTCACTGTCTTTATGAATGCTGGTTGGATCGGTGGTGGGAATATCCCTAAAATCTTTGAAGAAATGACTCAGGCTCACCTGGATATGCAGGTGGTGTTTCTGGCAGGGAATAATGAGACCTTGATACAGAATGCCCATGAGCTGGCCCAGTCCGCTAAATTTCCGGTAAAGGTCATGGGGTATTCCAACGAGATTGAAAACATTATGAATGCCTCAGATGTTATGGTGTCTAAACTGGGTGGGCTTACTACTTTTGAGGCAATGGCCTGTCGCTTACCAGTTATTGCAGATACGATTACCCCGCCTATGCCTCAAGAGGCCCAAACCGTTGATTTTATTCAACAAACCGGCGCTGGCTTAACGTTGGACAACCCTCGGAAAATCGTGTCGGTAGTCCAGTCTTTGATGGGCTCTGATCAACTGACCCGGATGCGCCATGCCGCCACGCAATACGGCCAACATGGCGCCGCAGATCGGATTGCTCAACAAATTTTCAACTACATTGCTTCCCCGTTTGAGAATGTTGGTGCTACAATCTTGTCACCCGCATAAGTCAAATTCTGGATCCGGTTTTGATAGATTTGGCTGGCGATACAGATGGGCGATTATGGAAAATCATAGAGACCACTAGAAATCCGCTGTTTACCCACTCCTTAATGAAGATGTTGAGCAGGATTAACAAAATATGGGCATTTTAAAAGACAAAAAGGTGTTCGTCACCGGTGGATCCAGAGGCTTGGGACGGGCGCTTTGCGAAGTGTTTGCCCGAGAAGGCGCTGATGTCGCCTTTAACTACAACTCTAACGATGAAGGCGCGCAGGAAACGATTAAAGCCATTGAGGCTCACGGCCGTAAGGGCTTGTCTTTTAAAATCTCTGTCACAGATAAAGAAGGTATCGATGGCATGGTCAAGGAGGTCATGAAGTCCTTTGGCCAAATCGATATCTTGGTTAACAACGCTGCCATTAATAAAGCCAACAGCTTTGTCACCACCACCGAAAAAGCCTGGCGCGAAATTGTGGAAACCAACGTAAACGGCCTTTATTACGTAACCAAGCCGTTTTTTCGCCACATGGTCAAACAGCGTTTTGGCAATATTTTAAACATTAGCTCCATCGGTGCCATTCGTGCACTTCCTACCTCGGTGCACTATGCCACAGCAAAATCTGCCTGTATTGGCTTTACTAAGTGCCTGGCTCGCGAGGCTGGACAGTTTGGTGTCACCGTCAATGCTATCGCTGCCGGTATACTGAATACCGACTTGGGCCATTCCCTGCCGGACCGCTTCCAGGAGATGTACAAAACCTGGACCATCAAAGGCCGCTTGGGTGCACCAGAAGAGTTAGCTGAATTTGCTGCCTTTTTGGCGTCGGACAAAAATACCTTCATGACCGGCGAAATTGTCACCATCGACGGTGGCTGCGTGGTTTAAGCTCGCGCTAAAAGTGCTTCGGCAAATTTCATGTCGCTTCCTGGTTTTTGCCGGAAATACAGCTGTGGTTCCACACCTTCACATTCTGCCAAAAAACAACCGGATTGCGTGGGAATAATATCTACCCTCACATACAAAAGCGTTTGAAGTGTTTGGCCTACTGCTTTAAAAAATGCTTCCGGTAAGCTTTGTATTACCCGGCCTCCAAAAGAAACAATGTCTTCTGGCGGCTCTTTGGCTCGAGCGGTACCACCATACTCTGATTGCACCAAAATGCTGGATTGTCCCGGCAGCTTGTGAACCGCATGGCTATACTCCCCATCAATATATATTAGCGACCATTCACCTGCCGTTTTAATATCAGGAAGAAAAGGTTGAAGGATGTAATCGTTCTGTTTGAATGCAGATTCTATGGCGTCTCGCTGCTCCATAAAGTCTTTTTTGTCCCTGATATAAAATAATCCTTTTCCAGAAGCTGAGATGCATGGCTTCAGCACAATTGGCTCCTCATTCTCTATGAATGGTTTGAGCACCTGATCAGCATGTTCGTCTTTAGATAAAAAAGTGGAAGGCACAATCGGCACACCAACTGCTTCAAATGCTTTTAAATAGCTTTTATGAAGTAGCCAACGCATCAATCCTGCCGGATTTTCAACTGGAATAGCCGCCTGCTCCAGGTCTTGTATCCAGTTTAAAAAGTTTTCTCTATCATCGGTTGTGTCCATATAATCCCAGGGAGATCGCATCACCAATAAATCAAACGTGCTAAGCGACTTCAAGTCACATCCCCATTCAACCGCGCAGACTTCAAACCCTTTGGATCTTAGGGCCTCAACCGCTAGTTGATCATCAGGGGTAAACGGAGGTTCTGTGGGGATTAGGTTGGGCTCTTCTTTTGTGGGGAAATAAAATCCCAATTTGGATTTGTTGCAGGTAATCCATCCAATTTTTTTCATCTCGGTTCTGGCTACTTTCAATAATGTTTTGTGGTTAATGCCGAATGCTGTAGAACTTGATATCATACACATGAACAAGCATTCAAACCATAAAATAGAGAGAGCGAGTTTTCCATGCCTACCGTAACCAAGTCCAAACCCACCAAAAAACCAGCCCAAAAAGCCCTTACCCTGACTGCCCAATCCGGCGACATTACTCAAGCCAAAGTAGACGCTCTTATCGTCAACCTGTTTGATGGTGTTAAAAAACCTGCCGGTGGCACTGGCGCCGTAGACAAAGCGTTGGGTGGCATCATTACCCAAGAAATAAAGGAGAGCGCCACGTTTACCGGCAAATTGGGCCAAACTTTGGTCCTTCATACCCACGGAAAAATCCAAGCCAGATATGTCATCGTGGTGGGCTTAGGCGATTCTAAAAAACTGGATGCCCCAGCTCTCCGCCGAGCAGCAGCAGCAGCGGCCAAAGCCTGCCAGTCTCTACAAATCAGCACCGCTGCCACACTCCTTCATGGTGCGGGCATTGGTAATCAAAAGCCCGAACCTGCAGCCCGACTTTTGGCCGAAGGTAGTCTGTTGGGCAGCTATACCTTTACCAACAATAAACATCCCCAACACAACCCTGGCTTGCCCAAAGTACAGCTAAAGACCATCACCGTGGTAGAACACGACAAAACCAAACTTACTGCCATCAAAAAAGGTCTCACTACTGGTAGCACTATTGCCACTCATGTAAATCTGGCCCGAGAATGGGTATATGAGCCGCCCAACATCGTCACCCCCACCTATCTCAAAAAACAGGCCGAAGGCATTAAAGGCCTCACCTGCAAAGTACTTTCTTTTGCCCAACTCAAAAAAATGGGTATGGGTGCGTTCACCCTGGTGGCCCAAGGGAGTGATGAGCCTTCTTACCTCATTCACCTTAGCTATAAGCCCAAAGGTAAAAAACCGAAAAAGAAAGTTACGTTAGTGGGTAAGGGTATTACCTTTGACAGTGGTGGCCTGTCTTTAAAACCACCCAAAAGCCAAGAACTTATGAAAATGGATATGGCCGGTGCGGCAGCAGTATTGGCTACTATGGGCGCCATTGCACAGTTGGGTAATCTGGATATCCAAGTGGATGGCTTCATCCCCACCTGCGAAAACATGCCCAGTGGTCGCTCCAGTAAACCCGGCGACGTTATCACCGCCTACAATGGCAAAACTGTTGAGGTGAATAACACGGATGCTGAAGGCCGATTGATCTTATGTGATGCCATGGCCTATGCTCAAGAACTGGTTAAGCCCGATGAAATGATCGACCTCGCTACTCTCAC
>JAHQWC010000132.1 GCA_019634025.1 Vampirovibrio sp.
GTCCGAATTGAGGACGTCAAACCCCCGGAAGAACAAACCATCGCTGAAGTGTTTCACGGTTATGAAGCATTTCTAGACGGCTACAAAGCCCGAATGGAAGTACTGTTGGACACCAAGTACAACTTAAAAGATAACCAATACCGTCACCACCACCCGTGGTTTGGCAAAATTAATTCACACCAGTGGCTATGTCTCAATGGCTTGCACCACCAAATTCATCTGACTCAAATCAAAAAAATTATAAAAAAGCTGTAAGTAAACCGATAGCTAGTAGTTACAAAGACGCCTCTTGCGGAGGCAAGCCAAAGTTCATATTCGTAATCCGCTGAACTCTATCTTTAAAGGTAAATGGATACTGATAGCCTTTTGGCTCAACAATGCTTAGGTTATTTTTTGAGGGTAACTTTTGCCAATCAATCGGTTTACTCACATTCCCATCATTCAAACGCTTTATGAGCTGACTCATCAGCCATGTCAAACTCACACCATCTTCAGCAGGCTTAGACTCCCATAAGATTTTCATGCCGGGATTATAATTGATATTTAAGCTCTGAAAATCATGACGATCCTTACTCCTCACATTAAATCGATCTGTAACAACCACATATTCTTTTTTAGTTTCCAATGGCTTCCCAGTCCGGTTGTCTATAATATCCTCCACCTTACTTCCTGGCTTACTGGCGTCAATTTTATAGGAAAAGCCAGCAGGAAATATGGAACGAGGATCATGGCCAACATTAACATCCGCTCCTGACCAAAAGTTTGCAGTAGCTTGTAGCGCATCGACTATATCCTGCCCTCGCACCCTTACAATGGCTAACGGCGATTGCATAGGTAAAAACTCATCTAAATCCACATCGGTAATCAAACCAGCAGGTAAACTGCTACGAAAATGGTTGGACCGCAATACGCCAAAATCAATCCGAGGGTTCCCATCCTGATCTTTGGGCCAACTCGGTGATTGTTTGGCATAAACCTTTAAGTCAGGCACATAGTCAAACATATTACGCATTGCATCTACTAAATAGTCAGCAACAGGATTTGGCCGATATTTGTAAAAACTGCTATGGTAAGGCCTTACAAAGGCAGCAATAGGCTTGCAGCTTTTTTTATAATCACCAATTACTTTTGCAACCGGTGGATCCACAGGCTGCGTTGGCTGCAAAATCCGGACATGTGTTTTAGCTTTTTCCAAGTTGCCACTATCATCAAAGCTTACATCTACTTTCCCGTAAAAATTTCCATCACTATTGGTTTGCAACACCAAGGTTTTTTTCCCATTCTCATGCTCAAGCCAAACCCCGTTTGGCAAATTAAAGTGGGTATGACCTCCTACAATAACATCAATAGCGGGAACCTCTTTGGCCAAAGCAATATCATTTTTCAGTCCCATGTGAGAAACTGCAATAATTTTATTTATCCCTTTACGTTGAACATCCGTAATAGTTTTTCGCACAAGGTCAATGCTGGTTTTTAAGTCTTCACTCTCCAAAGGGGTTTTATTATATTCAGCAGGAACCCGTTTATGAATATTGGGAAGTGTTACCCCAATAACGCCATAACGTTCTGGTAATTTCCCAGATCGTTCCAGCGTTTTTTCAACCCAAGGCAAAATATGCCCAGGCGCTTTTTTAAAATTTACACCCAACGTTTGGAACTGTGCAATATTTTTCAGGTCCTCCACCCAGTTTTCTGCGGACTGATCATGATTGCCTGGCACAAAAGCATCTAACCCTGCCTGATTCCAAACCTTAACCGTGGTAGAAAACCTATCCCCATAATCGCTTTTAGTCTGGCCAACCCCCATGTCCCCTGCATGAAACGTTAGTACATCCTTGCCTTCATCAGTAGCTTGTTTCTTCAAGGCTTTAAATTCTGCAATCACCCGGCCACTTTGCCGCCAATTCCCTTCAGAATCGCTAGTATGGAGCAGTCGCAACCGACTGCTGCCAAAAGTAAGGGAATATACAGGGAAGATAATCATGGCAACACAAAAAGCCATGAATACCAAAATTACTCGCTTATGTAAACCCGTTCATCGAACAAGCTCGTTATATAAAATAAAAGGAACCAACCCTGCCCAGTGGAGACAGGTTTAGGGCAGGATTGGCTATAGGTCGTGTTGTAATCTAAACGCTAAATTCTATGGTCGAGACGTTTTGCAACGTAGACGTGTAACCAGAAATCTGGTTTTGCACAATGGTTTTGTTGCCTTGCTGGGTAATGGTGTAGTCTGACGCATCCCCTTCAAACGTAACCTTATCGTTTCCTGCGCCGCCATTAATAAACGTATTATTTGCCGTGGCCTCTACGGTAAACCGGTCATTACCATCACCACCTTTAATAGTGTTGTCATTACCGGTCACCGTCACATTGTCATTACCCTTTCCGGCAATAACAGTGTTGTTGTCACCGCCAACCGTAATCGTATCTTTCCCGTTGGAAGTATTCACGGTGTTGTCATTACCGCCAACCGTCACAGTATCTGCGCCACCGCCGGCATTAATGTTGTTATTACTACCGTCTACATCAACGGTATCACTACCACCACCAGTCTTTACGACGTTAGTATCACCACCAACAGCCACGACGTCGTTACCGCTGCCAGAGTTGATGTTGTTATTATTTCCATCCACAAAGACATCATCATTTCCTCCACCGGATTTTACGGTGTTACCAGAACCATCAACGTCCACAGTATCACTACCGCCACCGGAATTAATATTATTATCATCACCACCCACGGTTACGTCATCACTACCGCCGCCGGTTTTCACCGTATTATCATCGCCACCTACAGCTACATCGTCATTTCCGCTGCCGGAGTTAATGTTGTTGTCGTCACCGTCAACGGCCACATCATCATCACCGCCACCAGATTTCACCGTATTACCGGATCCATCAACATCAACATCATCGCTACCGCCACCGGTTTTCACCGTATTATCATCACCGCCCACGGCCACATCGTCATCACCCGTACCGGTATTCACGTTGTTATCATTACCGTCAATACCCACATCATCATCTCCACCACCGGTAGAGACACTACCACCATCATCATCCACCACAATATCCGGCTCTGGATCCGGGTCCGGTACAGGATCTGGATCCGGCGTCGGATCAGGGGTCGGTATGGGCAAGGTCGGCAAAGACGATCCGCCATCATTCTCTGTCTTATCAGGAATGTTGTTGCTCACTTCATCAATGACGATTGGCTCAGGCGTTGGAATATTAATGGAAATACTGCCAATACTGTTTAAGCTAAACGATCCGGCTAAATTCCCTAAAAAGTTGTTAAAGCCATTAGACCCCGGAAAAGCACCCAGTTTACCGCCTTGAAATCCAATACCGCTATCGCCTAAACCATTTACAAACTTTGTAATCGCTTCATTGGTCGCCTCATCAAAAGAGGCAATACTGACAACAGCACCAGCCGTCTTGTTATAAGCCGATTCAAGCAGTTTTTGACCATCCGGGCTTATCTCCGCCCGATCCGTAATAGTACTTTGGAACGACGGCTGATCAGCCGTTGATTTCTCAGGCGTTTTAAACGAACGCGTAAAGGAATTGACCTGTTCCACTGCTTGGATCATAGAGTCAGACCCTCTCATTTTTCCATCCGGGTAAACCACTCAGTCCGGTCGTGCACCACAACGACCCTTAAAAAGAACCACAATACCTCGGTGTTATATAAGTATTCGGAACTATGCCGTAGTTCTTTAGGCCTACTTTACACAGCGTTACATTAAGTGCAAAAGGCCCATAAATCGGCCAGGTGCACACTTATCTCTAGTACCTTCTGGTGGTTATAGGCCCCACTGCCAACCCACCGTCAAAAACAAGTCTCGTTCCAACTGAGGCCCGTCCAGATTCTGATGCAGCGGAAAACCCATCTCAATCGCCACTCGCTGATTCTTCAAAAAGCCCTTGGGTACCAGCAAATTAATCCCAAACGTCAGATCAACCGCTTGTCCACCTTGGTTATTGGGGTTTGCCGTCTGAATCATATTGGGATTCAACACCGGATCCGCCCCGGTAATATTCCCCCAAGACTGCCCGTTCAACCGAACCGAGGTGCTCAACCAGCTTGCCCACTTCTTGGCCACCCACGGCGTCACAGATACACGGTTCCCCAGCCGGTATTGGTTGCTATTCTTGCCCAGCCGAATCACGCCAGTACCTTGCAACCCCCAAGACCAGGTCTCGGCTTGCCCCGTATAGGTAACCCCCGGCATCAAATCATACGTCCCAGACCCCAATTGCATCGGGTACGGCAACCGCTGGTTCGCCCCGGCAGGCGTCCGGTCTCGCTGGTTAATACTGCCAGTCGGAAAGCTCACTCCGCCTTTCAGCAACACTTTATGCCGGGTTTTCTGTCCTTCTTTCTCAAACACCGGAATCAAACCGCTCGCCTTAATATCCCCAAAGCCTTCAGACCGAGTCCGAAACGTCACCCCCGTCCTTGTCCGGTGATCCATCGACGTAAACGTATACGGCACCATCACCATCGTGGTTAGCCAGTTGGTAGGCGCATACATTCCCCCCACCATATGCATATCCATCTTCATATCCGTCGGCACCACCATAAACTGCCGCAGCACATCCCCATTACTCAGCTCATCTGTCCCATCCCGATGCCCCTTCATAAACATGTGCATATACCGATACGACAGCATCCACTCGCCTTTTTTATGCACATGATCTCCCATCACCCCAATGGGTCCGTGATCATCCGGACGAGAAGACGCCAACGTAATCGCCGGCATCGCAAAAATATCCGCTGGATCAGATTTTTCAGGTGCAGTGGGGCTATGCGCCAGTTCTACCGGCGTTAAAGCGTCTGCTTGCACTCCATTGGTTCGTGCCCCATCCTCCACCAACCGGTCCCACTTAACCCCATCAGCCGCAAACGCTGCAACACAACCGGCAACAAACCAAACAGCAACGGCCAGGCCTGAAACAGCCCGGTTTGGGTAATACAGGTGGGACAACATGGCATCATGGGTCTTTCAATCAATCAAAAATCCAATAACACCCTAAACTCTACGCAAAACAAACCCACCCCATAAGCCAACCCCCCGGTGGGGATATACCCACGAATGACTGGGAAGAAAATATACTCACCTACCTGGCTTCCAACTGTTTGGTAACATCAACACCAGGCCCAAAGCCAGCCCGTCTATTTCTAGAAGGTTTCCGACCATTTTTCCGCCGAAAATTAAGATATCTCTTTCCAATATTCATAAAGTCATCTACAAATTGATTATGAAAACATACTCTCCCCTTAGCAGTAACACTCATAAAGGCATCATTATTTCTATTTGCTCTTCTTCTAGCTCGTCTCAAATCTTTGCCCGTGTATGTCGTATATCTTTGAACAGGTCTACCCCATTCAACTGGCATCAAAGGATCCAAAGATACTCCGATAGCGTTCCGAGCATTTTGTAACTTTGCCATTACCCCGCCAAGATCCAACCCACGGTTAATCGCCATCCCAAACCTGCATGGATTATTCTGGATCATCACAGACTTCCCTGGTTACTCAGATCTGTATATATAAACCCCCTCATCTCTATAACGTGCTACCCATAATAAGTATTTTTCATAAGCCTTGCTGATGAATCAAAAAATCTAGTCAACTTTTTCAATCCCGATGTTTTAAAAAAGCTAGTACTGTAATCAATTAGCCTCTAAAACAATGATTCCTCCTCAAATTTCTCGAGCTTCAAACTCAATAGGCAGATGGATGAGCCCCCCCAAGCGAACTCAGGTCAAGTTCCGGCGTCTATTTACAGGGTTAACTTACGGCAATCCTCTGTTAACGCCTAGCACAATAGAAAGGTCTCGCCCCGGCACTTTCCAATTAATAGAACCCTTTGGAACAGCCGGCAAAAGAAAACTTATCACAGCAACCTCCCACATGCGTCACGACTCTCTTAGCTCTATGCTTAGCCCTTGGTTCAGCTCATGGCTGGCGCCCAAGCAGGTAACCACCCAAATATTGAATGGAAAAGGCGTTCCCATCTCTGAAAGAGCAGTTAGTTTTGCAACCCGCAAAGCAGCACCAAATACAACAGCATTAACCTCACCTCAGGCCCAAAGGGTAAAACAGCACGAACTATACCAGGCCCAAAAAGCCTTTATGGCTGCTGTCCTTCGAGGGACTTTCACACCTAACAAATAGTATCACCCAACCTAATCCGATAGAAAACCATTCGCAACAATAAACAATTATTCTCGTATATCCAACAGCAATAACACCAAACGCGTTAAACATGTTTTGATCCAAATAAGCGGCATACCGCTTGAGAGAATGGGGGACATGAGAAGAGGGGCATTCTATGACTATTTCAGTCGATAAAGTAACCACATTATTGGGTCACGGGTTTGCAATCAAAAACCATCAACAATTCAAAGACGCCATGGCCACTGCGCTTGAAACTCACCAACCGGCAGGAGATTCGGCATTAGATAACTTAGATTATGGGCTGGAACAAATCACCTTATTATCTCTAAGCGATTTAGATATCGATGGATTCAATAATTTAAAGCAATTGAAGGCGGATAAAAATGTATTTGACGCCTCTGATCTCAGTGCTTTGGCAGCACTCAATAATGGGGGTTCACCAGATAACATTGATATTACAGAAGTCGCGAAATTACAAATCCAAGGGCTCATATAATCACCACCACAAAACCTGATATCAATATCTAATATTTTTCAAGAGAGCCTTCACACAAGGCTCTCTTGAAGATCTGCCAGCATAAATTCATTTCAGGGCAATTTCATCATCAACTTGGGTTTATACATGGCAATCAGTCGGGTGTAAAAAGGGAAAACCAATGAGAATAAACTTCGTAACCTCTACCACTCAAAACTTTGGCATGTCCACTTTTTATGATAGAGGTCTAGATTTTGCCGTTAGTGAAGTTGAGCCCCCAAGAAGGTGGAAAAAAGCCGTCGTTTTATATGATGGTGACACTCCCAACTCAGTTACCACCAATGAACCTCTTGCAGATGTTAGAAGGCAGCGCAAATACCTTGGACGAGGGGTTAGTGAAGGAAATACCCATTCAGCTATTAGTAAGGCAAAAGAAAGAGGATATTGGATCCGGCATGTAAAACGAGAGGGAAAAGAAGTTCAAGTTGGCCCCAAGGTAAAGCCATAGCTTTAAACGCTAAACGTGCATTGATCTCCCCTCACCAATCCTCTATCCTTATCTCATACGGAACAAAAAGGGTGTGAGATGCGGGCGCTTCAAAAGCTCATCACAATCAGCCTCATCCTCCTCATGGGCACTGTCCCATGGGTCATTCCCGTTCATGCCCGGCAAATGTCCAAAGCCGGCAGCATTTTCAACCAGGTCCAGCACGGCGTCGTCACCGTCTTCACCGCCGGCGGCCACGGCTCCGGCGCCCTGATAGATACCTTCGACCACAACGGCCTCATCCTCACCAACAGCCACGTGGTCCGTGAGAACACCGGCCACCTCCGGGTCAAATTCGGCCCCGGCCAAATCTTACAGGCCCATGTCATCCAAAACAGCCGCGAAGACGACCTCGCCATCATTTGGGTCAACCTCAAAAATCTGCAAGCCGAACAAGACATCACCCCACTACCGTTTTTCACCCCACCTGCCGGTGAGCCTGTTGTCCTGGTAGGCGAACAAGTCATCGCCGTCGGCAGCCCCCTGGAGCGCGACATCCTGGAAAAAACCCTGACCACCGGCGTGGTGGGCAAGTTTGACGGCAGCACCATCCATCACGACGCCAGCATCAACCCCGGCAACTCCGGCGGACCACTCCTCAACTATGACGGCCAAATCGTCGGCATCAACACCTTCATCAACGCTACCGAAAAAGGCGCTGGGGTCGGCGGCGCCGTCCCAGTTTCCAAGGCCATCCGGCTCCTCACCGCCGCACGCGCAACACTCACCCAAGCCTCTCAACCCTCGGCAGACCTCTTACCCGATGTCCCCACCATCGCCTATCCCATCAGCCAGTTTTTGCGAGAAAAACCAGACATGTTCGGCAAAAACCGCCGCCAGCAAAACTACAACTTCAGCTCCCGGTTCTTCGATGTCAGCATCCTCACCCCACCCCAAACCTACCACCAGGTCAAAAAATCAGAAGACAAGGTGCTCAAACGCCGTAAAAAACGCGGCAAGAAAAAAGGCTTCGAAGTCACCGACGACGAGTACGAATACAAAAACCTCGCCTACTACAACTACCAAAAGCCCGTGGTCCAGGTGCTCGTCTCTCCCAAACCCAAACTCACCACCGGCAGCAAGGTGGCCAACACCATCACATTTTTAGCTGCCGGAGCCGCCACCGTTGCCAGTTTGGGCGCAGGCGCCCCGCTGTTGTTCATGCCGTTTTTTATGGGCCAAAAAGAAATCAAAAAAGACTTCCTCAAAATGGACCTCCAAACCGCCTCCGGCAAACTGGCCTGCACCCCCATCGAATCCGGCCGGGTCCCCTTCAAAGAGGCCATCAGCGAACTCACCAGTCGTCACTACATCAGCTTTCAAGACAAATCCTACGTCGGCCTCTACACCTTTGACGCCCACTGCTTTGAGAACCCCGAGAAACTCAAGCTGGTTATTGATATCGAAGGCCAGAGCGACGCCGACCGAACCATCAAAGTCCCCACCAAAACCCAAAACCTGGTGGTCAAAGACTTCAAACCCTACTGGCAATACGTCGACGAGCAAAAAGTCCAAGGCATCGTCGTCTCCAAAGACCAAAAACTTCCCCCACTTCTCACAAAACCCCTTGAAACCAACACCCTATCAACCACACCTGCCTCTCAACCCACCCTCTCATCAGACCCCATCAACGCCTTAAGCATCGAAGCCACCACCAACACGCCTCAACCCGATATTCCAGACTACCTGGAAAAATATTACGCAGATCCACCTTCCAAAAACACCAAAACAGAGCCAGTTTTACAGCAATAACAAGCATCTGCTAAAATAACCTTGTGAGGGTTTAATACTCCAATTTCTCTCAGGTTAATCTCTTCTCTTTGTGAGGCCTTGTAATGATTTCATGGCTGCCTGCCTTCCATCGCCTACTTCTCACCACCAAGCCAGGGCGCATCATCAAAAGTCATTGCGCCCAATATACAGCAGATTATCGTTTCGAGACGCTTCTTAGAAGAGAAAATCTTATAACAGGTACATACACACTCAAAGAGCCTAAGTCCAAGGGGCGTCAAGGCTATTCCCGAACCATAATCGCCAAAGTTCATCATGAAAGTCCAAATTTTAACGCCGAACCCAGAAGCGTGGAAACAAGAATTGTTACCCCACAAGGCTCTCGTATACGTGAATATCAATTCAGAGGGTTACGAACAGGAAGCCCTCGTCAACGTCATCAAGCTCGCCTTGCATTCGTTAAAGCCCTTGAACATGGAAGGCGGACATAAAAGATAATCACTCCCCTACCAGTCCCGCCGCCCTCGATTATCCTCACTCACCCGGTCCTAATCCATCTGCATCACAAAACAATCCCACATCTCCCCAGCCGCTTCCAACCCTCCTTAGGCCAGCCTCGTCAAAACAGATATTAACGACTATGTTTTTTAATTACATTATCAACCAAAGCCATTTTCCGAGCTATTCTGGCTCTTGTACTGTCCAGTATTGCGTTTACGACAGGGGAATGACTCCTTCTTCTCATTGAGTCACACAAGGCACGAGATTGCTTTAAACCTGCTTTAACACGATCCGCCTCGTCCAGCAGTGCTTTACGTCTCGGTTCATGAATGTGTTCTTCAACAAGTCTTCGCAATGCGTCAACATGAGGCTGTGTACGTTTTCGAAGATCACCTAAGCCATCGTCATTACTGGAAAAACGCGTTCCAGCAGGTAGATAGTTAACCGTATGACCATAAACCTGGCGAATCATCCGATGCTCCTAAAACCTTATTCCTCTCATATAAACCCATCCATATCTAAGATTGCCACACACTCTAAAGCGAATATTTACCAGTCCCGCCGCCCCCGGCTATCCTCACTCACCCGATCCTGATCCATCTGCACCACAAAATAATCCCGCATCTCCCCCAACGGCGCCCAAACTTCCGGCCGCTGCTTCTTACCAGGCGGCTTCTTTTCGGACACTAGGTTTTTATTGGCATCATCCATAAGGCACATTAAACCATATATTTTAAGCTATTTCAGCTTACCTTCCTTAAAGTCAATTAATTTGCGCTGCTCAAAAGCCCGCAGGAAAGTTGACAATGATCCCAAAAAGCTATCAGATCTAATATCAACAGTTTCAGGCAAAACCCTACCTTTTAGTGCGTTAATTGCCTTAAGCGCAAGTCTATGTTGCCGATCAGACGTTGTATATATAAATCGAGTAGTCGAATTCGCACCGGTTCCACGCTGTACGGAAAAAGGCGGGCGCCTCTTTGACCTTACTTTACCACCCACCCGACTTCTACCAATACGCCGATTCACTCCTGGAATCTCTTTACCCAAAGGAATCCAAGCAGCAATATACCCATACCGTCCAAAGTTTAGGCTGGTAGTTGTTGGATTACACTGATTATAAGAAGTTCCTGAAATTCCAAGCATCATATTGGCCATCCCGATAAATTCACTTCTAGCATATAAAACCCAGCAGTTTCACAAATTGCCTTTCAAATTTTCTATATATGCAAGAAACCAGACATCCTAATGCTGAACCCCACTCAAACTCAACGCCGTCTTCATCTCTCCCACATAATCCGTAATCATCGTCAGCTTCACCCCTTTCTCTTCACACAACGCCGCCAACTCTCGATACTGCTGCTTCCGATCCGTCGTCAACTCCTCAAACAACCCCCACGTATTCACTCCTAAGCCGTTTTTTGCCGCCACACCCACCATTTCCGGCGTCACCGTCCTTACCTCCGGGTGCAAATACCCCAGCCGCGCCCTCGCACTCGCCCTTGCCCGCCACTCCGCCAAAACCAACTCAATGTGCTTTTCGTCAAAAGGTAGATATTGGTAAGTCGGATCATCCTGATGATCCGTATAAATTCCCCGGGGCTTATTTTCCTCGGCAAACAGCATGCCATATTTCGCATTGGGCAACAAATACGACATCCGGATCAAATTCTCCAAGCTAAACGACGAAAACAACACCCGCCTCACCGGCACATCCCCGGCTTTCACAGTTTCCGCCAGTTGTGTTAAATAATCATTCACCTCATACGGCTGCCCGGATCCCTGCACGCCCTTAATCTCCACATTAATCCCCCAGTCCGCCGTCTTGGGGTCCTTCGCCGCCACCGTGCCCAACACCTCCGCCAAGGTCGAAACCGACCCGGTTTGCAACCGCCCCGTCTTAAGAAGGGCAATATCCTTAAACGGCATCAAATTCAACAACTTACGGGATCCATCGGCATTATCGGGCCGCAGGAAAAAAGGGTGCTTAAAAAAATGATCCCCCGGCACCACGTTGTGCAACGCAAACACCACCTTATCCCCAGACATCACCGCGTCCGTCTCCACATAATCCGCCCCCTTCACAAAGGCATCCTTTATACTGGCCACCGTATTCTCCACCGGCAACGCACTGATGTTTCGGCACTTCGCATAAAACACATGATCCGTACACCCCACCCCCCGATGCCCCCCAATAATCGGCTGAACTTTGGTGATAGTCATTTCGTCATTCTCTGAAAATTACCCTGACAACCTTGTCATTATAAAAGAGACAAGCAAAATCAGCATGGTAGAGAACTTTGTGATGATTTTTCACCCTGAATCTCAGGCAGGATATACATTTAAATGCAAAACGTTCTACTCGCCATTTCATTCTCGCAGAGGTGGAACCCTGCAAAATAAATATTCAGAACCGATCAATTTTAAGCGTGAACATGTTTTTAAAAATATGTGGGCGGCCCAAGGTATATAGTATATGTTAATTTCAAAAAACAATCACTTACCGTTCTCCAGCAGGTCTTCAAAACCTCGTAAAGGAAGTACGAATAAAAGACGTGTTATAGAGGTGCTGCAAACCCTAACGGATCAGCAACCTCCTACTCAACAGATAAGGCGTCTTGTACACAGAGAAGACTATGGCCTTAACAGAACCGGTATCAACTGGCGTGCAAAGCTATCCAGAGACTTTCACGCAAAATGTGCTGCCGCGGCTCTTAAACTCTCAACAGTAAAGTGGCCCGACATACCTGTTGGTCGCGGGGTAACCCTCGAAGGAGCTGACATCCAAAAAGCCTTTGACACCGTTGTAGCGAACCGCACGCTCCAGACAGATGTAATAGATGCTTACCGCAGAAATGGTCGACGAGAAAGGCTATCAAAGAGCCTGACTAATGAACAGGAACATAGAGCAAGTGCTACTCTATACCCAGGGGAAGAAACACTACCCGTTAAACGTAAACAGGATCCAGTTCCTGACCAAAGCGTCCCCTTAAGTATGAATCCTCGTTCTGCTCCTTCAACCCGCCCAATTTCCGAAGTGCGCCGAGCCAAAATGTCCAATCAACTCCCTTCGTTCTTCCAAAAAATTGGCATCGCTATCCTAAAAAGACATGTTGCTGCTGCCGAGCAATTAAATCAACGCCACCCAAGCATAGAAAAACCTAATTATGGCCGGAGAACAAGAGAGCTAGTCATAAGACAGGGGAAACTCGCACAGTATAAATTACGTCAAATAGCGAAAGGCAGACCTGTATTATTACATTTGGACGACGGGTAGCCCCTGTGTACCGGTGTTAAGAGCATCAAAACAAGAAAAGTCCGAATTCTCGGTTGGCTTTCCGGTATATGCCTCGCCTAACAGACCCAGTTGAAACAGGCTTCTTGCAAATAGGTGACCTCAAAGCACAAAGCCTCCCTCGTCGTCCTCGAGTGACCAACGGGAGCGAAGGACCTTGCTGCGGGATCGCAGGGAGCTTAACTAATATCCATCATAGCTGTTTAAATAAAATCTTAGGAATCGTCATTAATATTATTCTAAGGTCAAGAAATAAATTCCATTGCGAAACGTATAAAAGTTCTAATTTACATAATTCTTCAAATGTGTAATTACTTAGTCTATCTATTTGCCACGCACCTGTCATACCAGGCAAAACATTAAAACGCTTACGATACAGCTTAGAGATTAAATTTTTCTCCTCAATGACTAATGGTATAGGGCCAACAAAACTCATATCTCCAATAAGTACATTTATCAATTGTGGAAGATTTTCTAAACTATATGTCCTAAGAAACTTTCCTAATCTTGTAGTACTAGGGTCTTTACGAAGAATACATATTTTACTATGCGTATTTTTTTGTTTTTCAGCTTCACTCAAAAGCTCATTAACCAGCTCTTCTGAGTCAACATACATGGTTCTAAATTTGTACATATAAAATGGCTTGAAGCCTTTACCTATACGGCAAGTTTTTTGAAATATAGGCCCAGGAGAATCAAGTAAAATAGCAATAGAGATTAAGGAAAAGGCTGGCATAATAAAAATTAAGCCTAAAAATGCAATCGATAAATCTAATATCCGTTTTATTTTTTGCTGAACTATATATATATATGTATTAGA
>JAHQWC010000133.1 GCA_019634025.1 Vampirovibrio sp.
ATGCAAACGGTTGCATTTTGCAAGCGTTTGCATTATTGTTGATTGGGCGGCCTCTGAAGCCTCACCCATTCTCGCTTTCCTTTCCAACATCCCAAACGATGACCTCTTCCCACCCCAACTCCCCGTCTCTCAAGAGCATCGCCGAAGCCTGTGGCCGAGACGGCAAAAAAGCCGATTGGAAAAGATCAGAGTTGAATGATGGCACCGGTGGCTTTTCGTCTTCTGTGATACAAACGCTTACGGCCAAAAATTTTGATCACCTCAACGGCGCCATTGAGGGTCTCTCTTGGAATCAATTAAAGCAACACATCGGCCTATACAATAAATATGTCAAAAAACTCAACGCCGCCCAACAAATCCTGTCTCAAAACGCCAAGGCCGGTAACTTCGATCAGGTTCGCACTCTGCAGCTTAAGCAAAGCTATGCCCTTAACGGCGCAGTGTTGCACGACCTGTATTTCAGCAATATGACGGGTAAATCCGAAAAACCTGGTGACATGACGGCGTTTTATCTTAACCGAGACTTTGATGGCCGCAAGAACTTTGAGGCGGAGTTCAAAGCCATTGGAAAATCCATGCGAGGCTGGACCATGGCGGGCTTTAACTTTATGGATGGCAAAGTCCACACCTATGGCCTGGATGCCCACGATGCCGGCACTCCATTAGGCGTTTACCCTCTGTTGGTGATGGACGTGTATGAACATGCCTACATGATTGACTTCGGCACCAGCCGGGCGCCCTATATCGATGTGTTTACCGCCTCCATTGACTGGGATCTGGTCGAAAAGCGTCTGACCAAAGCGACCCACTTGCACCACATGATGAACAACGAAGTTATCTAGTACGTGGTCACTTGGTCGTCTAGGCTATTTAACCTTCAAAGTTTGGTGCTGCCGTAAACAGCTCTTGTGTCATACTTGGCCCTAGGTGCAGTTCAATCATCTGCCCTACCTCAAACCGCGGGCTAGGCGATTTTTTCACAAAGTGTAAAAACCCCGGAATCCCTGTGCCTCGCCATAAGCCTTTTTTGACCTTTTGCCCCACCGTTCGGTCATGGGTTTCATCGTCCTTAAACTCTTGTCGGGTGGCCACAGCGGCTCCAACACCTAACGATACCGGCAATGCCGCCACACCTACAACAGTAGCGCCAACGGTAGCACCCACACGAGATAAAGCCACAGGTAAGTTCCGTTTTGATTCTTTTTTGCGGGTCTTTTTCCCGGCATCCTCTAGCTCTGTTTGGTATTCTTCCGGCCGCCAGGCAAAGTCATGCCGTTTGCCGTTGGGAAAAACCACAGCATTGACCTTCAGCGACATCCAGCCTTCCCGGCCAAAGCGTCTGCCGGTTTTTAAATCTGCAATTTCTCCCTCAAACTTGGTCCATGCCGGCACCACTTTTCCGTTAAAACGGTAGTTCTCTTTTAAAACCGCGACAAAGGGCTTTCCTGCCGGATGTATTTTGGTATCCAGTGCATTTTGCAGCTCAACCTGAATCGGCGCTGCCGGGTCTGTTACCGTCACGTCTGCATGTATTGGTGCATCAAATGCTCCCAGTAACAGAACAAACGTCATGATAATCCAGTGTTGTTGGAAATAGTGTTTCATACCCAACATTGTATCTGATGCGCCTAAAAAAATAGTAATACTTGAAAATATTAGATCGTAAGAAGCTTAAGAGGAAGGGATGTCTATTGTTTTAGCAATAGCCTGATGTATTTCCTCCATGGCAGCTTCCATAGTGGCTACCTGAGCTGGAACATCTTTAATCTGATTCTGACGAGCGTCCATCTCAAAATCGAGTGCAAGCTGTCGTGCTTTTTCCGCGCGAATGTTAGCACAAGCTCCCTTAATACTGTGGGCTGCATGCTCCAGTTTCTGATTGTCCAGACTATCTGCGGCTTGTCTCAGTTCGTTTAGCATGCCAGGAATTTCTGATACAAACACCGTGAGTATTTCGGCTACCAACTCATCATCGTCAGCCATGGCACTGCGCAAAGTCACAATATCTAATACGCTATCCGGTGCGGCTGTATTGTTCATAGCGTCAAAAGGCATGACCCATTTAGCCTTCCTATCATTCAATGCTAAGTAAATTCTTCACAGATCCTGAAGAGTCAGTTCGTCTAGTATGTCAACATCATAAAACGACTAGCTTGCTGAAGAAACCAACCAAACGGATTATCCTCATCGATTCTTATAATCATCGGATGGTCAGTTTTATCCATTTTTGCCCTTAAGCACGACGGGTAGCTTTGCCTGATATAATGAAACAACTGCTTCGGCAACTGTTTAAACCAACGAATAAGGCGTGAATAGTCTATGAAAACCCGGATATTACTGGTGGAAGATCATCAAATGACCTTAATGGGTCTCAAGATGTTATTAGAACAAGAAGATACCGTTGCCGTGGTCGGAGAGGCTTCCGACGGAGCCCGAGCCCTGGATTTGGCCAAAGACTTACGCCCAGATGTCATTTTAATGGACATCGGCCTGCCGGAAATGGATGGGATTGAGGCCACTCAAAAAATAAAAACCGAAATTCCTGCCGCCCGCATTATCATGCTCACCTCTAAAGATAGCGAGCAAGACGTATTTGCCGCCATGGCCGCTGGCGCCGACGCATACTGTATGAAAGGTATTACCCCCGAGAATCTGATTACCGCCATTCAGGCCGTCAAAGACGGCGCTGCATGGCTCGACCCCGCCGTGGCTCGTATGGTTCTGGGCCGCTTTCAAGGTAACCAACCTTTTTCTGCCGGAACTGCCGCCAATGGCTCCGGCGTTCCCGCCGACTGTCCGCTAACAGAAAGGGAAATGGAAGTCTTACGGCTCATTGTAGATGGCCACTCTAACCCAGCCATTGCCGAAAAACTATGCATTACCAAAGCAACGGCAAAAGCCCACGTACATAGTATTCTTCAAAAACTCTGCGTTGATGACCGAACCCAAGCTGCTGTATTGGCTATGCGTCAAGGATATGTATAAGCTTGACGCATAGGAAATTCGTCTAAACTTTTCAAATCATTAACAAAAAGCGCACAAAAAGCGCCTCTCTTGTTTTTATGTATTCAGAGGGACAGTTTGATACTAACAAAGCGTTAGCTATATAAGCTTTAGTAGCTTAATAGCCGGGAGAAATAAGTCCACCAATTAATAGGGGATGGACTGATAAGGGGAACGTCATGGGAACAGTTAATCCATCGACATTAAGTCATCAACCTGCATATTCCATGCAAAATACTGGTCAGGCATCGGTTAATCATGCACAATCTCCAGCTTTTTCTACATTTCAAAGTGCGCCACCAGTACCAGGATTTTCAGAAGACACACTGGCAAGCTTTATCATGAGTGGCTCCGCGTCTCACCAGCCTCCCAGTACAATGGCTTTTGGGACTCAACCTCCCATTGTGGTGCAAACCCTAACGCCTCCAGCCGCCACACCACAACCACCGGCTTTTCAAGTCAACGAATTCAGCTTTAGCCATCCATTGTTCTTAAAGTTTATGCAAAACAAGTTTAAAGAATTTGCTGGCGATAAAAATTACCTGGTTAAAGCAGATATCGCCGAAGCCGCAAAGGCATTTGATGAATTTACAGCGTACCAACCTGAACTTGCAACAGCACTTGGGTTAAAACGATTTAACCGAAGCATGACTCAACTTAAACGGGACGCAGAAGTATTTTTAAAAGATTATGCATACGACCAAAGCTTTTCTAAAAAAGAACTAGATACGGCGCTTGCAGAATATGCTGCTGAAACCGGTTCAGAAGTTATTTTAGAAGAGCGAGGTGATGGCTCCATTAAAATAGCATACGAAGAATACGGAGAAGCAGCAGACCGAGAAACCAGTATTTTTAGCAACGAATTTTTAGAATTTTATAAAAACGGTTTTAACACTTCTTTTTACGGAACCCAACAGGGTCTTAAAAAGGCCGTTTCTGCTTGGAACGATCAAGGAAAAGAATACATTGATTATGATTACAAAAGCGCTGCATTTATAAATGACCATCAACGCTTAGCACTGGCTTTCGATAATCAAAACGGCAATCCATTGATTCAATTACAAGATTTGGAAAGCGAAATTGTTCAGGCCAACTTGTACCCTCGACAGCCAGATAAGCATTATTAAAAAGATTGATAAACGGGGAAGAGAGAGAGAAACGAGAAATCACCCTCACAATTTGTGAGGGTTTTTTATTTACAACCCATGCTAGCAGAACGTTTTTGTTATAGAATGTGCAGCAATATTCTTAGGAGATAGGCAGAAAAAAATATGCGGCATCTTTCGTCCGGCAAGCGGCAGCGACGAAAGGGCGATTGGATCCGGCAGGAAAACCAGCGCCTGATTCGTGACGAGTTGGATCATTTAGCCCGAGGGCTTTGCTCTCCTGAAGAGTTGTTGCTGCAAGAAAACCGTCAACTCAACTTTCTTCGTAAGGGATACGAGAAGGTCCGAGTGTTTCCGCCTTGGCAACGTTACCGTTGGCAGGCTAAAAAAATCACCAAACTTTATCACGCCTTTCCGGTCTTCAAACGAATTCCTCTCCCTATTACTCGCTTGGTTGCAGAAATTTTGTACCAATAAACTCAGGCGGTTATACCGTAAATGCAAGGTGAAAAGTGAGGAGCTACAAAGCGGCTTTTAACCAGCCAGCTGCCTCTTTTGCATGGTAGGTAATAATCATATCCGCGCCAGCCCTACGAATAGCTGTCAAACTTTCCAACACCACCGCCTGCTCATCAATCCATCCCTGCTGTGCAGCGGCCTTCACCATACTATATTCACCAGACACGCTATAAGCAGCAATAGGTGTATTCACTTGCTCGCGGACCTCTCGGATAATATCCAAATAAGCCAACGCCGGCTTCACCATGACAATATCGGCTCCTTCGGTTAAGTCTTGTCCCACCTCTTCCACAGCTTGCCGACGCATCCGGGGATCCATCTGATACGTTTTCCGGTCTCCAAAGGTCGGGGCCGACTCCGCTGCCTCGCGAAACGGTCCATAAAAGGCGCTGGAATACTTGGCCGAATACGCCATAATGGGAATATCATCAAACCCAGCATCGTCTAGCCCATCCCGAATCCATGTCACCCGGCCATCCATCATATCGGATGGCGCCACCATATCTGCCCCAGCTTCAGCCTGAGACACTGCCACTCTGGCTAAAATCTCTACACTGGGGTCATTCAACACTTGTCCCTGCATCACAATGCCACAATGCCCGTGGGTCATATATTCACATAAGCAAGTGTCGGTAATGATCAACAAGTCCTCTCCAAACTGTTGTTTAATTCTTCGAGTCGCCCGCTGTACAATTCCACTCTCTGACCAGGCACTGGTGCCTTCCTGATCTTTTTCATCCGGAATCCCAAATAGCATTACTGCCCGAACCCCGGCTTCCATAGCCTGACCAATCTCAATTAAAGCATTGTCAATGGATAGCTGAAAAATCCCCGGCATCGAGGACACCTCATCCCGGGCATTGGTTCGATCGCAGATAAATACCGGATAAATCAACTTCTCCACCGGTACCTGCGTCTCTGCCACCAAATCCCGTATCACCGCCGTCTTCCGCATCCGCCGCAACCGCAATAATGGATAGTGCATCTTCTTTAACCTCTCGCTGAACACGCCCTATTGTAACTGGAAATAGCCTTCCGTAAAAAGGTTTTACCTGCCTTCCACCAACTTTACCAAAATCAATCTGTCATTCCGGCTCTTGAGTCGAAATCTCAATCAACCATAGCTAGTCACTTTGATGCCAAACTAACCTACTTCCTTTACTTTTCGCTCCCACTCCCTCACAATAAAGGAGAACCAAGCGACTAAAAACAAAGGCCACAGAACCATGCAAGTCCGAATTGTCGACGGCTGCATTTCCTGCAACGTATGTGAATCCATCTGCCCTGAAGTTTTCACCGTCCACGACGTATGCGAAGCTGATAATACCAACGTTTTGGGCCACGAGCCTGCCTGCCGGGAGGCCGCCAAAGCTTGCCCGGTTAGTGTCATCTTGATTGAGGAATGAGGAATAAAACCATGTCTAGACTGGCTGAAGCCCAAAGCAGTTACCTGCGAAGTGCTGCTCACCAACCCATTGATTGGTACGAATTTGGTGAAGAAGCTTTTGCCAAAGCAAAAGAGTTGGATCGTCCCCTTCTTCTAGACATTGGCGCCGTCTGGTGCCATTGGTGCCATGTCATTGACCGTGAATCCTATGAAGATCCGGAAATCGCCGAACTCATCAACGATAACTACATTGCCGTCAAAGTCGACCGGGATCAACGCCCAGATATTGACGCCCGCTACCAGCAGGCTGTCATGTCCCTTTCCGGTCAAGGCGGATGGCCTCTCACCGGCTTTCTCACCTATGACGGTCGCTTAATCCATGGCGGTACCTATTTCCCGCCCCATACCATGAAAGCTCTCCTCACCCGGATTGCAGAGGTCTATCATGCAAAAAAAGCCGAGATCTTTACCGACGATCAGATGCTCACCGACGTCATGGCGGCAGAACACAACCAAAATCGAACTCAGGCCCTCCAAAATGCTCTCTCAAATGACGCTCAGGAAATTACACCCCAAGTTTACCAGGGCATTCTCCAATCTATCCGGCAAAGTTATGACCGATACCATCACGGATTTGGCCAGCAACCCAAATTTCCTCACTTCAGCACGCTAGAATTCCTGATTACTCTGGAAGCCCAAGAGCCAGATACCCAAAACCTTGAAATGATTGAAAAGGTTCTTACCGCCATGGCTCAAGGCGGTATTTATGACCAAATTGCCGGTGGATTCCACCGATACTCTGTAGACGCCGAATGGCATGTGCCTCACTTTGAGAAAATGGCTTACGACAATGCTGAAGCGCTAACGGTCTATGCCCAAGCCGCCCGGCAAACTAAAGATGAACGTTTCAAAAACCTGGCAAGAGAAACCGTTCTAAGCACTATCGCCTGGGTCAATCGAGACCTCAGCGATCAAACGCAAGGCGGGTTTTATGCTTCCCAAGATGCCGATATCAACCTGGAAGACGACGGCGATCACTTCACTTGGACGATAGACGAAGTTAAGGCCATACTAACCTCGGCAGAAATCGAGCTGGTCCTCCGATATTATGACCTCACCTCCGGTGGCGATATGCACGAACGCCCGGGCCGAAATGTTTTATGGATCAAAGCCTCCTTGGATGCTAATGAACAAAAGCTACTGACCCAAGTCAAAGAAAAAATGCTGGCAGAGCGATTAAAACGACCCATCCCGTTTATCGATGACACCCTCTACACCAACTGGAATGGCATGATGATCTGCGGCTACCTGGAAGCCGCCATGCTATTAGATCTATCTGATGCCCAAGCTTTTGCCCTAAAGAGCCTGGATCGAATCCTAGAGTTATTTTACCAGCCGAATCAGGCAGTTTTACACACTCACGGTATCCCCGGCGTCTTGGAAGATTACACTTGGTTGGCGAAGGCGAACTTAAAAGCCTATATGGTCTCTGGCGAAACCCGTTATTTAGAAACAGCCGAAGACATCACCAATTTGGTTTTAACTGGATTTGAAGACAAAGAAGTTGGTGGATTCTTTGACACCAAAATGGATTCCAACGCCGTCGGCCTCCTCAAATTCCGCCGTAAGCTCCTGGACGATAGTCCTTCTTCCAGTGCTAATTCCATCATGCTGCAAGTGCTCAACAGCCTGTACACCCTCACCGAAAAAGACATCTACAATACCTCCCTCAAACGCGCCCTTCCTTCTCTCACGTTAGAGACCGAAGGCCGCGGAGGCTTTGTCGCCGCTTTTGGTCTAGCCATCCATCAATACCTGAACCCACCCTTAAAACTAGAGATCGTCGGAGACTCTCCAGAGCTAACGGAGGCTGCCAAAAAGACGTTCTATCCCGGCAAACTTCTCAAATACACCTCAGAGGCCTCTACCCCAGAACTGCGCCCCTGCTTTGGCCCCCGCTGTTTAGCACCCATAAGGGACCTAACAGCATTGAATACTCTGCTCAAGGAATCTCAGCTCTCTAGGACCCATTAATATCAAACAACCTCTACAACCCCTGAGTCACCACCCGAATAAAACAATGCTGCCCTTCCCCGTGTTGCCACTTTTCGTGCCGCATCTCTTCAGACGCTTCCGGTGTCTCTTCATCAAATTTGGCACACAACTTATACACCGTTTCTCCGGCATGATGGTACTCCAGCAGATCTCCCGTCTCCGGATCTCCAAGATGCGCCTTGAGCCAAGTCGGTGTCTTATCTTCATACAACGTATACAACGATACCGGCAACGTCTGCTTTTCTCGATAATAATCCGTCACATCCACCTCAATCCGAACCAACCGCTTAATCCGCTCCTTATCCCGCTGTGTATCCGAAGACTGCCACACCCACCCCATAAAAATAACCGCACCAATGAGGTCGACAACAATAAACACTGCCAAAAACCAAAATAACTTTCGAGGAAACCGTTTCATACTAACTCCATTAAAAAGTAAAACTATTATAGTTCGCTTTTAGTGCGTCGATGTTTATTTTTTTCTACCAATACACCAGCAGCAGATTGACTAATTGTTTCATCTGGATAACTTAATCTATCCAAGGCGAACCCTCGCCTAGTAACTCTATCAGCTGTTTCTTTCTCCCTCTCTGAGAGAAAGGATAGTCGCAGCAACTTCCCATCTTCGGTACATACGGTTGGTACTAGTGACCTTTTATGCGTTTTTACATCAGAGAATCGAATATGCACGACTAAATACTCTTCAATACTTATTCGTCATTAAAATAAACACGAACGTTCCATTTGCTAATTTCAGTTGCATCCTTATTAAAGCTACCTACACTAAAGTGTATGATAATAAAATACTTCCATACATATCACGCTAAAAACCATGCCCTAAATCTGGGACATAGGGCGTTTAGTTAATCGCTAAACCTCAAACACCAAAAGCATCTTACCCCCATGTCCCACTTTTACCGTTTTTTTAATGAGACATTTTGGGACACTCAAAACAAGGCAAACACTATGACATCCGAAACAAAAGCTTCACAAACCAACCAAGATCTTGCCACCGCATGCGGCCAACAAATGTACAATCGAGACCAGGCTGCTCAGCATATGGGCATCGTGGTCGACGGCCTTGCCCCCGGCTATGCCAAACTCCATATGGAAATTAAACCCACTATGCTCAGCGGCCACAATTTTGGCCACGGTGGGGTTACTTTCCTCCTGGCAGACACGGCCTTTGCCTACGCATGCAATTCCCACAACGTCGCCAATGTCGCTCACACTTGCACCATCACCTTCAGCCGCCCGGTAAACCTAGGCGATACCCTCACGGCAGTTGCCCAAGAAGCCTACAAAGCTAGTAAAACCGGATTGTACGATGTGGAAATCACCAATCAACAAGGCAAAACCGTCGCCTATTTCCGCGGCCATTCATACAGCCTCAATCGGCCAGTATTAGAATCTTCTGACGCATAAAACCATATCGGGCAATTGGGAATCAGACTGGTTTTTACTACAATACCTTCCTATGAACACCACTCCCACCTATACAGAACACGCAGACGTTATCGTCATTGGCGCCGGACACGGCGGCATTGAAGCAGCCATGGCCGCTGCCAAATTAGGCTGCAATACGCTACTCCTCACCATGAATCTGGATACCATCGGCCAAATGAGCTGTAACCCCGCCATTGGCGGACCCGCCAAAAGCCAGTTGGTCCGGGAGGTAGATGCACTAGGTGGCGTAATGGGTATTTGCGCTGATGCGACCTATCTTCAGATGAAGACCCTGAACGTGAGTAAAGGCCCAGCCGTCAGAGCACTTCGGGCACAGTCGGATAAAGCAGAATACCGCACGTTTTGCCGGAAACTGGTAGAGTCTGAACCCAATATTCGCCTTCGTCAAACTTCGGTAATCCGGCTTCACACGAATCCAGTAACCAAAGCTTTTGTTGGCGTCGAAGATAACTTAGGCATCCTCTACAATGCCAAGGCACTGGTGATCACCACGGGTACGTTTATGAATGGCCGACTTTGGGTGGGTGAAAAAAGCATGGGCGGTGGACGGCCCGGCGAATCTGCCTCTACCGGCATTACCGCGGACCTTATAAACTTAGGCTTTACCACGGGAAGGCTAAAAACCGGTACTCCGCCAAGATTAGACCGTCGAACACTGGATTTAGAAGGACTGGAAGTTCACCCTGGAGACGATACCCTCCGTTTCTTCTCTTTTCTACCAGATCGCCCAATCCGAGAACAGATGCCGTGTTACCTTACTCGAACGAATCCAAGCACCCACAAAATCATCAATGACAATATCCATCGGTCTCCCATGATGATGGGATTAATGGAAGCCGATCTCGGTCCCCGCTACTGCCCATCTATCGAGGACAAAGTCACCCGGTTTGAGGACAAGGATAGCCACCACCTGTTCATCGAACCTGAAGGTCGGGATACTTACGAAATGTATCTCCAAGGCTTTTCAACATGTCTACCTTATGAAGTCCAGGTAGAAATGATCCGCACTCTGCCGGGCTTAGAACATGCCGAAATTCTTCGACCTGCCTGTGCCGTAGAATATGATTACTTCCCGTCCTATCAGTTGTATCCATCACTCATGGCTAAAAACGTAC
>JAHQWC010000134.1 GCA_019634025.1 Vampirovibrio sp.
GGCCAAAAATCTTATCTACCTTGGGTACGCTTTCAGTACCGTAGGCCAAAGCTGCAACGGCCTGAGCGCCGCCGAGTTGATAAAACCGGCTGACACCCGCTTTGGAGCCTGCGTAAATTACTTCATTTTTAAGGGCAGGGCAAGTCAGGCTAATATTTGGCACACCTGCTACATGGGCGGTAATGGCTGTCATCAAGGCCGTAGACGGTAGTGGATACCGACCACCGGGGACATAGCAACCAACGCGCTCCACTGGCTTCCAATCCAGTCCAACTTCAAAGCCCTGCCGGTTTAAATGTACCGGTTGAATGGCGGCAAGGGTCGCCTCAGCAAATATCCGAATATTTTCTGCTGCAGCATCAATCACCTGTTTGGCTTCAGGTGACACAGAGTCAATCGCCTGTTGAATTTGACTCTTCGTTAATAGGAAGGATTCTGGCACTTCCTTACTAAACTTTTGGGTAAATTCCTTCAACGCTGTATCACCCTTGTCTCTGACTGCTGCAATAACATTGCTAACCGTGGCGCTCACTTCTGAGTCCAGCGCTTGCCTGGGTGCGTGAAGGGCCGAAAGCTTCTCTAAAGCCTGTTCACTTTCATAAATGGGCAGGTTCAGGCTCACCGGTGTCGCCCTCCAAGCTCAGCCTCGATGTCGGACCACTGTAACCCCTCATCTACACCCAGAACACTTAAAAAGAAAATCGCGTCGGCAATTTCCCAAGTGAGTTCCCGTTTGTTTTTGGCCAAAGTCGCTTCATGGGCTTCTTCCATAATTTTACGCACCAAAAATTCTCGGTCTTTAAACAATTTGGCGGTAAAAGATCCTTCTGGCAGGTTGGATTTACGGCCCTGCAAAATGTTGTAGAGTACTGGCAGAGTAAACTGTCGGCCACCATACCCTTGGCCAAAACAACTATAGCTTTTGGTATGACAGGCAGGGCCGGTTTGTTCGACTTGGAACAACAACGTATCTCGATCACAATCTGTTCTGCAGGAGAGTAAGGCCTGCGTGTGGCCGGACGTTTCACCTTTATGCCAAATTTCATTGCGGGATCGGCTGAAATAAATTCCTTTTCCGTCCTTCAGCGCCTGTTTCAATGAGTCTGGTGTGCTGTAGGCTAGCATTAGTACTTCGCCACTGGTGTCTTGCACAATGGTGGGGATTTGTGGACATTTTTCAAAGTCCAGGCTGCCCACATAAGCATCGGCCAAATCCAACTTACCGGTGTAGAGCGCCATCCCCACCTGAACATCCAGACCCAGTTGAGAGATTGTAATGGCTTCTTCAGTAGACGCCACGCCACCTGCTACCGTAATGGGTAACGGAATCTCTGTTTTGAGCTGTTTGAGAGACTCCAAATCCATTCCCTTCATCGTGCCTTCTTCCGCCACAAAGGTGCATAAAAAGCTGCCGCAGTATGGAGCCAGTCTCTGGGCGCGGGCTTTAAAATCTTCATCCGTCTGATTTGTCCAGCCCTGATCCACCACCTTGCCTTGGTGATGATCAATGGCTACCATAACCCGCTCTTTGGGCAGTTCTTGCAAAAACTCTGGTGTGGCGGCCGTGCCAATGATGATCCATTTGGCCCCGGCTCTTAATAAGGCATCCGCTCGCTTTTTATCCCGGATACCACCACCGGCTCGAACATCGGCAACTTTGCAAATCTCCTGAATCAGCGCCAGGTTATCGCCTTTGCCCATTGCGGCATCCAAGTCAATAACCCCAATTTCTCCGTACCGGTTAAATTCCTTGGCCAGCTCAATAGGGTCTTTGTCTGCGGTCAGGACATGGTCCTTCCCTTGGCGTAGTTGAACTGCTTTTCCGTCCATTAAATCAATGCTGGGGATAATCATAGCCGAATAGGGATTCCTTTTTCTGCCTGGTCAAATTCTGAAAGCTCAACAATCGCGTGTTTTAATTTGTCCACGGTCCACTGACCGTCATGAAAGATACTCGCCGCCAGGGCGGCGTCGGCCAATCCGTCGGTAAACACCTCTACAAAACTTTGTGGGCCGTTGGCCCCACCAGAGGCAATGACAGGTACCAGCAGCGCCTGGGAAAATGCTCGGGTCAATGGTAGATCAAACCCTGCATGGGTACCATCACGATCCCAGGAGGTCAGGAGAATCTCTCCGGCACCAAGTTTCACGGCTTCTTTGCCCCACGCCACTGCATCTTTACCGGTATAGGTCTTGCCACCATGGATTAGGACTTCCCAGCCTTCACCGTCTTGTTTTCGTTTGGCATCTACTGCCAGCACACAGCATTGGGAGCCGTAGGCCTCAGCAACTTCCGTCAAAAGCTCTGGCCGGTTCACGGCAGCAGTGTTCATCGACACTTTATCGGCGCCCGCATCGAGTAGCCGCTTGGCATGTTCAAGGGTTGAAACGCCTCCGCCAACGGTAAAGGGAATCATTAATTCTCTGGCGACCTGTTCTACCCAGGTAATCATGGTCTCTCGGCCTTCAGAAGACGCAGAGATGTCCAGAAAGATTAATTCGTCAGCACCTTGATCTTGGTAAGCTTTGGCCAGTTCTACCGGATCGCCCACATCTCGTAGATTCTGAAAGTTGACGCCTTTAACCGTCCGCCCGTTGGCGACATCTAAACATGGAATAATTCGTTTAGAGAGCATAATTATTGTGCCACCTCTGAATTAACTGGTGACCAAACGGACCGCTTTTTTCCGGGTGAAACTGAAAGGCGGTGATGTTTTGGTGTTTAACGGCGGCACAAAACTGACCGGAGTAATTCGCTTCATACAGCACCATGGCTGGATCTTCCGGTGACGGATGAAAAGAGTTCACGAAATACACATGCCCAGTCGGTTCTTCAGTAAAGGTTGAGTTGGTGGGTGGTGCAATGTGATTCCAACCTATCTGTGGAATCTTGGAAACCTTCTTGGCATCAAATTTAACCACTTTCCCTGGAATTACGCCCAGCCCTTTAAGTCCTTCTGCTTCTTCGCTGCTGTCAAACAACACTTGTAAGCCAATACAAATACCCAAATAGGGTGTGCCACTTTGAACAATCGATTTTAACCGAGGTAGCAATCCACTTTGGGTGAGGTGATTAATCGAGGCGCCAAATGCGCCAACGCCAGGAAAAACCAGAGGGCGATCTCCTGAGGGCAAGGCGTTTCCATCCGTCATTTGATACGGAATTTGCAAGCGTTCCAGGCAGCGCTGAATACTGCCAATGTTGCCGCCGCCGTAATCCACCAAATCGATCACGGCTAGGCTTCCAACATGCCTTTGGTACTAAGGGCGCTTTGTGAACCAATGGGGACAACCGCTTCTCGCAGCGCTCGGCCAAAGGATTTAAAGGTAGATTCCACCAAGTGATGATCGTTGTCCTGACACGGGACGTGGAAGTGCAAGGTTCCCCGCATACCGTCTGCCAAGCCTTTGTAAAACTCGCGGAAGAGGTTGGGATCTAAGTTCCCAATGGTGAAGTTGCCAAACCGCATGTTCCACACCAAGTTGGGCCGCCCGCACAAATCCAGAGCTGCCACAGAGAGGGTGCCGTCCATGGGGAAAGCGAAGCATCCGGCCCGTTGAATGCCTTTGTAGCCGTCCAAAGCTTCGCGAATCGCCTGGCCCAGGACTATGCCGGTATCTTCAATCAAATGGTGCGGGTCAACTTCAATATCACCAACAGCTTTTACCCGTAGGCCAAAGCGACCGTGGGTGGCAAATGCAGTAAGCATATGATCGAAGAAGGGTAAGCCCGTCTGAATATCTGGCTCAAACGGTTCGTCTAGGTTCAGGGTAAGGGTGATTTGCGTTTCTTTGGTGTCGCGGCTGATGGTGGCGACGCGCGGGGTGGTCATAAGGCGTCCTCTTTTTATTCGGGGGTTAACACAGCAAATTTTCCAGTTCACTCAAATGGTTTAACACAATCTGAGCACCAGCGTTCTTTAAGGTTTCGGCGTCATGGGTGGTGGTCACACCAACAGGAATTAAACCAGCACCTTGGGCTGCCGTCATATCATCCACAGAGTTACCAACATAAATGCCTCCGGTAGCATTAACAGAGGTCATGGCAGCTTGCAACAGATCCGGCGCAGGTTTTCGCTTTGCCTCCGGCACATCACTTTGGCAGAAGACTTGGGTAAATAGTGGGTCCATCTCCTCTTTCCACACGGGATCGTATTCAGGCCGAAAGCGCCCCGTGGCAACAGCTAAGGTGTATTTTTTACCCAGGCGGGTCAGTAAGGTTGGATCCAACAACCAGGATTCATGGTCAGAAGCAAGGGATAGATAAGTTTTTAACGCCAGGGGTTCAATATCCTGGTAAGTCTTTGTGACGCCTCGACGGCGTAAGAGCTCGACAGTGGAATCCCAATCGTCATTAAACCCACCTTCGGCACGTAAATTATCGAGTTCATTGGGCTCTAACGGCTTGCCGGAATAATGATCCACCAGGTAGGCAACTGTAGCGTCAAAGCTTTTGGAGGTGTCGATGAGGGTACCGTCCATATCAAACAGGAGGACTTGAGACTGCCGGAAGGAGGTGAGTACCTCAAGAAACTTGTTCATCTCAGCTTCTGTGCCAACAGATACCCGGACCATGCCTTCCAATTTGGGCATACTCGATCGATCTCGAATCAGAACACCCTGCTCAAAGCCGTATTGAGAAAACGTTTTGGCGAAAATACCCATTTTCAGTAAAAAGAAATTGGCATGACCTGCCACAATTTGATACCCCATCTCTTGCAGTCGGCTCACAGTATCCGCCTTGCGTTTCATTGTCTCTTTGGCAGACGTCTTAACGGCTTCCGCCTGGCTCAACAGATCTGTTCCAATAGAGATTGACAGAGCGTTAACACTGTAGGGGGATCGGACACGTTTCATGGCATCCACCAGTTTTGGATGAGCAACCACAACACCAAGGCGTAAGCCGGCCATTCCCCATACTTTGGAGAAGCTGCGAGTCACCATCAGATTAGGGTAGCGATGAACCAACGGTAGGGCGGTTTGGTCAACATACCCAGCATAGGCTTCATCCATCACGAATAATGTGTTGGGAAACTGCTTACACCAATTCTCTACTTGATCTATTGGTAACACAGAGCCGGTGGGATTATCCGGCGAGGCAAAAATTGCTAATTTGGCGCCGTTTTTGAGGGCATTTTCAGTGCCCTCGGTATCAAAGGACAGATCCGACAGAGTAGGAACTGCTGTAATGTTGCTTTGTACCAACTCCAAATAGTGAGGAATCAAGGCAAAGGTAGGAGAAGAAATTACTGTGGTGTCCTGGCCCGGCTCAATAAAGGTAAACGGAATCACAAACAGACCTTCGTCACTGCCGTTGGTCAGCAGAATCCAATCTTCCGGCACACCGAAATAATCTGCCAGTTGCCGGGTAAACACTTGATACTCCGGGTAGGTGGTCATAAACTCCGAGTCTAAACCCTGGTAGGCTTGTGGAAAACCTGTTGTGTTTTCATTAAAGTCCAGCCGAATTTTCCCCCGGCGATCTTCCAATGGTGGCTTATAAGCCGTCATTTGCTGGACGGTCTTACGGGGTTGAATGGCGGGTTGAGAAGACGTTGTGGTCATAGGATTCAGGCGCTCATTTCTAGGGTACGAGTTTCTCTAAGCGATATTCCAGGATATCCCTGGCGCCTATTTCTAACAGCTGCGGAATCAGGTTGGGGACGTCTTTGGCCGCCACGGCGGTTTTAACTGCAAAACCGTCTCCACCGTGGAGCTGGGCAATGGTGGGGGATTTCATGGCTGGTAAGCCCGTGACTAAAGCGTCAATCCGATCGGAGGGAACGTTCATTTCTAGCAGCACTTTTTCCTGGGCGTTCAGCGTACTTTGCATCAGCATGGTCATCTGGGTCAGCTTTTCTTTCTTGGCGGGATTGCTCAGTGCCTGCTTACTACAGATAAAGTGAGTGGTGGAGTTTAACAGGGTATCAATAATGGCCAACCGGTTCATCCGCAGCGTGTTGCCGGTGGAGGTATTATCTACAATCATATCGGCGTCTTCCGGCGGCAAAGCCTCGGTGGCGCCGTAGGTTTTGATGATGACGGACTGAACCCCTTTTTTCTCTAAATAGCTTTTGGCTAAATTGGGATATTCAGTCGCCACAACCATTTTTCGATCAGGTAACTGGCCATTTTCCAAAATATCTTCTGGCACCGCCGCCACAATTCGCACTTTGTTAAATCCCAAATCCAACAGGGATTCCAGGGGTTCTGGTTGATCTTCTTTGCTTTCCAGCACCCAATCGTGGCCGGTAAAACCACAGTCGTGACGGCCTAAAGAAATAAGAGCCGGTATGTTTTGGGCTTTCAACAGCTTTACAGTCAATACCGGATCAGAGACCATGGGCCGGTAAGAACGATCGTTGAATGTGAGTTTCACGCCGATTTGTTTAAGAAGTGCGATGACTTTTTCCTGCAGTCGGCCTTTGGGAATCACCATTTTAATGAGTGGGGAGGGGGTATTGGATTGTGGAGAGGACATGAACTGGATTCCTTTTTCAGATTGAGAGGAGCGTTATCATAAAACAGACGAAAAAAATAGCCGCTGTGCAATGTGTTGTTTGCAGAGCGGCCATTTGAAACTTGGTTGATGAAACCTTAACCCAAGACAAAAGCCACCCGGCAGGAATGCCGATGATGATGGTGGTGTGGATGGGTTGAGGTAAAAATAATCATAATCGCTTTTAGGTAAGACTTAACTTCAATTATTCTGATCTATCTTGGGGTACTTTCACATTTACACGCTCACCTGTCAAGGCAGCTGGATTGATAATAAGAGTATCCGTAAGAGCTGGTGTGCCGTTTGGATTAAACCTGGCCGGAGCCTTATAAATCGTCTTAAAGTCTAAGGCGTCTGCAGGGTTATCTGTCCTTTGAGTATTTGCCGTTAGTGTTGCTTGGGCAATGCCGTTTCCGTCATTGTTTTTAATATGATACATTGCTTTGTCTGAAATGGCGATGAGCGTATCCGCGTCCTTAAGAACGGTTTGATGCTTGTTTGGGTGGTATGTGAATAGACCTGCACTGAGCTGAATTTTGGGCTTTTGCAAGATCTTATCTATTTCCGGTGCTTCGGGGTGGGAAAATACGGGTGAAGCTGCTAATGGCTTTCCGTCTGCATCCACAGGCTTAAATAGAAGCGGCATCTTATTCAAAATAGCTTTTAAGGTCGTTGCGGCTTCTTCTGCCGGGCTATTTTCAAGCAGTAGAACGAATTCATCGCCTCCCAAACGGTAGGCGGTTGCATTTTTGGGTAGCGTGTTTCTCATTGTTTCTGCAATCACCCGAATGTAATCATCTCCCACCCCGTGACCAAACGTATCGTTTACCTTTTTTAAGCCGTCACTGTCTATGTTTACCAGTGTAAACGGCTGTCCACTTTCATTGGCTTTGCTCAGGTTTTTTTTTAAATCTCGAAAGCAACAGCGCCGGTTTCTCAGGCCGGTCAATTCATCCTTAAAGATTAGCTGATGAAGTTGTTCATCCGTTGTATTTGCCAGCCTTTTGATATCATTCACTCCCGTACGATCCTGCGAGGAATTCTTTTCAGCTAACTGGCAAGTCAGGCGTTTCAATTTTTGCCAGTTGGGCACAAAAGTATCTAACGTGGTTTCATGGCTGCTCTGCACACGGGATTTCTGCCGAATAAACCCGAAATTGTCCTGATCGGCTAATTCCCCTTCATTGGTCGGCTGTTCATTCGCAGCCGCATGTCTGCCAAAGTTGGGAGAAACCAATGGCACATTAGGATATCGGGCAGAATACAAAAAATTCATGATGATAAAAGACAAAGCCTACAGGATAAAAAGCAGAGGGGATGTTTGTGTAGATATATTGTATAAACGCCAGCCATAAAAAAATGTGCTTTCTCCCCTAAAATAAGGATTTGTGGCAAATTACAGTCCATCGGGCTAGCTGGTTTATAGAAATACAGCTACAATCCAAACAGCACAGATTCCTCTGTGTGTATGTCCAGATATGAGTAACTACCCGTGATATCCATAGACCAACCCACTTTAGGGCTGATTTTCCAAGGAACCATTACCCTTATGTTTTTAGGGTCGTTTGTGGTGGCCATGGATAACCTAAAGGCCTACAAGCGTTCCAGCAATCTTAGTACCCTGAAAGAGGTGCTGGATGACTTCCGCGAGATTTGTGATAACAATATTTTTGACCTCTATGAGCAGGACTTGCGTAAATGGAAAGAACAAATGGTGGAAACCCAGCTGAACCCATTAAACTTTTACTATCAGTCTTTGCCTCGTATTGCTAAAATTGGCGAATTTTATGAGTTTGCCGGCATGCTGGTTCGCAAAGACCTGATTGATTTTGAGTTGATGTTCGAAGTACTTCCGTTCCCGGACAAGTTTTGGATTGATACGGAAGAATTCCGCCAAGCCATGCGGGATGTATCTTACGCCGGATTCTGGGACAATTTCAGCTATCTTCGTGAACAATATATTGATGCCCGCAAAGGGTCCCCCACTCCAAAGCGCAGTTTAATGCCCAAGTCCGTTGCATTCCAAAAAAAAAAGGACGGTAAAAACAACTTAGGCGCGTTCCTGATGGGGTTGGGATTCCTGGGTTGGCAGCCTGGCATGACCTATTCGGTTCAACCTGTTGCCTTACAAGTTGAGAATCAATCCCAGGAAAAGCAGGCACCAGGGTCTAATGAACCTTCGGTTTCATCGGCAGATCCATACCGTTAAAGACTTCTGAGTAATTCTGCCGAGTATTATCCAACAGTTCCCAGCCCGGTAGCGATGCCTTCAATGCTGGAGACCAAGGCTCGTTCATATCGTGCAAGCTGCTCTTTCTCATGGATTGTCTTCGGGTCTTGCTCCCGAAAATTCCGGTATTCATTAATTAGTTTTACCTGAATGTAATTCAATGCGTCTAGGTAAGGCTCTTTCAGGTCTATGGTTCGTTTTAACTGAACATCGTCCCGACCCTCAAGAAGAGGGTGGCCGGTAATTTTTTCTACAAACCCCTTGGTTAATTCATATTCTTGTTGAATATTTTTTAGCAGGGTTAACGCCTTGGCTTTGTCGGGGGCCAATGAGCAGTAGTATTGGGCAATGTTTAGATCTGTTTGTCGTAATGCTATTTCGGTATTCTCAATCCAGCTTTTAAAGGCTGGCCATTCACGGTACATCTGTTGCAGGGTTTCTAATGAAGGTGATGATTTTGTGTTCTGGTTGGCAGAGTTTAAGTGCGTGTATTCTTTAAATCCTGACCCCAAGCCATACCACCCTGGTAGAATTTGCCGGGACTGGTACCATCTGAATACCCAGGGAATTGCTCTCAAGTCATTAATGGATGCTGCAGATCGGCGCTTTTGGGGGCGGGATCCAATGTTTAACAGCTCTACTTCACGCGGGGTGACGCTGTCAAAGTACATCAGAAAATCCGGGTGTTCCACCAGTTGCCGGTATTTTTGGTAGCTGGCTGATGATACGGTTGAAGCGGCTTGCTCCCAGTTTTGGGCCGGCATTACCGGCTTCGATATATTTTTTTCCAGCGGCGCCATAAATAAATTGGCAAAGTGAGGTAAAGCGGTTTCAAGGGTATTGTAATACCGGGATAAAACCTCCCCCTGCTCTGTGACATCAATGCCCTGTCTACAAGATCCATCAGGTAGTGAGGCAATGGCTCGTTTGGCTGGCCCGCCGCCACGGCCCAAATTTCCGCCACGACCATGGAAAAACTTGAGGGTGATGCCATGGCGCTTGGCAATATCTAATAGCTGTTTTTGCGCCTGATATACTGACCAGTTGCTGGTGAAATAGCCGCCAGACTTGTTACTGTCTGAATATCCCAGCATGATCAATTGATGGTTGTCTCTTGCCTGCAGCTGTTTCTGGTAAGCCGGATTGTTTAGCATGGCTTCAAAAACTTTGGGGGCGTTTTGTAAATCATCAATGGTTTCAAATAGTGGCACAATATCCATTTGACTTCGATATTGCCCACCTGCTATCGGATAAAAAAGTTTTTGGGTTTTTAGGAGTAGCTGGGCATTCAGCACATCTTTCAGGGAATGGGTCATGGAAATAATCAAGTTTTTGCTGGAATTCTCTCCAATTACTTGGTGTGAGCGACGAACGGTTCTTAGCATTCCAAATAGGCGTGCAGTGGCCCATTTTTGGCTTTTAGGATCGGCGCTTTCTTCCATTAGAATGCCTTTATTCAGAAAAGGTTGAACATCGGCAAGTTTTGGATCCAGAATTTCTTTTTCCAGCAATGTTATATCTGCCTTCTGGTTTTTAAGGTCTGAAGAACCTTTCTGTAATGTTTTATGCCCGGAAGATATGAGGACTTGTGTGGCTGCTTTGGCAATATTTTCAGAATCCTCCCGGAGATCCACCGAGGCAAAATGAAATCCTAACGCTAATACTTTTTGTTTAAATCGCTCGATGCGCCTGGCGGCTGAATTTTTTTGCTGGCTTTGTAGAGACTGAATGACTTGATCAATATCGTCTAGAAATTCTGATACGGTCTCATATCCAATAGAGCTGGTAGGATTCAGAAAATCTGACTCCAACGACTGATATTGGTTTGGATTTTGGTGAATCATGGCCCTTAGTCGCTGTGCCATCAAACCTAACTTAAATCGGTAAGGTTCTTGCCGGAGTAATTTTTGTACATCTTTTAGCGGCTCATTTGCCTGTTTAAATCTTGGAAGATCGTGGCGAATTATATTAGACTTTAGTGTCTTAAATGTGGGTGTTTCTTTAAGTTGAGAACCGTCGTAACTAAACTGTGCACTTAATGTAGAGAGGTCCTGATGGTAAATTCTTAGAATAGTTTGATGAAAATCGTCCAGAACTTTGGAAAATACTTCAGGTGTTACAAAAGGATTTCCATCCATATCACCACCCACCCAACTACCAAGGGTAATTAATGGTTTTTTGACTTGCCAGCCGTCAATAAGGTTTGATTGGATCTGCTGTTTGTAAGAGAGGTGTTTGACGACTTTGTTTACTTTTTTAGAAAATTCATCCATCGCCTTATGAAGTGTTTCGCGAAAAAATCCAATAATATAATCATGTTCACTTTTGACAGTGGGTTTTTCCCATCGGGAAAATCGGGTAGACCACAATAGCCGGATGCGATGGAAAAACTGATCTAACGCATGACGTTGAGTCAGTCCGTCTTGGTTTTGATCAAACAACTTGCCAAGGGCTTCTGTAACATGCTTTTGGTGATACAGTACCGAAGATCTGAGAATGGCAGTAGGATGGGCCGTTGCCACAATCCGGGTGGGTTGCTTTTCCAGCAGATCGATGAGGGTACGGATATCCGTTGGCTCATTTGAATGATTATCCAGTAAGGGTTTTAGCGTCGTTACCAGTCCATAATGTTTTGCTTCTGCGTTTTCACTTTGTTTATGGCGTTGCAGGCTATCAAACAAATTAAGGAATAGCCGGTATGCTCTGGCTGACTTTTCCATCCAGATCAGTCGTTTTTCTGGTGTGAGGTCTTTTACTGCTTGTTCGAATACGTTATCCAGTTTTTCAAACCGGCTCTGCTCGCCCAGCAGTAGCTGCTCTCGGGCGCATTTACGGAGCTCCTCAATAAGCCGGTAAAAATCCGGTCCTTCACTTTCTGCCAAAACCTTTCCCAACATAGCTCCCAGGAGACTTACTTGATCTGCCTGAGCTTGGGAGCCATTGGCTGATTTCTTGAAAGTACCTCCATTGGCGGATTTTACAAGTAGGCTATCCTCCTCAACACGAGGGAGATTTTGCTTTACTGCCTGAAACAACTGACGGTCAGTCAGACGTTGATTAAACTTATTTCCAGACGGCTGTTCTGGCAGCCCGGTGAGAATTGGCATGACGAGATTGGCTCACAACAATTTTGTTAAACCAGCCCAAGAGACAAACTAATTACCTGAACTAGAAAATCCCAACAAGAGAAGTGTTAATACTACTCTCCATGTAGCAAAAACCTCTTGTCCAGTCAATTCACTTCTTATAAACCCTTGAGAACCCAATGTAATAAATACAACAGACTCTTAAGATCGATAGTGCTGGTACAATAACGCAATAAAAAAAACTATTTAATACCTTGCCAGCTTTGTAATCCGCTTACGAATTTTTTCGGCATTCGGATCGTGCGGCGCCAAAGCCAGATAGGCATGATAATGCCGAATTGCTTTAGTATATTTTTTTTGCCGTTCATAAAGCTTACCCAACAGTAAATGAGCATCGGCCTGTTGCTGATCCTTTTTTAAGGCTTCCAAAGCAGTTTTAACCGCCTGATGATCCTGTTTTTTGCCAAACCCTTGTGCTTGAACTGTTAAGGAGAGAGCCGTTTGCTTTTGTTCATACACTTTACTGATACCAAATCGAGCAGCATGACGAGCCGCTGGACTATTGCCATGAAGCAGGTGGAGACGCTGGAACAATTGATTGGCTAAATCGGTTTGTCCCAGGTTCAAGAGAACTTCACCTAGATTCACCATGTCTTCCAGCCCGTTCACCGAATAGATAGCACGATGAAAAGCCTGTTGCGCCCCCGCCAGGTCAAACCTTGCGGCAAGTACCTCGCCCTGTTTAATCAGTTGGTTTAACCCGGCTGGCGGGGTCTGCAACGTAGCCTGCAATTCGTTTTCAGTACTCGTATTTAAGTGATCCGGGCTGCCTTCCAGTTTCACTTGGGTTAACTTGGCAGACAGGTTGTCGGGGTAATATTCCAACGACTGCTCTGCTTCAGCATAGGCGCTAGCCATATCCATAATATCTCCAGATTGCCGATACTCTTTTGCCTTTTGTGCCGAAAGGGTTGAGAGCCCAGCCAGTGCTCTGGGAGATCCAGGGGACAACGCCAGAATTTTTTCAAACCGAGCTTTTGCCAACTCGGGTTGATGATTTCGAATCGCCAAATCAGCCAGACGATATTGAAGTTCAAACTGTCCCGGCTGAAGATCTGCCAAAATTTTCAGGTGCTCAAGGGCCTGAGCCAGATTGCCTCGCTGCTCATGGTAGTCTGCCAACTGCTGCCGGGCTGGAATGTATTCCGGCTTAATATCAATGGCTTTTTGAAAATGCGTGACGGCAGCAGCGCGATTACCCTGTAAGCTATATACACGGCCCAGCTCAAAGGCTACGGGAGCACTATTCGGATATAAATGCAGCGATGTTTGCAGAGCGTCAATCGCCGGGTTAAACTCCCGACGATCTGTATAGGCTTTGCCCAAGTAAAAATGGGCCGAAGCATTTTTGGAATCGTACGTAATAGCCTTTTGATAATAGGAAATAGCTGCATTTAGTTCCCGACGTTCAAACAGTATTCTGCCAATAGCCTCATTGGCTTCAGAATTTTTTGGCGCCAGGGTATAGGCCATGGCAAACGCCTCTAAGGCTTCGGCAGTGCGTTGCTGCTCCAGATAAACCGTACCTAAGTCGAGCCAAGCGTCCACATAACCAGGTTCATAACGCAAGGCGGTAAGGTGTTCTTGGGTGCTCCTTTCATAGTAACTATCCCGTTGCTCACGAATTAACTGATTGGATGCTGTCGTTCGATAGTAATAAACCTTCCCCAACCCATGATGGGCACCAGGGTTTTTTGGATCCTTTGCCAGAATCTGCCGGTAAATAGACTCTGCCCCGCCCAACTTATAGGCATCTACCAAAGCATCGGCACGACGAATGGCAGGTTGCCTGGAAACATAGAGTTTATGCTGCTTTGTACGGGCGGTAGCATTTTTCAAGGCGTCATCCAGCTCACTAATAGAAGCAGTGGCCTTAATGACCTTAGGTTCGCCTGCAAACCCTACTGACTGTGTAAAAAGACAGGCGAGGGAAATCAAAACTGTTATCAAGGCTGTAAATACAGTTAAACGCAAACCCTTAAATCTATCATTTGATATTAATGTCACAACAAATTGTGTTCCTCGTGTTTCAGTTGTTGGCTTATAGGATGCCTTTCGCATTATGAACTGTGCTTCTATACCGCCACTTCCTCTATTTCTGGGAATTTGTCGTAACTGTTCAATAACAGCATTTACGATTTCAAAAAATTATCAGATATCGATCAAGATCGTAAGTATCCATGATGTTTTCAGGTGGCATTGTCCAATTCATTAAGAAATGTTACAGACACTATTACCCTGAGTAGTAAACAGTTTTGTGCAGTGAACAGTTGAAAGAGTAAACATACAGATGCATAGCTGGAATCCCGATCCAGATCGGCTTACAGCGATAACCCGATCCAAACGATCCATATGATCAGGCTTTCCGCCCTTTGATTGGTGTTTGATAAGATCGGCTGTGGAGTTTGGAGTTTGTCTGGCGTGTAATTTCATAGCCAGAGGAGAGAGGACTTTGAAGCACCTGAACTTTATCAATAAAGTATTGAACTTCTCTGCAGAGCGGTACTTTAGGGCCGCTGGAGATCTGTTTATTTATGACGGTGACTACGAGGCGGCCCTGTACATGATTGACCGCGCCTTGGAGCAAGAGCCCGATAACACCCGAGCCATGGTGTTGAAAGGAGATATTCTTTTCTGCCTCAACAAAGATTTAGAAGCACTAAACCTGTTTAACCAAGCGTTGGAATTTAACCCTCATTACGTTGAGGCCTATATATCCAAGGCAGGTGTATTGGATGTAATGAACAAACCTAGGAAAGCCCTGGAATGCTGTAACAAAGCCTTTCAGCTTTTAGAGACCCATAACCGGTTTCTACTTCCCAGCTTATATGATCAAAAACTGGTGTTACTGATTCGAATGAAACGGTTCCGCGAAGCCCAAAAACTTTTAAATATGAGCCGTCAGCATCTAGAACGAGAAGAATACAACTATCTATGCGGTTGCTATCGAAAGTTACTTGATGGTTTTTGCCAAAAACGCCGTCAATCCACCAGTACAACCAGACCGCAAGATAGGGCACTTCAAATAGTGACTGGTACTAATATCCGGTAACTGCTTACAAGATTTATCTCCACTGGACACACCTTCTACCACTTGAGACTTCACTCTCAGGTGGTTTTTCTTTGCACACATAAGAAGGCATTTTCTACTTGTAAGGGTTCTACCCCATTCCTTCCTCTTACCTATCCCAATCTCAACATGTAGTTTGTAACAATCCTTTCATATTTTCAGTCGTTTGATCAATCCAACCCATTTAACTGTTTTTATTATTATAAGAGATGAAGGTTTGGTGTTTATTCACCATATATTAACCCCATTAGTGTCTAATTGATTGAGTTTCAACCCCAGCCTATGTCCCACCCTGTTGGTCTTTGAAAAAAAGCTGACAGGCTTTTTTTTGGAAATTTTTAGGGAGTGAACCCGCTGTTCTTCAATGATGTTTGGGCAAAAGGATTACTGGCCATTTCTGCAGCAGAGGGGTTCACCTCTTTCGTCGCCGCTTGAACATTAAATACTGTGGATGACGGAGGAACCTGAATCTGGCCAAACGTTGGCGGCTTGGTTATAGAAGGTGTTGCTGCTGAATGGCTTGGCAGATATTGAAACCCTGCTTCTTCCACTTGTCGAACGGCTTGCTCCAATTGTTCCGCCAGTTGCTTACCGTTCGCCGGCATAAACGTCAGTGCCGTCCCATCTTCATATCGGATCACACCACCATCCAGCTTTCTTAAATCCATCGGTTGGGCCGAATGACCCGAAGCATCCGTAAAGCTGTTCGCAGGATTGAACATAATTCTGCCGTTCAAGAGCGATACTTTTCCATCTGGGGCAATGTGAACCAGTCTGGATAGCTTTTCACCAAAACCCTTCATTGAGTCCATCAAAGAACGAACCCAGTTCAATGCTTTTTCTACCACAGGACGATGTGTTTTTGTGACCTCAGTAAAGGGGATTACCTCTCCTTTATCCGGAAGGTAGGCGACGCTGGCCGGTGCCTTAGGATTAAAATCCATAGCCTCCGGTAGCAGATCGGATTTGGCCATGGCGCCGGTCAACACATCTGGATTCCGGACATCCGAATACCGGAGTTGGTGCATCTCAATTAGTGGGGAGCTTGGCAGACTGGCAGTTGCTGAGTTATGTAATACAGCTCGTTCACCGGTAAACAAAGGCTTCGTCGACTCCTCAATAGCAGCCTTTGAAAAAGCTACTTTCATATATTCAGGAGGCTGTGCAAATCGGAAAGCATTAGGCTGGGCGTTTAAAAAATGAAACTGAAGAGATTGTTGATGCGGATCAGAAAGGAAATGTTGGATTTGAGCCCGGAAGGATTGGCTGGAAAAATAAACATCATGAGATTGGAGCTGTCGCATATCCGTACGAATTGCACCACTCTGAGTAGCCCCGGCGCTATTCACCTGGGCTATTGGGTTAGACACACTATTAGTATTACGAACAGGAGTAAAGTCCACTGGAAACACCACCCGACTGAAAAGCTGGCTCTAATCTCATGTATGGAATTGTCTAATTGTTGTCAACCGATTCAACAACTATCCGTAACATTAAATATATCACATAAATTAACATTGAATCGAAAGCATAAAGGCTTTTAC
>JAHQWC010000135.1 GCA_019634025.1 Vampirovibrio sp.
GGGTCTTTTTAAACAAGCCGTCTGTGTTGGTGCTGGATGAAACTTTGGCTGCGTTAGAACCAGCGTTGCAGGCAAACATTTTTAATACCATCTTGGGCAAATACCGGGACGAAACCTGTATTTTTGTTACCGACTTTATGCCGCTGCATCGCAAAGCCGATCGCATTATCGTTCTGGATAAAGGCCGCATTGTCGAAGACGGTAGCTATGCACAATTAAGCAGGCAAAAAGGTCATTACCACCATTTATACCAATTAGATTCTGTACCGATTGCAGGAGGCGCATAACCAAATGACAAGCACGGCTATCCCTGCGTCTGTAAATAATCCGCTGCAATCAAAAAACAGCGTCAATCCCATGTTCATCCTGTCGTTCCTGTTCCTTTGTCTCATGCTTATTGGACTCGTTGGGCTAGGCGCCTGGTCCTGGTTTGGGTCCCTGGAAGAATCCGTCCCCGGTATGGGCACCTTGGTACCCGAAGGCAAGGTCCGCACGGTTCGTGCACCGGTCAGTGGACAGGTTATTACTGTTCATGTGCAAGAAAACCAGCCGGTTAAAAAAGGCCAGGTCTTATTAGAGCTGGATCCTGCCCCTACTAATATCGAAGAACACCGCTACTCTGCCGAAGTTGGTTTATTGGCTCAAGAGGCCAGAGCCTTGAGAACGGCAGCCACATTTAAAGATCCTACCGTTACCCCCGCCCTCTCCGGCACCACCCAAGGCGCCTGGCTCCAGGCAGCCCATCGATCCTATCAAGCCAAGTTGGCCTCAGCCAACATGAACATTCAGGTCATGGATCATCAACACCAAGAAGCGCTTCAGCGAGTCGACAAAGCCACACAGGTGTTGGCCACCAGCGAAGATCTTTTGACTAAATATAAAGGCTTATATGATAACGGCGCAATGGCCGAGGTTCCCTATCGCGAAGTTGAACGTACCGTTCAAGAACAACGCGGCGAATTGGCCGAAGCCAAAGAATCCTTGGCGGCTAGGCAATTTGGTATGGAGCAGGCCAAGCAACAGTTGGCCGAAATTGAAGGCAGCTTTCAAGAGCAGGTTTTGGCTCGGTTAACTGAGGTGGAAAAACAACTGGTAGAAAAATCCCACAACGTTCGCCAAACCAGACTGACCAAACAGTATCAAGTCATTACCGCTCCAGTCGATGGTGTCATTCATCAACAAATTATCCATGGTCCAGGCGATGTGGTGCAGGTAGGCGAAGATTTGATCTCCTTGGTGCCGGAAGAAATGGCCTTGGTGGCAGAAGTCCGAGTCACCAACCAGGACCTGGGCTACATCAAGCTTGGCCAAGAGTCCGCCTTGCGTTTGGACGCCCTTCCCTACACCAAATTCGGACGCTTGGAAGGTTCCATCACGGCCATCTCTCCTACTTCTACCCAAGATGAAACCGGCCAGGTGTTTTACACCGTGCAAATCACCCCGGATCAGCAATATCTGACGTTGGACGACAAAAAATACCCCATTAAATCTGGGATGACCCTAACCACCGATATTATTACCCGAGAGAAAAACATCCTCAGCTTTTTCACCGAACCCATGAATGTTCAATTGGATAAAGCCTTTCGAGATCCCAGTAACCGGTAACAGAAGGAACGTTGTTCTTTGATGCGAAAACAAGCAAAAAAGTATTTTCTCAATACAGTTACACTAGCCGGTACAGTTTTAGTATTATCTATAGCCTGTTTAAACACCCCAGCATATGGTGAGCCGGCAGAACCCAAGTTTGAACCCAGACCTCCGGTTCCTGGGGATCCGGGTTCTTCAGTAGAAGATACGGAGAGTCAAGATACTGAGGCAGTGGAATTGCCAGATGCCTCGGCTTTATTCCCTTTACCCACTGCCCCTGCCAACCGGTTTGACGCTGCCATTGAAGAAGGCTATATCGCCCTCAACATCCAAAAAACCGCTGACCTTCCTCTGGACCTGGAAATCCTGATGGGCTTGGTTGCCACAGAAAACATAGATATTGCCATTGCTCAGGCTCGCATCGATCAAGCTAAGGGCGACATGATGGTTGCCTGGTCCGAGGTCTTGCCATCTGTTCGTGGCAGTATGTCGTTAGAGAAGTATAACGGGGGCCAAATCTTTATTGACGAACAACCCGTCGAAGTCAACCGTCGCACCTTCTTCCCTCGCCTCGATCTGGAGTACACCATCCAAACCGGCGGCAAGGCACTGTATATGATTAAGGCCGCCAAAAGCAATTTACAAAAAAACCTGCACACCAAAGACCGCTTTTACCAAAACGCCCTGCTTAAATCCCTCTCCCTCTATTTTACTTACCTTCGCGATTCTTCAACTGTATTGGCTTCGCGAGTGTCCTTAGAGGAAGCAGAGAAAGAACAGCATTTGGCCACGATAAGACGAAAGTACGGCTTCTCCACCGATCTGGAAGTTACCCAAAGTCAGGCCGCCAAAGCCCAAAGCCGTGAACAACTCTTACAAGCCATTAGCCAAAAAGAAGCTACCCGCACCCAGCTCACCACCCTTCTGAATTTGCCTCCCACCTTGGAAATTACTCCAGCTCAAAAACAAATTACGCCTCTGTCTTTTATTGATCCGGCTAAAACTCTGGACGATCATGTTGCCAGCGCGATGGTAAATCGCCCGGATTTAAAAGAACTGTCTTATATGGCCAAAGAATCTGCTGCCAACTACAAAGCCAGCCGAGCCGATCTCTTTCCTACCCTTCGTCTCGGCACCTACATCGGTGGTGTGGGCCCCAGCCTCAACGATCTCCGCAAAGTAAACCAAGTGGGATCTCAGGTGTATGTGGATGTATTAAAAAATATGGGCGTGGGTACTCTGGGCCAAATGAAAAAGGCCAAAGCCCGCCAGGCTGAGGTGGAATTGCAAAAAGAACAACAACTCACCAATGCCAAACAAGCCATTGCCGATACTTACTATCAAATTAACCTCTACCGCCAAAAATTAGATGCCTCTCAGGCCAATGTCACTGCTGCCAGACAAGCTCATCTTTTGGCAGAGGTTCAGCTTAAAGGCGGTATTGGCACCACGTTTGACTTGATGAAAAAACACGTGGAATTAAACGAAGCGGAGCTGGCTTATCTCACCACGGTGATGGAATACAATAATAGCCAGATTAAGTTGTTGTATGAAACCGGACAACTTACGCCGGAGAATGTTCTTGTCGGAAGAGTCATTGCTCTTGCCGATGAATCTGCGCCAGTGCCGCAGCATCATCAACAAGTTCAAACCGCTTTGAACAAACCTGATATTACGTCACTTGATCGTCACACACACAAGGCAGAAGATAAGAATCCCAACAATTATATTGAAGTTACATTTCAGCAATAGCCGAGTTGGCTATTAAAAACTAAAATGAATCTAAACCTAAACTAAGCTTAAAAGTGAAAGATTGGGCCCAGCAGGATTCGAACCTGCAACCAAGGGATTATGAGTCCCCTGCTCCACCATTGAGCTATAGGCCCATTTTGTCTCTCTACCACCCCATTTTAGGTAAACCAAGCCCTTAAGGCAACGTATCTTCACACCCTTGGCTCACCGCGTTGACACCTAGCCAAACGTCATTACTGTAACAAAACAACCGGAAGAGCCAGGTTCCGTGGACTATCGTACCTTGATAACTGAATACCCCTCTCATCACCAGTGGCTTGTAAAGGTCTCTTTTAAGCTTTCAATCATTCCCACTAGGGTTTACGAATGATGAATCCCAAAGACGGCAGTGACCCTACCTGGCAAAAACTCATGCCCTAAATGTGGGGCATAGGGCAAGCATTCGAGGGCTAGAAGCATTATCCAGAAAGCTTTTCCCGCTAATGTCCCAAAAATCACGTTTTTTTTATTGGGGCATTTAAGGACATTACCGTTACATTCCTTTATATTCCCTGAAATACTTGACCTCAAGGCAGTTTCCTCCCAAATAATGACACTTTCACCGGCATTCATCAGCTCACTATCCTATAACCCACCACCTAAACAATACCTGAAGGCTTTTCCCTGTTAAATTCTGGCGTCATTCCCTGGCGAGAACCCGCTCATAGTACTTTTTAACCCCTTTGAAATCCCTCATACACAGGAGGACAATCAACTGCTCAATATGGTGTTATGTAAGAGGGCATATCCCAATATTTATTTTCTTATGCAGCGGGTAACAACATAGAGGGTTTTCATTCATGGCAAGCAATAAACCATCCAAATCCGTCACCTCTTCTCAGGCATCGAACCAAACCGATAACACCACAACAGAAGCAACCCCAACTCGGGTAACAACCCAAACTTTTGATAAAACCCGTCAACCGGGCGCTATCCAGCCAAAGGTTCCATCATCCACTCAAACCTTGCTCACCTGGGGCAAAATTGTTTTAATCGGACTCATTCTGAATTTCATCATCATTATTTCCCTGCTCTAGTCAGCATTTCACCATCTACTGACCATTTGGCCAGTCTCATCAACTAACCGATGGATTTAGATCGGGAGATGGCAGACATACAGATGAAATAATGTTTAAATATAAAAGTGATCCAAATACAGGGAGTTCGGTATGAGCAGTATTTATATCTCTAATATTTCAAATCAAGAGTTTCCATGCAGAGAGCAACACGCAATGAGCAACAGCGCCTTTGCATTAAAAACCCATTCCGCCAATACCAATAGTATGGTGCCTAGCTTCAAAGTCATCAGTATCATTTCTATTTTAAATTTCATCCTCCTAATGATGTTTGTTTAGGACAAAAACATTTAGTATAGTTAATCTGTCTTTATTCGGGAAAACGAATCAGCCAAAGCCTTTATAGGCCTAATATGTTGTAAACGAGTGTGGTATTAGGATAGGGAAAATCATGGCGTTTAAGATTGAGCCTGAACAGCGGGTTCAGCTATTTAAAATTGTGCGCATTGTTTTAATTGTCGCGTGTTTCATCGTGGTGGATCTACTGGTCTTCCGGCATCTGTCAGAAATCCGGTCTTACAACGGATTTGTGAATGGCCCTCTGATGAATATTTATCCGCCCAAACAGGGCTACTTATCTTTGGTAGATTGGGAGCCCGGCCAACGTGTCGATACCGGCACACACCTTGGCAGCATTTATGCCGCTCCTCCCAGTCGCAACACTGCTCAAAAACCGGTTGACCTGATTTCTCCCAGTGCCGGCATTATCTATGAGATGGAGCACCAATCCGGCGAGTTGTTAAACCCCGCCGTCAGTGTGATGAAAATTTTAAACTGTCAAAACCTATGGGTAGACGCCTTTATCCAGGAAAAAGACGTCCCCAATATTGACCGTGATGAACCAGTGGCTGTCAGAATCTTAACCGATGATGAAAAACGCCGATTTAAAGGTCAAATTCAATTTATCAAATATGGTGCAGAACAAGCCTTACTGGCTGCCAATCCGCAGAATAATGATTTGCAAAAAGTACTTTCAGAGCCGGATTGGACCCAGTCGGTCATGAAGCTTATTCCGTTTAATCGCAAACAACCCAATTTAGCGTTGGTCCGGGTCAAATTCAGTAGCCAACCCCCTACCAGCGGCAATAACTTCTGCTATGCCGGCAGCAAGGTTGAAACCGTCTTTAAGCGTAAGTAGGAGCAGCTTCCATGGATTACGTTATTCCGCCGGATCTTCTCTATGTACCGCTTTTGCTGTGCCTGGCGCTTTGTTTAATTTTAACTACATTCTTTACTTACAGCATGGCCGGTATCCGCGCCGCCGTATTCTTATGTCTGGTGACTTTAGGCGTTCGCTATGAAGTCTGGCGTCTGACAGAAACCTTAAACCTGGATACCCCCCTCACCGCATTCCTTAGTCTGTTGGTCTTTGGCGCCGAAGTACTTTTGTTTACTCATTTTCTGGGTAATTCCCTCTTCGAAATCTGGCGGAAGGACCGGACTGAGGAGACCAACGAAAAAGAAGAATTCCTGCAAAACGGAGAATACCGTCCCAACGTCGATGTCTACATCACTACTTATAACGAACCGGCAGATGTCCTGAAGCGCAGTATTATCGGCTGCAAATCAATGGACTATGATAATAAGCAGATCTACTTGCTAGATGACGGCAACCGCCCGGAAATCAAAACACTGGCCGATGAATATGGCATTGGCTATATCACCCGGCAAAACAATACCCATTACAAAGCCGGTAACCTGAACAACGCAATTCAAAACACAGACGGAGAGTTGTTGGCTTGTTTTGATGCAGACTTTATTCCGACAAAAAACTTCCTGACTCGGACTTTGGGCTACTTTATAGAATCAGATGTCGCTTTGGTACAAACGCCGCAGAACTTCTATAACTCAGATCCCATTGAAAATAACCTGGGCTTGTTTGGCATTATTACCTGTGAACAGGAACTCTTTTTCCAAAAAGTCCAACCTAGCCGGGATGCCGCTAATGCCGTCATCTGCTGCGGTACTTCTTACGTCATTCGTCGCTTGGCACTGGAAGATATCGGCGGCTTTCCTACCAGCAGTATTACCGAAGATTTTCTTACCTCCATTGAACTTCACAGTCGGCAATACCGGGTGGTTTATGTCAATGAGTTGTTGTCTGCCGGCGATGCACCCGGCAATATTGGCGATTACATCAAGCAACGCATCCGCTGGTGCCGGGGAATTTTACAGGCGATTTATTCCAAAACCAGCCCGCTTACTATTGCCGGCCTGAATGTCCGGCAGCGGCTCTATCATACCTTGGGTATTTTCTACTGGCTTACTGCCTTTTCCAGGGTTATCCTGTTGGCAACACCTTTATGTTTTCTGATTTTTGATATTTTCCCCATTCGTACTTCTTGGGCAGAAATTGTCTACTATTTTCTGCCGTACTACCTGTCGTACGTCATGCTGGAAAACTGGCTCAGTGGTGGAAAACGCTCCCCAGTCTGGTCCGATTTGTATGAATACCTCATTTGCTTTCCCATCTGCACAACAGTGCTGTCCACCTTCCTGAAGCCCTTCGGCACCCCGTTCTGGGTGACGCCCAAAATGCAGGGGGTGGATAAGGTTCGTTTCAATATGAGTGTTGGATACCCCTTACTGGTGATGTTCTTCGTGTATATTTTGGCCTTTATGCTTCAGCTCAAAGGCTGGGACTGGCAGCCGGAACACGAGCCCACCGTTATCAACATGATTTGGGGTGTCTATAACATTGTGATCCTATGGCTAACGCTACAAATCTGCTTTGATGTGCCGGAAAAAAGAGAAGATGTCACCTTTATGTGTCAGCTACCTGGGCAATTAACTGTTGCTCAAGAAAAGCTGGAGATTATAGTCGCTGAACTCTCACTTACAGGCGTCTTAATTCAGCTACCAAGCTTAACTGCAAAAAAACTAACCGGTAAAGCCAAAAAATTTACCCTGGATATTCCTAGCTTGGAGTTGAAAAAACTAAAAGTATCTATTCCTGAAGACGCTCAATGGGATGCGTTGCAAATCGCATCCGAGGCAGAGCATCAAACAGTAACTTTGGCTATTAATGATCTTACAGAAAAGCAATATGCCAGTTTGGTCCAACAGCTTTATTGTCAGCCGGATACCTGGCAAGATCGGCGATTAAACAATAACGTATATTTCTGGAATTTTATCCTCTCCATCTTCCGGATTTACCCGCTGACTTCGCCAGCCATAAAATCATCCGGCGCCCCGCAGCTCAAACTTGCATAAGCAAAATACTGCGCGGAAATTGGACAAAAAAAAGACCACCCTATGTGGTCCAGAAAGCGATATGGTGTCATAAACTTAAACAGATTGATTCAATCCAAAATCTCACAACAATACCCGCAAGGTTACCTAAGAACCTTTTACCTACTTAACTATACGACCATACCTTAAGAACAGAACGCTTCTTTTTCGGGCCTATCGTCGTTTCCCCTCACCCTCAACACCCTGGATTACTGAGAAACGGAGAACTGAATCGGAATGAAATTCAATTAACTTGATAGACAGTAGTCTAGCAAATTTGCAGGGAATTGAAAATCAATGTATTTTTTACACGAAGGGGGGCTTGTTCTGGAAAGCACTGATTTTACTGGGATACAGACTGTAAATAATTGTAAATAAAACGCTGATATCAAGTTCTATTGGAAGGAACGATGATGTGTTAATGGATGAAGCTTATGCTCTATGGGTTCTAGGTGTTCAACGCACAAA
>JAHQWC010000136.1 GCA_019634025.1 Vampirovibrio sp.
ACGGTCTTAAGAATGAGTGGGTCTATTTACCCAAGGGCACCTGCAACAAAATTGTGGGCGGCATTGTGCTAGAGCAAGCGAGTTAATAGACGCATAATCGGGAATATTCTGATGAAAGCCATGCAGTTAAAAGGCGCCGGCATTGGGCTGAAGCCCAGTATAGGAGAGGAGTGAGTTCTCCAACGGAATCCGGCGACTGCCGAACTTCACGTCAATATTGTCATTCACCGCATAGGTGTTTTTCACCTGGAAGGTCACATTCTTGGTATCGCTCTGAGAGTAGGTATCCAAAGCAATATCCACGTCGGTTCTCAACCGATCAAACAGTTGCGCCGAAAATCCCAGAGAATACTGCCACTCAGCTGAATTCCGTGGAAAAACATTGGTGTTGGGGATATAAAACCGCCGAGGCGAAATCCCACCCCGGACCCGAATTTGCGGGGTTAACGAAAAGCTTAACTGGTTGGGAAACTGGGTGGAAGATAACTGGTTGGTGGTTTTCTCGCCCTGTTGAGTAGAATACAAATATCCAATGCGAAACGAGGGCCGCAAGTCATTGGCAATATCACCTTCCAGCCGAGAGATTTCATTATGAAACATCCGTCCCCGACCTGCGAGCAAGGATTGATTGTCCTCTTCATACAACGATGCCTGTTGCTGCATGCCGATGGGTTGATAAGCGCCGGACAGCACGTCCTCTTTAAACAGCCCACCCTGATACGCCGGGTTCTGCACCCCCACGTAATGTGGGCTCTCGTCTTCCGTCGTCAATAAGCTAAAGGTTTCTGTAGACGGTATCTCAGTACCTTCTGAAGGTCTCACCGGGGTATCCACTACCATCCAGCGTTTGTCCTGAACCACATCCGCCTGCATATCCAGGGGAATCACTTCCTGGGTGGGGTTTTGTTTCAGAATATCCTCAATAGGAGAAACTTGTGGCTGCAAAGCGTTCTTCACGCCAGGTACGCCATTCAGGTTCACCACAGAACTTGCCTGATTGCCTTGTTTTACTTTTGCCGCTGGAGAGGCGTTCTGATCATTCTGAGTGTGAAAGTCTTCTTGGGCCCAAAATCCATCAATAGAGATACGGACAGGGGATTTTACCTTAGAGCCAAATACCGGCTCTTTGATCACAACGCTATCCGCCAACAGACGAACAGGAGTACCTAACCCGCCATCCATAAAGCTCTTGTTGGACCCGGACCGACGAGGCAGGTTTTGTTGAAAGGCGGCCGGATCAATTCCCTTGCGGCGAATCTCATCCAAAATATCCAAAGCCTTGTCATACCGGCCGATACCTTTTTCAGCCGCGGCCAACGCCAAGGCGACTTCCACATCATTGGGGTAGCGATCCCGAACCTCCGCCATATGCTTTTTCGCCGACAAAGGCCGTCCGCTCCAAAGCAGGGTATACCCTTTGCCAACCAGGGCCTCGCGGTACTCGTTGTTTTGATTCAAGGCCTGATCAAAAAACTTTAGCGCCTTACCGTACTTGCGTTCATACGACAGCAACTTGGCATAAGCGGTCACCACTGTCAGATCGTTGGGATACTGATCCACCATCTCAGATAAGGCTTTTAACGCTTCTGTGCGATGGTCTTCATCGGCTAACAACACGCCCATCCAGTCTTGGCGAACGGCTTTATCTTCGGGATACTCCGCCATCAGCTCACGGTAAATGGCGACACCGTCCCCGTAACGACCGGGCTGCTTCAAATACAACCGGGCCAAGCTTAAACGGGCGCCTTTACTGTTGGGGTAAGCTGTCAAAATTTCCTGATACAGCGGGATGTTGGACTCACTGGGGGTATGCCAGCCTAAAACCCGTTCCATTCCGGTCACCCATTTGTCCTGGTGCAACTCATCCCGGCGGGCCAGCTTGTAGAAAAGCTCAATGGATCTCGTCCGGCGATCTTCCTGCCAGGATAAAAAGTCGGCGTATTTCCCCACCGTCAGAATATCCGTGGGTTCTGCGTCCAACAAGGTTTGAAAAACCGCATCGGATTCTGTGCGGTGTAGTTTATCGGTAATCAACAAATCCCCCAACTCATGACGAATACGCAGCTTGGTGGTCCCGTCTTTAGCGTATCTTAAGGCCTGTTGGTAATGGTCCACCGCGTCGGTATAACGGTTGCCGTTTTTGCCGTAAAGGCGAGCCAGGCGCAGGTATGCATACCCACGGTAAGCAGGGTTCTCAAAGGCTTCTTTATACAGGGTCTCCGGTCTGTCTGGTGAGGGGAGGGTATTAACCGGCAGAGCCAGATTGGTGAGGTAATCACCGTATTCCAGTTTTTCTTCTGCCGTCAACTGATCAGCCTGGTACAACCGCTCAAATGCATCCACCGCTTCAGACACCCGTCCGGCCTTCGCGTAAGAACGCGCCATGCGAAGCTGCACATCTTGTTGCTGGCGGAGGTTTTCCGGTAGAGATTGATCCAAGGCCACGGCAGACTCATAGGCCTCCAACTGATACGCCAATCCAGCCAAGGATAGGGTTAAATCGTTTCGCTTAGATTGCGGCATCTTTGCATTGGCCAGATCTGCGGCTAAAGACTTGAAGATGGCTTTTGCCTGCTGAGGGTGCTGGGTGTTGTATAAGGCCACGGCATATTCTTGTTTAATCTGCACATTGGTGGTCTTGTCTGCACTTAAATACCTGGTTAAAAGCGGCAAGGCTTCCTGGCTTCGGTCTGTTTTATTCAACAACGACACATAAGACTGGGTAAACATTTTATCTTTATAGAGAGCCGGTGCGTGGGCTTTGATGATGGGGTCTGCATACCGGCGGGCTTCGTCCAGTTGGTTTTTCCATACCAACAGCGATACCAGGGTTTTGGTTCCTTCCAGTTGATGGGCTTTCACATACGGATCAGCCGGCTGCGCCAGGGCGGCTCTTAATAAGGGAATGGACTTTCCGTGGGTGGCTTCATTCCAGCTGTACAAGGTGCCTAAGGTCATCAAGGCTTCTGGATGATCAGCGTTGGTGGACAGGATACGGTTCAAAATGCTTTGCGCCCGGCGAGAGTTGGCCTGGCCGCCTTGTTTCATCAGGGCCCGAGCCAGCCAGAGGTTGGCGGCTTCATTGTTGGGCGAGCGCTTTACGGCTTGTTCAAAGGCAGGAATGGCTTTTTGAATATACCCCTGTTGGTAATACCGGCTGCCTTGACGGATATACCCATCCACATTAACAGCAGAATAAGCCGGTATGGCGGTCATGGCAAACAGCAACAACAAGCACGCCGCTTGTTGTTGCTGTTTTTTGAAAACAGACCTATTCAATTTCAATAGATCTAATTTGCCTATGCCACGAAACGCACCCATATTGAAGTCCCTTTATACCAATCAATCCAAAACAAAGCCTGAAAAATTATTATAGCGCTTAAAATCAGATTGAGGAATTAAAAAATCCTATCCACATCTCTTCCCATGTCTTTGCTTCCTATGGTAAGAGATGGAAATTCAGAACGATTCGTCGGTTTGATGGATTTTATACGCACCGGCGTATTTACCGGGAAGCTCCACCTCTTTGGGAAGGCCGGACTTTAGAAACCTTTTGCATCTCTGGAAGCGATAAGGTCTGAATTTGGAAGGACTGCCCCGGCACCACAAAGGTGTTTTCAACGGTTTGCGGAAACACGAGGAGTAGCCTGGAAAACATCCGGTACAATTTACCATCAGCTGTTCTAAGCCGCGAAAATGCCACCAGGAGTTGTTGATTGTCGCGAATCTCCTCCACTCGGCCCCGCAAGCGGCTGCCCTGGGGCAAGGTGATCTCTTTGCCTTTTTCTATTTCCACCGCCATCGGCGCCATAGTGGCAAAAAACACGGCGTCTCCGGCGGCCAGTTCTTCACGGAATAGGGAAACTGACGGGGTAATGGTCAACTCAACCCCCACCGGCAGGGCGCTGATCTGTTTAACCTTGCGTTTAATCCGTTTGATGGCGGTTTGATGTTGATTGATCAACAGCGTCCGAATACCTTGAATATATGTTGCCGTTTCTTCCCGAGAAACCTTTTTGTTTAAGGATAGGCGGGGCGGATCCCCGAAAAAGGTTTTTGGCACAACCCCGGCAATCACCACTTTGGCCACATCCTGCCTGGCCCACCGGGGGACTTTATCGCGATCGGCAAAATTTTCCAGGGCAAAGTATTCCTCACCAGGCAACAACTTGGTGTTATCGAGGGTTTTGGCCAGGGTCACCATCACTTCCTGGCGGTTCATGGGCTTGTCGGGTTTAAAAAAACCGCCGCTATAACCGGTCATCACCTTTTTTTCCCGAAGAGCCTCAATAGGTGCATAGGCCCAATGGTTGCGACCCACATCGCGAAAGAAAGGAAACTTGTTCACCAGGGTTTGATCCAACCCCAACGCCTGAACAATGGCCGACGCCAGCTCTGCTCGAGTCACTGACTCATCGGCATCGGAAAACCATTTGGGCAGAATGCCCTCTTTAATCAAAGCAGTGACAGGGGATTCCGGCTCTGTTTCATTGACTATCTGACTGCTCCCTTGATTCTCTGTTTGAGGAACCGCTTCTTTTTGTGAAGAAGGTTCAGTCGATTTTGGGTCCGCAGCTGTTTCTGCCAAGGCGGCAGTGTACATGCTGAGAGCCATCAACAGGAGCAAACATGTTTTTAGGGTCCACCGAAAATTCATCAATTTTACGTCTGTCCTCCTAAAAAGTTTTAGCTCAAACTAAAACCGGTCGATAGGATGCCTTACAATAGACAGTAATCGTTTAATACGCTGTCGTTTGATGGCCATGTTGTTGTCACAAGCATTTTCTATGCCACAAAACATCACGCCACCTCATCACATCGCGGGCTTTCCACTCGAAGCCCTGATTGATCATATCACGATTCCCATTGCCGTGGTAAACCAGCAGGGACAAGTCATCCTGGCCAATAAGACCGGCCAGGCTCGGTTGGCGCAACTGTTTTTTGTATGGGAGCCTTTACCACCGGCCCAACCCACCCTTTCCGGCCCTCACAAAGCTGGTTTACTGGTCAATAGCGTTTGCCCGTCTTATGTGGCGTGTGAACAAGGGTGTTTAAAAGTAACCCCCTTCCACCCTTCACCGGATGAAGAGACGATTTATGGTCTGCTGGAATGGTTGCCGGAGAATAAAAACGAGCAGCGCCAGATCCTACAGGAAGTTAGCCGGGCGGTGAACTCTTCGCTGATTCTGGAGGATATTTTTGAATCGCTCGGCGATGTCCTTCACCAGCATATTCCGTATAAAGAAGCCTCTATCGTGATTCTGGACGACAGCCAGAACGGCATCAAGATTTTGGTGCGGCTGTTTGAAGACGGCGACCTGGAGATCAGCCGGGAAAACAACACGTTTGCCGGGTATGACCCGGTGGTGGAAAAGGTGCTAAGGCACCCGGCCCCCATGCTCTATGCCCGACAAGCATTCCAGTCTTCTTTGGTGTTTAGCACCGATGAATTCTCTTCTGCCCTCATTACCCCGCTGATTAACAAAGGCGTGGTGATTGGTCTGGTGGCCATGGCCACCGAAGCCGAGGCGGGTTTTCAGTATTATCAGCAGGAGCTGTTGACCCAGGTGTCTGAACAAATTGCCGTGGCGGTGGAAAACGCTAAATTTTACTGGCAAACCCAGGCCCAGGCCAGCCGGGAGTTTTTGATTAACCAGCTCACCAACGCCATCCGGCAGTCCTTGGACATCGATACTATCCTGAAAACCGCCGTCCAAGAGCTGGGCAAGGTATTAGGGGTGAGCCGGTGCTACATTGAGTACTTCCCGGCGGCAGAGACTGAAGTATCTGACTTGCCTCTTGATTTACAGGATAAGACCGCCGTCTCTCCGATTCAAACTTATGGGTACCGAATCCCGGGGGTGCCGGAGATACAGCCGGAGCTTACGCCTGATGGGTCTGCCGACTGGCCGTTTGCCTACCGGGTGTTTCAGGCCCGCAAGCAGCAAGACGCCACCCATGTGCTAAACCCCTTCGTCCTCAACGATTATCGGGACTGCCCCCCGAACCTGGGAGATTCCGGCTTTTTTGAAGCAAACGCCATTCAGTCTGTGGCGATTTTCCCCATTTTAGTAAAGCAGCAACTGGTAGGTACGATTACCCTACAGCAATGCGACACCTTCCGGGTGTGGCTGTCGGAAGACATTGACCTGATGAACGCCATTGCTGAGCACTTGGGAGTGGCCCTGAACCAGGCCCAGTTGTTTGAAGCCCTGGACGCCCAGAAGCGAGAGCTGGAAAACGCCCTGGAAGAGCTGCAACAGGCCCAGGTTCATCTGATTCAAAGTGAAAAAATGGCCATGCTGGGCCAGTTTGTGGCTGGCATTGCCCATGAGGTGAACACCCCACTGGGCACCATGGCCAGCAACAACGCCACCTTGCGGAGCTGTGTGGAAAAACTGAAACAGCAGGATCCGCCCCCAGAAGAAAAAGTAATGAAGGCCATGAGTAGCCTGCTGGATTTGAACAAGCTGGCCTCGGAGCGGATTCAGGAGATTGTGAAAAACCTGCGAAATTTTGCCCGATTGGATGAATCGGAGATGAAGGTGGTAGATGTTCACGAAAACCTGGACAGCACCCTGCTGCTGGTAGAACACTCTATTCCGCACCACATTAAGGTGGTGAAAGACTATGGCCAGGACATTCCTCAAGTCCAATGCTTCCCCGGCTTGCTGAACCAAGTGTTTATGAACCTAATTGTCAACGCCACCCATGCCATGGCAGAAAAGAACAAAGGAACTATTACCCTGACTACCCAGCACCTGCCGGATACTCAGCAACTGGTGGTGACGGTTACCGACACCGGCAAAGGCATTTTAACCGAACACCGCGCCAAGATCTTTGATCCAGGGTTTACTACCAAAGGCGTGGGTGTTGGAACCGGGCTGGGACTAGCTTTGTGCTTTAAGATTGTAGAGAAACATCACGGCAAAATCGAGATGGAGAGCACCGTAGATGTAGGGACGGCGTTTACGGTAACACTGCCAGTACGACAGACTGGCTTAGCAATCTAAAAAGTGTGCTGCCAAGCAAACATATCCACGGCAGGAATATCCCCTCCAAGGTTTTTTTCGTGTTTTACATTTTCCCCTTTCAACCTAATAATCTTTGCCCAAATGGGCTCGAGCCACATATCTTCTTTATCTCTTTTTAAATCAGTTGCACCAAAATACTCATGAATTAGGACCTTTTCTTCTTCTGCTTTGGTTGATACATAAGAGGCACTTATGGATCCATCTCTACTTCTTTTAGGAAAGCTAAAGTTCATCCCATTCCATTGGAGACCCGGTAGTATGTGAGGAGTCTTATCATTAGGAGATGCCCAAGCGCGGTATAGCAATGCCTGTTCAAATGGTTCAAAATCTTTGTGATTAATAGGGCTTAGAAACATCAAACGAGATAGATGGTCACCTTCTTCTGACATCATCAAAATGTTACTTCCCCCTACTATCTTGCCTTTTGAACCTGCTTCATACGGTGTAACCAACAAACCAATACCTCGGTCACCGGGTATCCCAGTCTGTTCAATATACTCATTGGCATTCAAGCGAAAAGTATCTTGGAACCTTTCGCGGGGTTTTAGCCCCGCATATGAAGTGGGTAAGGCAAATTTCAAAAATACTCCCCGTCTAAAATTTCCTGCTGCCCCTCTATTTGTATAAAACCTACAAAAAAGAATTTTTTGCGGTAGCTCAAACGTCAGAAACGGGATTAGGCTTTACTGAGCCCAGATTTTTTTATGTTTGTAACATTTCACAACAGGTTTTGCCTGGGCAGGCAAGAAAATCCAACCCCCGGTTTTTTATGAAGAAATCGTAGTCAACCCAACTGGACCGGGTACAATAGAAGCTCGCATTGGAAACCCATACTATGCAAACAACTGTCGCGTCTACCCCACAAGCCACTCCCATGACCCAAGACACCCAAACCAAAGAAGATTTTTTCACCCAGCGCTCCCATTTTTGCGGTGATGTCACCGCCGACCAGGTGAGCCAGACCGTGACCCTCAACGGCTGGGTCGCCGTCAACCGCGATTTAGGCGGCCTGATTTTTATTGAAATGCGGGATCGATCCGGCTTCTTCCAGATTGTGGCTGACCCGGAGAAAAACCCCCAGGTCCACGGTATTTTGTCCGGCTTAAAGGCCGAAACGGTGATTACCGCCACCGGCCCGGTGACCCGGCGGCCAGAGGACACCTATAACCCCAACCTGCCCACCGGCGAATTTGAAATTTACCCCACTTCGGTAGAAGTCATCAGCCGCTCCAAAACCCTGCCGTTCCAACTGGATGATGAGGCAGACCTGGTGGATGAAGGCTTGCGGCTTAAGCACCGTTACCTGGACCTGCGCCGGCCCAAGATGCACCAAAACTTTTTGCTCCGCCACCAGGTGGCCCAGGCTATCCGTAACTCGCTGAACAGCCAAGGCTTTTTAGAGATTGAGACCCCCATTTTGCTTAAAGCCACACCGGAAGGCGCAAGAGATTACCTGGTGCCCAGCCGGGTGCACCCTGGCCAGACCTTTGCCTTGCCACAGTCCCCGCAGATCTTTAAGCAGTTGCTAATGGTCTCCGGGATGGAGCGCTACTACCAGATTGCCCGATGCTTCCGGGATGAAGACTTACGCGCTGACCGGCAACCCGAATTCACCCAGGTGGATTTGGAAATGTCTTTCGTCAACCAGGAAGATGTGCTGTCTACGGTGGAAGATCTACTGTGCCAGGTGTTCAGCGTGTCCGGCATTACCCTGGAAAAGCCTTTCCGCCGGATGTCGTGGCAGGAAGCCATGGAAAAATACGGCTCTGATAAACCAGATCTGCGGTTCGGGATGGAATTTATCGATCTCACCGATATCTTTACCACCAGCGAGTTCTCTGCCTTCCGCCAGCAAGTGGAAAAAGGCGGGGTGGTTAAAGCGCTGATGGTTAAAGGCGCCGCCAGCTACAGCCGCAAAGAGCTGGATGATTTGCAGGTGATGGCCAAACGCTTTGGCGCCAAAGGCCTGGCCTACATTGTGTATAACGAAGACGGCCCCAAGTCTCCCATTCTCAAGTTCATGAGCGAGGCTGAGCAACAGGCCATTCAACAACGCACCGGCGCTGAGACCGGGGATGCCGTGTTCTTTGCCGCAGACAGCTTTAACGCCGCCTGCGCGGTACTGGGCCGGTTCCGGTTGCTGTTTGGCGAAAAACACAACCTCATTGACAAGAATCGCCACGAAATATTGTGGGTCACGGACTTCCCCATGTTTGAAGTGGATGACGCCGGCAACTTAAGTCCCAACCACCACCCCTTCACCTCGCCTCGCCCTCAGGATTTGGAGCTGTTGGACACAGACCCCGGCAAAGCCTGCTCGTTAGGCTATGACGTGGTATACAACGGCGCCGAAATCGGTGGCGGATCCGTCCGGATTCACCAACGCGACTTGCAGGCCAAGATCTTCAAGCTGTTGGGCCTCACCGATGAAGAGGCCCATGAGAAATTCGGATTTTTACTGGAAGCCTTTGAATACGGCGTGCCTCCCCACGGCGGCTTGGCCCTTGGCTTAGACCGGATTGTGGCCATGTTAGCCGGTGAAGACAGCATTCGCGAAGTCATTGCCTTCCCCAAAACCAACAATGCCGCTTGCCCGCTGACCAGCGCGCCTTCTGCGCCTTCTGAAGAGCAATTGAAAGAACTGCATATGGCTTGGGTGCTGCCTGAAGAAGAAGCTGAAGCCTAAAACTCTATTTGGAACATTTTTTAAACGAGGCTCACCATCATTTGTGGAGCCTCGTTTAAGTTATTTATAGAGTAGGCGCACAAAAATCATAAATCTTGTTTTTATACGAATATATGATGGTTTTTATATTTGATTAGGCAGGTGGGGATTTAAAATGGCAGGAACAGATAGGATTAGTGATTTAAGTGCGAGTAATCCACTCTTTAGGCATTATCCGAAAGCTTTAAAGCATGATGCTAATGAGGATGGTTTTCTATCCGAGACAGAGTTTCAAAACCTTTGGAATGCAGAGTTAGGCTTAAGTGCTCAAGATGATCTGTTGAATAAGACAAATATTACAGCAGCATATAACTATACTGCTAATCTTGGGAGTACTTTTGGGAGTCCCAATGATAAAGTGAGTTTGGGTGAAGCTGCCAGTTTATTAGCTCAAATGGACTCATGGAGTGGGTGGTTTACGAGAGATCCTGTTGGTGAAATTAGTAGACAAGGAGTTAATCTAGCTGTCAGCTCTATCAATGATGAAGGTGTGTCACGTATGTTCGACCAGCAAATCAAAGAAAAAATAACCGGTATAGAGCAAGCTCTGTCAGAAACTCAGGGGGCACCTGAGCAAGATTTTGGGACGATTGCATAGAGCAACTTTATATTTATGGCATCGTGGGATTAAGGCCGTTTTTAACGTCGATTGTTGGATCCACCTGTCATATCAAAGTTTTGCATCATCTGATTCATCATCATGGAGCTGAAGACGTTGGGGTCAATAGATTGGCCCGGTTGCCCAAAGGAACCTTGCCCCGGCTGAGATTGGCCTTGCTGACCCATCAGGTAGTTCATCATCATGGGGTTCATGCCTAAACCATTTGTGCCCATATTATTCATGCCCATGCCATTGCCGCCACCTTGAGCACCATTGAAGGAATTGCCGCCGGATTGCATCATCATTTGCATGGTCACCAGGTCTTGAGGCGAAAGCTGACGCGTGCCGTTGGGTTGTTGACCTGGCCGGGTATTTAAAGTGGTTTGGTTCGCCTGGGTGGTTTGGTAGGCACGATTGGGCTGAGGGGTAACTCGTGCAAACTGAGGCGGCTGATCGAGTTGCAGGGATTGAGACGGCAGATAGGTGATGCCTTTTTCCGCCAGTTGGCCAGCCTTGCTGTTGGGCTCTAAGGTCATGATCTCCAGATATAACTGCCGGGCCTTATCGTACTTGCCCAGCTGAGCCTGAGAGATGGCCAGGTAGTAGGTGGTGTTGACTGATTCTGGCGATTGACGATGCAGAGTGGAAAAAATGGCAGCAGCCTTATCGTAAAAACCTTGCCGGTAATACAACACCCCTTTTTCAAAAGAGATGTCTGAAGACAAGCCCGGCCGGGCCTGCTGGGGTTCAAATGCTTGGGCCCAGCCCGATAATGTTACAGGGCTGTGAATACATACAGTGAGCAACAAAATAGGTAGTAATCGCTTTAACCAAAGTCGATATTCCACGTAATCCCGAGACAAGATTGCCACGACTCGTTGCCACTCGTCTCGCAATGACGATTCTGTTTTAAAGGAATTGAAAATTTTCTTCATATTTATATTATAGCGATAATCACGTTATCGTCAGCCCGGAATCCAGAGGATTTTTTGATCACAGCCATCTCAACCCATGTCAGCACCTAAATAACAGCTTTCTGGTCGTGACAAAAGGTCTTGCATACCCCACTGCTTCTGTAGTACTAATTAGGATATATTCAGGTATTGAGACAGGCAGCCGCTCCGGCACAAAGAGAGATTGTGAGCGGTATCCGGCAGAAATTCTACGGTTTCGTTTTGTATGGTTGGTTCACCGATATGCGCAGTATTCGTGTTGGTTTAGGGAGCATCTAGATGCAGTGAGCAATCCGGAACAGGCTGGCAACGGCGTGATGGATAAAATTGGCGGGTTCTTCATGGTCCTGACCTCTAATGTAGGAACCGTGGTGCTATTGCTGTTGATTGGCCAGTTTGTGTTGGCAGGGGTTTGGGAGCTGAAGCAGCAGTCTATCGGCATTCGCCGCTATGACCCCAGGTTGGAGTTTTCGATGTATGACGGCTTTGAAGACAAACTAACCTTTGCCAAGGAGTTTGCCGAGGCCCGAAAAATGACGCTGCACCCCCACTATATGTGGAAAACCAAGCCTTATACCGGCAAATATGTGAATATTGATGAGGACGGGCACCGGAAAACCATTAAGAACCCTGACCCCGAGGCCAAAAAAGTCTTTATGCTGGGTGGCTCTACCTTGTGGGGAGAAGGCAGCCCGGATGACGGGACCATTCCCTCTTATCTGCAAGCCAAGCTGGGCAACGGGTACAATGTCACTAATATGGGACAAACGGGATTTACCAGCGTTCAAGAATTAAGCTATCTGTTGGATCGACTGACCAAGGGGGATGTGCCGGACATCGTGATTTTTTATGATGGGGTCAACGATGGGTTTACCACGGTGTATTCGCCGGCAGAGCGCCGTAGCTTGCACAATGTGGAACAGATGCTTGGATTTAAACCGGAACCCACCACCCTGGGCACCGCCCTGCGGGATGTGTATCAGGGGTCTGGGTATGCCATTTTGCCGAAGTTCCTGAAGTTTTTGCCTGCTTCTACAGATGCGCAACACCAAGGGTGGGATGAAAAAATTGCCCCAAAGGTTGCCGAGAATGTGCAGCATACGCTAAACGACTATGAAGAACTGATGAAACAGGTGAACGCACTGGCTGAGACCTACGGATTTGAGGTGTACCACTTTTGGCAGCCCAACCTGTTTTCGGACAAGCGGCCGGTGCAAGGTGATGAAGAGCACCCGTTGGCTGAAGCGTCGACCACCTGGGTAAATTCTCAAAAAGACTTATACAAAGCTGCCCGAAAACGGTTTTCAGGTCGGGAAGCCAATGGTATTTTTTACATTGGTGACGTGCTGGATGATATGGGCCCCACCTACATTGACTGGTGCCATATTACGCCGGAAGGCAATGCGCGGGTTGCAGACGCCATATATGTGCGGTTGAAAGATCGGTTGGCTTCGGTCGCAGCCAACCCTGCCCTTACTGATGTTAAAGCTTCTATCCCTGCCGCCGACACCTCAAATAAGGTGGCGATTCATTCAAACGTTGATTCAAAAAATGTGTTGTCTTCAGAAAATCCAAGGTAATGAAAAGATTCCGTGATGCTTTTTAAAACAGATCTCTATAAACAACTGTGGTGGCGGCACATACACCCGCAGCTGGACACTGCCGGACACCAGGATGACTTTGTCATCTTAAACAAACGGGTGCTGAAAGGCTTGTATGCCGTGAAGCAATTGCATATTATTGGCTGGGAGAATGATTGGGCCCAAGACATGACCCCCGAGGTGATGGAAACCTTTGTGGATATGTCTGAGGAGAAATCCTGGGATTATTTTAAGGTGGTAACCCGCAAGCAGGACGAGACCAACAACCCGTTTGAAGAATTTATTAAAGGCAAGCAGTTCCCGGTGTTTCAGTGGGAATCTGGCGCCGAGTACCTGATTTCTTTTGAAAACGGGTGGGATGCCTATTGGGAAGACCTCTCCAGCAAGGTTCGCTGCGAATATCGGCGCAAGCTAAAAAAGGCCCAGTCTCAAAACCCGGTGTTTCGGCTATTGAACCATGATGAGAACCTGGAAGAGCACTTGGACTTGTTTTTTAACCACCACATTGCTTATTGGGAAACCAAAGGCGAAACCTCGCTGTTTGCAAAACCCGGCGAGCAGGAGTTTTTTAGGAGCTGGGCCAAGGAACTGATGCCCAGTAATCAGGTACGGTTTTACGGGTTATTTTTAAACGATGAACTGGTGAGTATGCGCTTTGGCGTGATGGAAGACGACCGGTATTACTCGATGGTAACCGTGAATACTAGAGAGCAACATGCTTACAGTCCTGGCGTGTTGGCTTTGTATTATGAAATGGAGCACACTTACCAAACGGGGTGCAAAATTTATAATATGGGGCCTGGATTCTTTAGGTACAAGCGAGATTTAGGCGCTACGGTGAGCCCGTATGCCACCACTATGGTGGCTAATCCAAAGTCTAAGACCGGTAAGCTTGTGGTGTCCATGAAGAAGCAGGAAGTAACTCAAAAACAAGCTGAGGCAGTTGCTAGTTCTTAACTTTTTGAACTGACTTAGTGATGGCTTTATAC
>JAHQWC010000137.1 GCA_019634025.1 Vampirovibrio sp.
CACTGTTGTCGAAGTAAGCCTCAATGGTGATCTCACTGCCGTTGGTAAAGGCAATGTTTAAGGCGTCTACGTTGCCGTCGTTGTTGGTATCGATGGCAGCAAAGGTGGCGTCGCTGACCTTGAGGCCTGCATACTTTACCGACAGGTAATCGTTGGAGCCGCTGGCGTCAAACACCACATCCTGGCCAAAGTTGCTGCGGCCATAAATGTAGTAATCGTTGCCGTTTCCGCCTTCCAACAAATCGTTTCCTCGGCCACCGACAATCCAGTCGTGTCCGTCACCGGCCTGAATCACATCGTCCCCGTCTTTACCGTACAGGTCGTTGTTTTCTTCAGTACCAATGATGAGATCGTTGCCCTTGCCGCCAATGGCTGCCTCAATCTTGTTGGTGCCTTCAATGGTGACAATGGTGTTTTCAATGGTGCCGGCTTCGGTGCCGTCGGCGTTGTAGCGCTTACCAAATACGCCCATTCCGTCGCCGTCCTGGCCTTCCGAATCCCAGCTCACCACAAATCCGCCGCTTTCGAGCGTCGTTACAGAGGCATTTCCCTGGAAGTCAGAATTAAATCCATTTACCTGGAACTCAGAACCCACTTTGTTGCCGCTGGCGTCAAAGATCTGGGCAAACACATCGGTTCCGTCACCGCCGGCGCCGCTGTCGTCTTGCCACATCATCACAAAGCCGCCGTTTTGCAGCCCAGTGACCGTGGCCTGACTTTGGTTACCGGTAGTGTTGGTGTTTACTTGGAATTCGCTGCCAACCGTATCACCGTTGGCATCATAAATCTGGGCATACACCCCATTACCATCGCCGTCTTGGCCGTCAGAGTCCCAGCTCACGACAAACCCGCCGTTGCTGAGAGAAGCCACTTCGGCATTTTGCTGGTTACCCGTAGTAAAGGTGTTTACCACAAACTCACCGCCCACTTTGGCTCCACTAGCGTCAAACCGCTGACCGGCCACGCCAAAATTGCCGCCGTCGATGCCGTTTGAACTATACACCACGACGTAGCCACCATCATCTAGGCCTACAACTTGGGCATCCGACTGGTTTAAGATTTCGGTGGTGTTGACTTGCACTTCGCTGCCCACTTTGTTTCCGTTGGCGTCAAAGCGTTGTAAAAACACTTCACTCTGGTTAATTGGGCTGGTGCCAGGTGAGGTAAAGGTTACTACAAACCCACCGTCTGCTAGGGCTGCCACAGCAGATTGATCCTGATCTCCGGTGGTAGTAGTATTCACCGCAAATTCGCCACCAACTTTGTTGCCGTTGGCATCAAACCGTTGACCAAAAATGCCGTCAAACGAGCCGTCATCGTTGGTCCAAGTGATGACGAATCCGCCATCAGTCAGTCCTGTGGTCACGGCACCACCTTGGCCACCTGCAGTTGCCGTGTTTACTATAAACTCTGTGCCTACCTTGTTGCCGTTGGCATCAAATCGTTGTGCATGGATATCGTCGTTGTCACCAGCGCCTGCACCGTTCCATGTCAACACAAACCCACCATTGGCGAGATTGGTGATCTTAGAAAAACCTTGAGTGCCAGCTGTGGTTGTATTGCCGCTAAATCCGGCGCTGCCGCTGCCGCTCACTTCTTTCACCACACCGGCTTGCAGGTCAATGGTCAGGTCTGTGGTAAATCGCTTAAAGGCAATAGTGTCGCGCCAACCGCCACTTTCCCCGCTAATGGTGTCTTGGCCACCGTCGGGGTTAAACCAGTAAAAATCGTTCCCGTAGCCGCCTTTCAGCAAATCATTGCCGCTACCGCCAGCCAAAAAGTCGTTTCCGCTGCCGCCATCCAGGATGTCATTCCCGCTGCCGCCCAGCAAAACATCATGGCCGGTGCCGCCAAACAGCGTATCGTTGCCAATACCGCCTTTCAAAAAGTCGCAGCCAGACTGACCATACATGGTGTCGTCGCCTTCACCACCAATCAACACATCATTCCCGCTCCCGCCGTCAATAATATCGTCGCCTTCGCCGCCTTTCAGCAGGTCATGTCCACCGTTTCCAGAAATTACGTCATTCCCATCCGTTCCAATAAGTCGGTTGTTGCAGTTGTTGCCTTCAATTACTTGACCGTTCTCAGACATAGGTTTTGCATCCTCCAAAATATAAATTTGCAGGATCTGCCTGGTACATCATTGAAGTACATTATTTAGGAAGTTGTAAGCACGAGGCAATCAGCCTGTTCTGGCCAAACACCATAGTATGCTCTTGTCGTGTTGTACTTCCTCAAATAATCCTGCCGGCAATTATGGCTACATCCTGCAACCAGTCACAACCGTAAGGCATTGGAGACCCTGTATAACTTGTACACCCAAAATGTTATCATTTCGATATCTTTAATTATATACATTAAGTGGGTAACGGAGTCAACAAAAAAGTATATTGGTTATATTAAATGCATATCCACTAATTTTTATGTGTTTTTATTATTCCTGAAAACCCTTTGTTTATAGTTGTTTCAAGGAATTTAGGCTTTTTTATACTTTTTAACAAACGGCATATCCAATACATATCCAAAAAATAATTTTTTTAGTATAAAAAAACATCTTGTGATATCCAGTCGATACCAATAGCACGCTCTGGAGTTTGGGTAAGCATGAAAATGTTCTCAAAAAGCAACTTAATGTTTGGGCAAAATCTATTTCAAGAATCGTTTGTTTTCTAAATCTTTTTAGCGGGTACAGGCTCTTCCGGAGAGCCTGACTCTGACATTGGCGTCAGCTTTTTTTCCCACCGCTGCCGATATTGGTATGGTTGCTTTTTGGGTTTATAAAACCCACTCCCCTCTAAAATCCCCGAAGTTAAAACATAGTCACCTTTATAAAAATCTCCACAAATTTTAGAGACGCCCATTTCTGCCCGAGCCCTCTGTTCAGCCCAGTTCAGCATTTTAAGTGCAGTGGTTTCAGAAGAAATACTTGGGGCAATTTCAAAAGCTTCGATATACCCCAATTTTTCCCCGGTTTTCCGGGTTAATAGCCGAACCCCCACGGTTCCCATAATTTTTTCCTTCTTTCCTTTCAAAATAGCAAAATGCCGATCTTTCTTTAAATCATCTGCGTTTCGCTTATAGTCAAACAGATCCATGTAGGACATGGCTTCTCTTTCATCCGTTACCAGTTCATCATTTGCTTGGCGTGGAATCAGATTGCCGTTTTCGTCTGGGAAAAAATGGTATTCTTTCTTGTAAATATCGTGGATAAACTCCCAAACATTGCTTAAAAGCCGTCTATCCTGCCAATCTTTGGTGGCAATAGGGATTAAGGCAGGATTTGCACCTTTTGCGTTTTGCCCCCCCTGAAACCGAATTCCAGTCAATCTTACTGAATCCAATGAACCCATGTTGTTCTGTTTCAAACCATAGTTGAACACACTCGTATTCGTCTTCGTATTACGGGTCCCTGGTAACCAGACCCGTTTCATATAGCTGGTTTGCCCATAAATAGACAGATGCACTTTAACCTGATTCCTCACACGTTTTCAATTGTACCCAGTTGTTTCTTCACCCAAGCCAGTTTCCCAATACCATTCAAGATATCTGAATCGCCCGCTTTTTTCAATAAAACCCACGCCTCGTATAAATTGCCTGAGGCGGTCTTATATTTATGTAGGCATTATATCTACATTTGGAAAATACGCTAGTTTCGGTCTATTTGGTCATGTTACATTTTGTAATAATTAACGGTTAGATTGAATTTTCACCAAAAGAGGTCGACACGCTTGAAGAAGCTAAGTAATAAGCAAAATTAAAACTCATCCATAAGGTGACGGATCAGCCGGTTTCAATTGCAGGGTTCTATTCCCAGGATGTAATGGTCAATAAAGCTTCAACGGTCATCCGTCAATCAGCAGCCATACAAAAAAGATGCAGGGTGGCTTGCTGAGCATTACAGGCGTGTTGAATCAAACATACACGCAAGAAAGAGCAATTTCTGGAGGATCGCCGGTTATGAATCAGTTGGGTCTCAATAAAGAAAGTTCAATCCATAACGCCGTTTCTGGCATTTCCTTGGTCGAGTACGGTTTGGTTGGCGGCGTTGTGGTCGTCGTTGGTATTGTGGGTGTGACCGCACTGGGCGGTGGCATTGATGGACTTCTTCGTGGTAGCGGCAACACGCAAATCAGCACCGTCAATTTACTGGCAGCTAACCCCGGTGCGCCAGCCGCCCCGGCACCGCCTGTGGTCAATCCACCGGCCCCACCACCGGCAAACGGTGGCGGTAATAATGGCGGTGGCGCTGCCAATAATCCGCCTCCACCTCCGGCGCCGCCTCAATCCGTTCATCCGCTGCTCCCTACGTACATTAATCAGGACGTTACCGTTAATTTTGATCCCAATACCGGCCAGTTTCAGTTTGCCGGCATCAATAACAACAGCGGTGGCGCCAACACTACCAGCGCCCCCGGCGTTACCAAGCTGGCGGCCCTCTTGATTCAAACCATGGCCGAGACCGGCGAAATGCCTGACGGGACCCCTATTCCCAGTGAGCTAAGCCCCTTTTTAGATTCAATGGGTGGATTCGGTCTTAACATTGGTGATCTTGAACAACAGGCTAATGATGCTTACTATGATCCAGCCACTGGTCAGATCACCAATAGGGCTGATTCTGCTGCGTTGATAGATCCTGCTCTTAATGATTTTCAACAGCAGTTTGATGCCTTTTCGTATGAAATTGCCGTGAATCATCCCCATCTCATAGGGACACTGTATGAGGAAGTTCAAGGCTATGCAGGGGTAATTACTGGAATTGTAGGGGCCAATTACGCTGCTCAAGCTGGATCGGGTGTAGCGAGTGGTTCAGGCAGTAATATTACCTTACCGTTAGCCCCTATTATCAACAATATTAATGCCGGCAATATCCAGACTGCTGCTGGTGGTGGGACTACCCCTTAGTTCTTGTCACGTACAAACTTGTAAAACAAAAAGTCTCTCCCCAATTCTTTCGGGAGAGACTTTTACATGTTGAACGATCATCTTTGACTTCCCGCACAAACGCCTTACCTTACAAAATACAGCCCCCATACGCACCAGTATGTGACCTTTTGCACCTTGATAATTGAATACACCAATAGAAGAGCCTCCTAAGACTTAAGGCTAAAACACTTTAATAACGGGATTTTTTGGAACCAAAAAAGCATGTCTCACCTGTAGGGCATAAGAAAACTCTTTCCCAGAGAGAGAAACAGATAGATCCATGCCCTATCGGGTGTCAATAGGGCATGGCGCTAAGCTCTAAAGCCCTCTCAGTAAAAGGGCTTCTGCCCATCATGCCCTAAAACGCCATTTTTTTTAATGAGACATTTTGGGGCACTTTCCCCTCCCCCAACCAGGGGAAACCCACCGGCCTCAGCTCCGGTAAAATAGAGACGGGTAGTGAGTATCAAAAAACCGGCGAGGAGCCAACAACGGGATGCCGTTCACCTTTCAAAAATCCTGGATCCTATTATCAGGCTTACTGTTGGCCTTGGTGTCTCTGGTCTTGTATTTTCACCAACCCATTCTCCAAACCCTCCACAAAATGGAACTCACCCTCTTAGACGCCCGCCTCCGCACCCGCGCCGAGACCTTGACTCCATCCAATGATATCGTGGTCGTTGCCATGGACCGCCACACCCAAGAGGTGGCCATGAATCACCCGGAGCTGGGCATCACCGATCTAGCGCTTCCCAGAGGTCACCTGGCCAAAGTGGTGTCTTATCTGGCGGATCAAGG
>JAHQWC010000012.1 GCA_019634025.1 Vampirovibrio sp.
ATCAAAGAGATCAACGATAAATACCAGGCCAGCCTCACCCAACCCGCCAGCGCCCCCGAGGTCATGAAAACCGTCGTCGCTCGAAGCATTGAAGACGGCCTGGTCCGCCACGGTCAAGAATTTGGCAACAAAACCCTCGGCGTTGCCGTCGCCAAAAAAATGGCCGGCAGTCAGTTGGAATCCTTCAACCGTTACCTCGGCACTCGCGGCTCCACCAAAGAAGGTCTGCGGGTCATCTACAACAACCTCAACAAGTACCTGGGCCAGGCCAATAAACTGGCCACCAAAGAACCCTACACCAAAGGGTCCCTCGGCAAAGGCCTGGTCAAAGACGTCATTAAAACCGCCATGAAGACCTACTTCCAGGAACAGGAAAACCAGGTCTGGGAAGAATTCTTCATGGCCGAAGCCGCCCAGAAGAGTCTGTATAAAGCCTATCAAATGTCGGCAGACGCCTACTGGAAAAGCTACGACGAGTTAATTAAAGTCCGCAAAAAGCACGCCGAACTGGTCTTCGGCTACGACAGCCATTCCGGATTCAAAATCCTTACCCGCGAACCTTTCGAAGACGATCAACCCGTCACCATCCGCCTAAGCCTGGTAAAACCCGAAGGCTTCCGGGAATCCGTATCCCTCAATAACGTATCCGCCGGCACTCAAACCATGCCCTATGAATTTAACGTAGACGGCAGCCAACTCCCCAAACGAGCAGAACAAGACATCTCACCACTAGACTTGCGAATTGTTCACGAGTAAAACCGAATAGAATCAAACCAATTTAACGATTACTATTTTGACTTTCTTTCTAAATGGAAATCTGCCCACAATTTGGGACCATCTTCGTGACCTCGGCTAGAAGCGAGGAAGGCAGCTTTTGCCATTTCGTGCAGCCTAACTGATTTAGGAGTCGCAAGAGTTGGCTCAGGAAAAATTGTCCTTTTTTCAATCGACGGAATTCTATGTCTTCGGCCTGGATAGGTCTCTGACCGGTCAGAACCAGACGCACTAAACGGTGGCTTGCCTAGACCGTAGCGAATATTAGGCTTGTGATTGCTGGCAGAAGACGTAATACGCATTATTGATGCCCTTATCTGTTTTTCATATATCTCTGAAGAATATAAACCCAAGAGTTGGCAAAAATTGATCTAATGTTATTGATTCGAAACAAAAATATTAAAGCAGATCACAAACAAGCCACACACTTCCATGAAGTGATTGATTAATCTTTTTCAAACTTATTGTGATACTGCTCTTTCAGTGCCGGATCCTGATCCTCTTTTTTCAAGAAACAGTTCCCCACCACCAGCACCTCAATGTCGGTGCCCATAAAGCAGTGGAAGGCGTCTTCCGGCGTGTGCACAATGGGCTCGCCGCGGACGTTAAAGCTGGTATTCACCACCACAGGGCAGCCAGTCTTCTCTTTAAACTTGCTGATGAGTTGGTGGTAGCGCGGGTTGGTGTCGGCATGCACGGTTTGCACCCGGGCCGAATAATCCACGTGGGTAATGGCCGGAATCTCGGACCGAGGAACTTTTAACTTCTCAATCCCAAACAGTTTGTTTTGCTCTTCGGTCATCTGTTTTTTCTTAGTGCCGTGAACATCCGCCACCAGCAACATATATGGACTTTCCCGGTCCAAATCAAACCAGTCGGACACATCTTCAGCCCGCACCGACGGTGCAAAGGGTCGGAAGGATTCGCGGAATTTCACCTTCAGGTTCAACACCGTCTGCATCTCTTCAGAACGCGGATCGCCAATAATAGAGCGATCCCCCAGGGCTCTAGGCCCAAACTCCATCCGGCCCTGGAACCAGCCAATGGCCTTTTCATCCGCAATGGCTTGAGCCGTATCTTCAATAATGCCGTCTTCACTCAGCACTTGGAACTTGGCACCGGCAGCAGCCAACCGCTTTTCAATATCGGCCTGATCAAATGCCGGCCCTAAATAGGAGCCCCGCATAGCATCCTTGCCATTACCGGTAACCTTACGAGGTTGGTTTTTATGCCGGTAATAAGCGGTTAACGCTGCTCCCAACGCACCCCCGGCATCCCCGGCGGCAGGCTGAATCCAAATATTTTTAAAAGCGTTATCTCTCAACACCTTCCCGTTCGCCACGCAGTTTAGCGCAACCCCACCGGCTAAACACAGGTTTTCCATCCCGGTTTCTTTGGCCAAGGCGCGGGTAATTTTCAGCACCACTTCTTCCGTCACCACCTGAATAGAAGCCGTTAAATCCATCTCCCGCTGAGTTAGCGTACTTTCAGCAGGCCGAGCCGGGCCGCCAAACAAGTCATCAAACTTTTTGTTGGTCATGGTGAGTCCGGCACAGTAGTCAAAATAATCCATATTCAACCGGAAGGATCCGTCATCTTTGACGTCAATCAAATGATCGTAAATGGTCTGCACATATTTGGGTTCCCCGTAAGGCGCCAGCCCCATAATCTTGTATTCACCCGAATTTACCTTAAAGCCGGTGTAGTAGGTAAAGGCAGAATAGAGCAGTCCCAAGGAATGTGGGAAGTGCAGTTCCTTAATGATCTCCAGGCTATTTCCATCCCCAATAGCCACGGAACTGGTGGTCCATTCGCCAACCCCGTCCATGGTCAACACGGCGGCTTTTTCATACGGCGAGGGGTAAAAAGCACTGGCGGCATGACTCTGGTGGTGCTCGCCAAACAACAGTTTTTCATCCCAATTAAATTCCGGCGCCGATTTTTTCAGGGTCTTGATCAGCAGATCTTTCTGGAACAACTTTTCCCGTAACCACAACGGCATGGCCATCTTAAAGGATTTAAACCCTTTGGGTGCATAAGACAAATAGGTTTCCAGCAACCGTTCGAATTTCAGAAAGGGCTTATCATAAAACGCAATGTAATCCACATCCGTCAGCGCAATCCCAGCTTCCCGCAAACAGTATTCAATGGCCAAGGCCGGATACCCGGCGTCATGTTTCTTGCGGGTAAACCGCTCTTCTTGGGCGGCAGCCACAATCACACCGTCTTCCACCAAGGCGGCGGCGCTATCGTGATAAAAAGCTGAGATTCCTAAAATTCGCATGGGGACTGAAAACCTTTAATAAAATTTAGAATAATGTGTAAATAAACGGCGCCACAGCAGAGCCCTGGCTAAAGACGAGAAGCGCGCCAACCAATAACATGGTGAGGAGAACCGGCAACAACCAGAATTTTTTGCGGGCGGCCAAGAACCCCCAGAACTCTTTTAAAAATGAAGCCACTTGTTTATCTCCTTGCGGTATCGATACGTTGGGCGCCGTTACAATCCAACGGCAAAAGAACAAATTACTAGTACTGATTAATCATACTTTCCGGCGGCGGCCCTGGTGGCTCGCGATGAATCCAGTAGGTATTGGCAGATTTATCCAGCTTCAGCCGCAACAAATCTTTCCCCAGCATTTTTAGAATCAGCCCGGTGGGAGTAAAAATGCCATAGTAAATAATGCCCAAAATAATAGGGCTAATAATTTTGTGGAGCAGCAACCCAAACTTAAACCAAATCAGCTTTAATGGGGCCAATAGTTTCGGCGCCACCATAGTAATCACAGCAAAGACGCCGGACACCCAAAACGGCCAAATCTGAATGGCTTCGTGCTTGAGCAGCGGAATAGCAATACCCAACACCAAAAACACCACCGCAAAGGTCCACCCAAAATTCCGGTCAGATCCGGCTTCAACCTCTTGTTGGCGGCCGTAACTTTCGTGCAACGACGATGGCTGTTGACTCACTTTTACATACTGCCTTCTATACAAACGCTGGCCTATTTTATTACAACAGGCGTAAATGGATCAACGAACTGAAAATCTTTGACGGTCAAGATCTGCCGGAGGCCATGAAATCTGACCTGTCTAAAATAAAGATGCCGGGTGAAAAACGAACCTTCTGTATACCCTTCATCATGGCGAACAATCCTGTAACAAGGGTTTACATGAGAATGATTCATAAGATCACCATGTCACAATACTTCTGGTTTATTGGGCGCTAGCGTGAACCGCCTCATCAGGAGCTTCGGTTTTCTTCGCACTCAAAACCCGCCAGCTCATCCGGTTGCGTTGTGTGATGGCAGAGAGATCAAGTCCGGCCTCTTTTACCCATCGAATCAACGTTTGCTTCTTTAGGTAATGGGTTTGCGGTGGAATCAACTGATCCGTCACCATCCCCACCACATAAGCGTAATCAGTTTTTCGAAGCCACTGAAAATAATCGTAATAAGGCAGGCGCATAGTCAGCATCTTAAAAATGCCGGGTAAGCCTGGATGATACGCCGTATGCAGTAACCCAAACAGAATCGTGGCGAGTGGTGTTGCCACCCAGGTTCGGACTATATTTACTGGTAGCTTAGACATCAGTTTGCGCAACGGATCCACCACCCACACCACAAAGCCGTTGTTTTCGGCACCATAGACCCAGATAAAAAACTGCCCCAAGGGCTTTACCAAAGGCGCCAAACGGTTAAAGCCTATCTGTGGATGAGATAAATGGTGGAGGACACCGATGGAATAGGTGAGATCTATAGATGCCGGTTTAAGGGGAGGGTTTAGAATATCTCCCTGAACAAATGACAGGTTGGGGTGTTCTAACAGCAGTGGAATTGCTGCGTCCACAGAATGACTAATGTCTAAACCAATGACTTGCTTGGCGCCAAAAGCATCGCTGGCGGCATAGGCTGTAAATCCGCCTAAGCCACTCCCGGCTTCCAGCACCATCTTGCCGGTAAAATCATCAGGGGTTAGGGGTTCAATCCAGTCTAAAAACTGTTCCAACGTATACGGATTGACCGCCCGTTGGTCGGCGTAAATCGTCCAGGCATCGCCAAAATTTTGAGCAATCTGGGCTTCTGTGGTCTGTTCGGTACTATCAGTATCCGTAAATCTTGGAATAAACTGGCGAACGGGATAAATCTTTTTGCATCCCTTACATTTTAATGCACCCGACGCCACCCGATCCTTTTCATATTGAGGGTTTTCAAGGATCAACTCAGCATCTGGACACTGTGGGCAACAAAGATTGGAAAGAATTTCAGAATTCATGGGTAGGCTATCTTCCAGAAATAATCGTAGAATAAGATAATCACAGAGAGATATTCACAGCTCTCTCGCTAGAATATATGTTTTGTCTAGACGAGGCAACGCCCGGCGTGTCATCCATTCAAGCCTCTCAAAAAACCATTCCCCTGGTAAACCTGCAACGCCAAATCGCACAGCACCGCCCAGCATTAGATGCTGCCATGGCTGCTGTTTTAGACCGGGGTGACTTCATCAAGGGCGGCGCAGTGGCCGAGTTTGAAAAAGCCTTTGCCGCCTTCTGCGGCACAGAATATTGCATTGGCGTTGGCAACGGCACCGATGCCCTGGCCATGATTTTAGAAGCTCTGGATATTGGCGCAATGGGCATCAGCTCCAGAGACGAAGTGATTCTACCTGCCATGAGCTTTATCGCCACAGTCGAACCGGTCAGCCGATTAGGGGCCATGCCGGTACTGGTGGATATCGATCCCCACACCTATACCCTGTGCCCGCTTCAAGTTAAAGATGCACTGAGCCCAACGACCAAAGCGGTTATCCCTGTCCACTTATACGGGCAACCTGCAGAAATGGCTCCGTTGATGAAACTGGCCAAAGACCACCCTTTCCATCTGATAGAAGACTCGGCTCAAGCTCATGGTGCCACCTGCAATACTCAAACCATCGGCAGTTTGGGTATTGCAGGCGCGTTTAGCTTTTACCCCGGCAAAAACCTCGGCGCTTTTGGCGACGGCGGAGCTGTTACCACCAGCGACCCCAACCTGGCTGAAAAAGTCAGAATGCTGGCCAACCATGGCCGACAAAAAAAATACGAGCACGACATGGTCGGCACCAACAGCCGACTCGACACCTTGCAAGCAGCCATTCTCAACGTCAAACTACCACATCTGGCAGATTGGAACACCGCCAGAGCCCAATGGGCAGCGCTGTATAATGAACTGCTGGCTGGCATAGATGAGATTGACCTGCCTAAAACCGGCGCTGATCGAACTCACGTTTATCACTTGTACGTCATCCAAACACCTCATCGAGATGCGTTGATGGCACACTTAAAAGAACAAGGTATCCACACCGGAATCCACTACCCTATTCCATTGCACTTACAACCCGCATACCATCACCTGGGATACAAACAAGGGCGATTCCCCGTCTCTGAAGCCTTGGCCGCACGGTGTTTGTCGTTGCCCATGTTTCCCGAAATGACCGAACAAGAAATACACACTGTGGCGCGTGAGGTTCGCTCGTTTTACGAAAATGGAAAACATCATGAGTAAAAAATATGCAGAGGACTCCCTATCCATTGTCATTCCGTCTTTCAACGAAGCCGGTAATATTGAACGGGTGGTGCGAGAGTCATTAGGGGTGCTTCAAGGGCTTACCGATACTTTTGATATTGTGGTGATTGATGATGAAAGCGAAGATGAAAGTCCGCAGATATTGAAGCGGCTCTCAGAAGAAATCTCGCAACTCACCGTCATCCGCAACGAACCCCGAAAGGGCTGCCACCCGTCTTCTCTTGTTGGGTTTAAAGCCGCAAAGGGTAATTATCAGTATTTTATCCCCGGAGACGGGCAAATCCCGGCAGATGAAATCACCAAGTTTGTAGATTGCGCTAAAGAAGGCAACGATGTTGTTTATAGCTGGCGGGTTCAGCGAGCAGATCCACCCCATCGGCGGTATGTCAGCAGTTTTTATAACTGGGTGCTCCGTACGTTTTTGGGCATTAAAATCCATGACACAGACTCTTCTTCACTCCTCACCAAGCGGGCGGTGGACGAGTTGTTGCCCCATGTAGATTCCGGTGGTGCGTTTATTACCGTAGATATTTTGTTGCGAGCCGAGCGGATGGGGATGAATATTGGCGAGGTCAAGATTCGTCACTTGCCCAGAACCGCCGGAGTAGCAACGGGACTGAATTTTAAAGACACCTTGATTGCCATGGGCGGGTTTTTCAAAATGGGCTGGTGGCTTTTAAACCAGCGGGATGGAGGAAAGAAAGAATCATGAGTAAACGTGTACTCGTCACTGGCGGCGCTGGTCTTATCGGGTCTCATCTGGTGGATCTGCTGCTTGAAAAAGGGCATACGGTCAAAATTCTGGATAACCTGGATGACCAGACTCATCCCCACGGCAAGCCGGACTGGATCCCTTCAGATGTGGAATTTATCCACGGTGATATGCGATCAGACGCTGATGTCAAAAACGCCCTGACAAATGTTGATTGGGTATTTCACCAGGCCGCCTTCGGCGGGTTTACCCCAGCGTTGACTCAATATATAGACGTGAATAGCACCGGCACGGCCCGGATTTTTGAACTGATTCGTGAACACAAACTCCCCATAGAAAAAATCGTTGCCGCCTCCTCTCAGGCCATCTACGGCCCAGGTCTCTATACCTGCCCGAGCCACGGCACCCAGGCGCCGGGGATGCGAACAATGGAACAGTTGAAGGCAGGCCGATGGGAGGCAGAGTGCCCACAATGCAATGCTCCTATGGCGCCGGAACTCAACCCGGAAACAGCCCCCAAGTCCGGTGAAACAATCTACGCTATCTCGAAACACGCCGAAGAAAAACTCATCTTGGGCCTCGGTAAAGCCATGGATATTCCCACGGTGGCCCTACGGTATGCCGTGACTTATGGCCCTCGACAGTCGATTTTTAACCCTTATACCGGTGTTGTCTCTATTTTCTCTACCCGACTCTTAAACAACCAACGACCGGTGGTGTATGAAGATGGCAAGCAAACACGCGACTTTTTATATGTAAGCGATAACGTCGCCGCCAACCTGTTTGTGATGGAACACCTTGACACAGCATACCAGGCATACAACGTGGGTACCCAGCAGCCAGTAGAAATCGGAAACTTGGTGAATCAACTGGCCCGTCTCTACGGTAAACCCGAAGGCGCTGACATGCCCGGCAGCTTCCGCCCCGGCGACGTCCGCCACTTTGTCCATAGGTGTGAGAAACTGTATGCCCTGGGCTGGCAGCCCAAGGTGAGCTTAGACGAGGGTCTTGGCCACTACGTTAACTGGATCCAAAGCCAAGGCAACGTGCAGGATTATTTTGAAGAAGCATTCCAGCGCCTGCAGCAACTCCAAATGGTCGTCAGTCGGTAATTTGAAACCCCAACTCCGCCACCACTGCTAAATGATCCGACCCGGATATCTTTACTGTTCGGCGCGAGTCAATTTGAACACCTTGGCTCACCAACACATGATCGATGGGAATCTGAAGAAATGGTCCATCCGAAGGCCAGGAAGGCTGTACCCCAAAACCCATCTGACTATCATGCAAGCCGGTTTCTTCAAGCAATTGATGAAAAGAGGGTGTCCAAGGCGTGTTGTTTAAATCTCCCATTAACACCATATTTTGTTGTTCCTGATCAATCATATTACCCAATGCTTTTAAATAGAGGTTTCGGTCTTCATAGTTTGATTGAGAGGTGGGTGGAATCGGGTGAGCCACCACTAGGCTGACGGGTTGCCCTTTAACAGTTACCGTGGCTATCAACATCGGTAATTTTAACTTCCCCAACGGTGTTATTTTTACATCTGTTAGTGGGTACCGGCTTACTACGGCGATGCCAAAGGCGTCTTCTCTAGGGAACGACAGTTGGTATGGGTAGGTTGAGGTGAGTTGCGGCAGGATTTCTGCAACGGGGGTCGTCAATTCCTGGAGTGCTGCTATATCAGGTTTGGTTTCCTCAATAAGCTGAAGCGCCGCTTGGGGTTTGTCGCTTACATACAAAACGTTGGCCTGCAAAACCTTCAACGATTTTGGTAGAGTTTTGGCTTCAGCGAGAGATAATGGCATTGATACGGGGATGTAATAGGGGGCAACATTGATGAGGTTCCACACCAAAAATGGAATGACGATCATCACACCCGCAATATTCTGGTATAACAACATTATCACCCCAGCCAGCAACATAAACAGGGTGTACTGTGGTAAAAAATGACTGGCCAGATCCCCCGGCCACCCAATCCAGGGCGTTAAAAATGCTTGCAGGGTTAGCCAACACGTTACCCCGGCGCAAAACCAGGCCAACATCAAAAACACCCCTCTACAAACACCTATGCCGTTTTTAAGGCGGTCAGTGATGGAAAGGGGTGTCATGAGTAAACGGCTGTATCCAAATAACCTTACGTTAATATCAACGATTGTAGCACCTTACCATCCTCTGCGGACGGAAATGAGCACATCGTTGAATGGACGGCGGTAGCCATTCCCGCCTCGCCATCTGGCTTGTCTGGCGCCTCGGCGGTAACCCCGGCGATACCCGCGCCGGTATGCCCGGCGGCCTCGGTTCACCCGGTTATTACAAGGCCGGTAGTAGCCAGGGCCGTCATCATAGTAGCCCGCATGGCCGTATGCATGGCCGTGGCCATAGCCGCCCCCATGGGCGTCGGCAGCCAGGGGCACCACCATCAGGCCGCACAGCAATACCAGTGCGGTGAGGAGTTTCCTCATCATCCTTCTCCTTTTTTAGTTGTAGCGTGACTCACACCCGCATAGCCCCAGTAGAAAACTTCTGAGGCCAGGGGATACCCAGAAAAGACGCTGTGAGTGGGAAAAGTTCCCCAATATTTCCAGATTTGTCCAATTTTTTCTTGTTAAGTTATCCATCAGGACATGCCAACAGGTTACTTTTGTAGTAGATTTAGCACCTTCCTGTTCATTAAGTACATTTATCTGAACCGATAGACAATGTTGATTCGTTTTTCTGCCAACCTTGCACAACAATCCATACCAGCCGCTCAGCCATATTCTGTACAACCAAACCCTGGTCGACAAAATGTGGAGAGTTCAAAAAGTGTTTCGAAGTCTACTCTTGATGGCGTACAGGCATTAGTTCATAACACCAAACCGATGGCTGCTGCCTACAGAGGTGACCAACACCCGGAAGTGTTGTTCTTAGGCTCCGCTGTCATTACAGATAACAGCGGGCACGTGTTAAATAAATTTGGCAGCCCCCATCATGTCATCAAAACGCGCTCTTCCATAAAACCCTTACATGCCGCTCTCCTATACAAACTACTGAAAGAACGAGGACAAGAAAATTTACTGACTCCACCAGAATGGGCAGTCCTTTCTTCCTCACATGCGGGCACCCCAAAACATATTAAATACTTGACTTCGGCCATGAAAAAATTAGGCGTCAGAGAATCAGAACTGATTTGTAAAACGGATCACCCTACCGATAAGCAGGCGGATGCAGACATTAGAAGCCGGTGGTGGAAACTCCCGAGACCGATTCACCATCAGTGTGCTGGTCACCATACAGTATTGACAGCTATTTCCAGACTTATCGGTGCTAACCCAACAGATTATTGGAAGATTGATGGAAAACTTCAACAATATTGCTTGGAAAAACTTACTTCCAATCAACCAGGTCAGCCGGAAAAAATTAAACTGGTCAAATACGATGGCTGCAATATCCCCACCGTCTCTCTACCCCTAGACCAATATGCCATCACTTGGGCCAATTTTGCAGCTAATCCAATGAACCACACCATTATCAACGCCATGAGTACTCACCCAGATTTAATCGGCGATAAAAGTAGGATTGATGGCCAATTGATGAACGTTACCAATGGTCGGCTTATTGCTAAATTTGGAAGCGATGGCAATCTCTGTGTGGCCAACCCACATAAGAAACAGGCTATGGTCCTAAAGAATTGGAATGGAAGTGATAGTGTAAATGGTCTTACTGTAATTGAAGCCTTAGCCCAGGTAAAATGGCTGACACCTCCTGAAGTAAAAATACTTCGTGATATGCCTCAGTTCCAACTGGTCCAAAAAAACCACCGAGGTGAACTTGTTCGTACCGTCAAGGTTGACGCACATCTTTGGGACCAGTAAGTTGACTCTTAGTCAAAAAAGCTGTCAATAATACTTGGGGGATCACTTGGTGAGCGAGCAGCAAACAGAACAGTCCATACCCACCCATAACCTCACAGTAGATACCTTTCCCGTGGGCCCCCTACAATGCAACTGCACCATCATTGGCGATCCAACAACTAAGCAAGCCATCGTGGTAGATCCCGGCGGCGATTCCCAAGTGATATTAGACCGCTTGGCTGCTCAAGAGTATACGGTAGACCGGATTCTCCACACCCACGCCCACTTCGATCACTTCCTGGCCTCTGGCGAAATGAAAAAAGCTACTGGTGCGCCATTGGCCCTGCACAAAGAAGATAAACCCCTGTGGGATAACCTGGAAATGCAGTGCAACCGCTTCAGCATTCCCTTCACGCCAGTTCCGGCACCCGATCAATGGATAGACCATGAAGAAGAGCTTTCGTTAAACCACACTTGTTGCGGACAAGCCTTACATACACCTGGTCATACCCCTGGTTCTACCAGTTTTTATTTTGAGAATCTCAAACTCCTCATTGCTGGCGACACGCTTTTTAAAGGCGCTATTGGCCGTACCGATCTGTGGGGCGGTGATTTCCCCACCATCGAACACTCCATCAAAACCCACCTTTATACCCTGGACGAAACCGCCACCGTCATCACCGGTCATGGTCCTGCCACTGTGTTAGGAGACGAAATGCGCTCTAACCCGTTTGTGCAGGCATAAACACTTTTAACCAGAACAACATCATCGTACTGAACGGCATTCAAGCCAATCATTTCAATACATCACCTTTATTTTCTAGCTTACAGGGCTTTCAATCCACATCGGTTGATTTTCAATTGTAATTCACAGATATTAGAAAAAACTCTTCCCTTTATCATTTTCTGGGGGATATTACAAAGCAGTAGGGAGCGGCATCCATGTCCAACATGTCTAGAAGATCTAAAAAAACCATTGCGTTATTCGCCTTATTGGCATTATCACTTTCACCAGCAGCGTGCATCAGCTCTGTCATGGCGCACAATCATGATAGAGGTGAAGCAAAGTCGAACCAATTTTGGTGGCCTGAAAAACTGAACCTTCAGCCCCTCCGCCAACACGCAGCAGAATCCAGTCCTATGGGTAGACGGTTTAACTATGCCGAGGAATTCAAAACCCTGGACCTGGACGCTATTAAAAAAGACATTGAAAAACTGATGACGACCTCCCAAGACTGGTGGCCTGCCGATTACGGCCACTATGGACCGTTCTTCATCCGGATGGCATGGCACAGCGCCGGAACCTATCGTCAGGCAGATGGTCGTGGCGGAGCTGGCGGTGGTCAGCAGCGGTTTGAGCCTCTAAACAGTTGGCCGGATAACGGCAACCTGGATAAGGCTCGGCGGCTCTTATGGCCCATTAAGCAAAAATACGGCAACAAGATTTCCTGGGCGGATCTGATGGTGCTGACGGGAAATGTCGCGCTGGAATCTATGGGATTTAAAACCTTTGGATTTGCCGGTGGACGCGAAGACGATTGGGAAGCAGATTTGGTTTACTGGGGACCGGAAACAAAATGGCTGGACGATAAACGCTACCACGGCGATAGAAAGCTGGAGAAACCTCTGGCTGCTGTTCAGATGGGGTTGATATACGTAAACCCGGAAGGCCCTAACGGAAACCCGGATCCACTGGCCTCTGCAAAAGACGTTCGCGAAACCTTTGGCCGGATGGCCATGAACGATGAAGAAACCGTGGCTCTGGTCGCTGGAGGACATACCTTTGGAAAAGCCCATGGCGCACATGAGCCATCCGAATGCCTGGGTCCAGAACCCGCAGCAGCAGAGATTGAAGAACAAGGGTTTGGTTGGAAAAATAAATGCGGTAGCGGTAATGCGGGAGATACCATTACCAGTGGGTTAGAAGGAGCATGGTCATTTAATCCGACAGCATGGACCATGCAGTACTTAGACAACCTGTTTCAGTACGAGTGGGTCAAGACAAAAAGCCCTGCCGGTGCGGTTCAGTGGATTCCCAGTGACGAATCTGCCGCCAACCTGGTGCCGGACGCCCATGATAAGACGAAACGGCATGCGCCCATTATGCTGACAGCAGACCTTGCCCTTAAAGCAGATCCAAGCTACCGGAAAATTGCCAAACGTTTTCAGGAAAACCCGGATGAATTTGAACTAGCCTTTGCCAAGGCTTGGTTTAAACTCACTCACCGGGATATGGGTCCTCGCGCTCGGTACATCGGCACCGAGACGCCTGAAGAAATCCTACTCTGGCAAGATCCTATCCCAGCAGTAGATCACCCCTTGATTGACGCAGATGATATCCAAGACCTCAAGGAGGATATTCTGGAATCAGGCTTGTCGATTCATCAACTGGTCACTACTGCCTGGGCTTCAGCCTCTACCTTCAGGGGCACGGACATGCGCGGTGGCGCCAACGGCGCCCGCATCCGTCTGGCCCCCCAAAAAGATTGGGAGGTAAATAACCCAACTGAATTACGTGAGGTCCTTCATACCCTGGAAGGTATTCAAAAAGAGTTCAACAAGTCCCAAAAAGACGGTACAAAAATCTCCATGGCCGACCTCATCGTTTTGGGCGGAGCCGCCGCGATCGAAAAAGCTTCTAAAAACGCCGGACATGACATCCAAGTTCCATTTGCTCCTGGACGAACAGATGCCTCCCAGGCTCAGACCGACGTAGAGTCTTTTGCCGCCTTACAACACAAGGCAGATGGCTTCCGCAATTACTTTGCGTGTAACCGCCACTCCCCAGCAGAAACCCTGGTGGATAAGGCGAACCTGTTAACCCTTACCGTCCCGGAGATGACGGTACTGGTGGGCGGCATGCGCGCCCTTAACGCAAACGCAGAGCACAACAGCAACGGTATACTAACCCAACACCCAGGAAAACTAACCAACGACTTCTTCGTCAATCTCTTGGATATGTCCACAAAATGGACAAAGTCTACTGAGGCCGAAGGGCTCTACGAAGGTCACGACCGCAAAACCGGAAAACTGAAATGGACCGCCACCCCGGTGGATCTCATCTTCGGCTCCAACTCCGAACTGCGTGCCATTGCCGAAGTGTACGCCTATGACAACGCGGAAGAAAAGTTCATCCAAGACTTCGTCGCTGCTTGGACAAAGGTCATGACTCTGGATCGCTTTGATCTGGATCGCAAAAATACCTGCACTCGAAAGCAGTCTTAAACGGTCTTAAACTTACTAATAAGTTATCAAAGTCTTTCTATCTGGTATAAGCTATTGCCTTAATCAGAGGCAGAGATTGACCTGCCCACTAACATCCCACCCGACTCAAAGTCGCTTCCACAGATCGAACATACCCCTCCCCAAACAACCGCACATGTACTAGCAATGGATACAAGTTATACAAATCTCGCCGAATCTCAAAAAAACCCTCATCCAACGACGAAATTTCTTGATACTGCTTAAAAAACGGCGTATCAAACGTACCGAACAGCGTGGTAAACGCCAACTCAATTTCCGGATGCCCATAGTACACTGCCGGATCAATAAATCCAGTAATCCGATCTCCATCCGCCAACACGTTAGTAGTCCACACATCCCCATGTAACAACGTCGGCTTTAGCGGCTCTGTCAGCCAACGGTCCAGCCGATGGCTGAACTTATCCACCCGACGCAAGACTTCTTTGGATAGCTTCTTTTCTTCAAACGCAGCAATAGCCATATACAATAATCGATGCTCGGCCAAAAAATCCAGCCACGAAGCTGTCCATGGGTTTGGTTGCGCCAGCCCACCAATAAGAGTATCGGAGTCAAACCCATATTGGTTATTTTCAGAGGTCACTTGATGCAACTGCGCTAACAACTGTGCCGCATGGGTCTGGGCGCCGGATGAAAATTTGCTCTCTCCAGGCAGCCAGTCCATTACCAGCAGAGTATCTGTTGCTAAGTGAATCCGCGGGATCGGCAAGGTGCTGTGAGCTGCCAAATACCCAAGCATCTCGCCCTCAATGGCAAGAGACTGACTGTCGGCATTCCCCACTTTGATAACAATCCGGTCCGAATCCAAGGCCATTTCGCCTTCAAAATCTACCCGGTACACCTCCCCAATACAGCCTCCTGACAGAGGATGGATCGCTACCGGTAAGGCTTTGCATAACTCCAAAATATCAGCGACAACCGCATTACTGACCGGAAACGCCACATGTTGACTATCTAACTCAGAATCAGGTCGGGTGCGAGGAGGTTTCATCACTGGACAGTCGAACCCGCCAGGTGATGTTGACGTATGTGTTCCAACAGCCCTTGGGAAGCAGCTTCCACAAGGTCTAACACATGATCAAATCCTCTTTCACCGCCGTAATAAGGATCTGGGACTTCTGTTTCGCTCACCTCAGGAGCATAGGTCAAAAACAACTGAACCTTTTCCATGTGTTCTCGAGGGCACTCTCGGATCAGAATATCCATGTTGGCCTGATCCATCGCCAGAATATAATCGTAGATAAAATAATCTTCTGGATCTACACGCCGAGCCCGGAGAGCCGACAGATCAAATCCTCGTTTTTGGGCAAAAACTTGAGAGCGAGGATCCGGAGGCTCCCCCACATGATAAGCATGAGTACCGGCAGAATCTACTTCAACCAAATTGCTTAATTGATGCTGTGCCAGCAAATCCAAAAACACCCCATGTGCCGACGGAGAGCGGCAAATATTACCCATACACACAAACAGCACTTTCACCATCGTATCCATGGTATCTACCTCGTCTAATAACCAACACCTTGATGGTTATACCACGCTCAGCCCAACGGGGGGAGCTACTGCCGGATCCACGATCCATCCATCATTGACATCAACATCTGCCGGAATCCCGTAATTATTGTGGCGCTGCCGCCATGCCCAAGCGGCTTGCACAGCGCATAATAAAGCATCCAGTTGATCAGCAGAGGATTCGTTCCACAACAAAGTCGGATCTACTGACTCAAAGGAAACTTTGACACCGTAGGCTTCTAAAAGTTCATCAGACTGTAGCCCTGCAATAATCACCTGACGGGCTTCCAACCGATCTTGGGTTTGCTTAGACTTTTCATCAGACTTATAAGGCTGTTTCTGAATAAGTCGCCGAGCAACCATGGCCGGATACCCTTCCAAGACCTGCCGAGGATCGTCATTCATTTGCTGAGGCACAACACACACACCGGAGCGCCATAGCTTGGGCGCGCCTTGAAATAACATCTTACCCACGGGTGGATAAACAAGCTTCATAGGACTGGAAGAAGCTGTCACACGGTCTGTTTGACGAAAATGTAACTTTCGTCCCGGGGGTTGGCTGTCTTGATAATCCTTAATGGCCCGCTCATATTCGTGTTTCTCAAGGCTTTCCAAGTGCGCCATAGTCTCCGACCAAACTAGGGGCCAACCCATTTCAATCACAAAAGTTTTGGGCAGGTTAAACGGAAAATCAAATGAACCAACCCAGGGCCCAGACCTATTTAGAAAAGCCTCAAACTGCTGAAAGTCTGTCAATAAATGAATTGCCTGTAGACACAACCATGAACCATCTATCCAACATTCAACGGCTGTAATAGGCTTTTTTCGGCTGGGCGCACTGGTAAAATCAACCCCAAAAACTTTCCTAAAATCTTTCATAGGCAGATCATATCATTCTTGTGCAATGGAATAGACAGAGAATAGTCGCCTAAAGGGTTACAAGAAAGCAGTGTTACTACTCCTTGATCTGACGGATTCCCCTCTAAACCGCCATTAGGTAAAATAGAATCGCGACAAAGCAAGGGATTTATGACACGAGGGATATAACGGGACAGAGGCGATTATTTATGTTTGGACATCTCCCCATACGGAAACTTTTTTATGCAAGTTCATTAATCAGTCCATTAGTGGTGGAGTTCTTTGCTGTCAAATATCCTACAGCCCGCCTAGCTTATTTGGTCCTATTGCCTCTTATGGTCATTGGGTATGCCAATGCCCTACAAACCAAGCATGCCATCCGACGAAACTTTCCCATTTTAGGGGAGGGCAGGTACCTGATGGAGGCTGTTCGTCCGGAAATTAATCAGTATTTTGTGGAATCCGACATTGAAGGTCGACCGTTTCATCGGGTCCAACGTTCCAACGTCTACCAGCGAGCCAAAAAAGCATTAAACACCCATCCGTTTGGTACCAAACATGATGTGTACCAGGAAGGGTATGAGTGGATTAACCATTCTTTAATCCCGGTAGAGCCCCCTCACGAAGATCCTCGGGTCACCATAGGCGGGGATCATTGTACCCAACCTTATTCAGCGTCTATTTTTAATATCTCTGCCATGAGCTATGGCTCGCTGAGCAAAAATGCAGTGCTCGCCTTAAACGAAGGAGCCCAAATAGGGAGATTTGCACATAATACGGGTGAAGGGGGGCTTAGTCCTCACCATCTGAAGCCAGGCGGCGATATCATCTGGCAAATCGGCACTGGCTACTTTGGTTGTCGCACCCCGGAAGGCAATTTTTGCCCGGAAAACTTTAAAAAACGCGCCACCTTAAATAACGTGAAGATGATAGAACTTAAGCTGTCTCAAGGCGCTAAGCCTGGACATGGGGGTATTTTACCTGCAGAAAAAGTGACTGAAGAAGTTGCCGAGATCCGCGGCGTAAAACTGGGTAAAGATGTGATGTCTCCTCCTGCTCACCAGGCTTTTAATACACCCAGAGGTTTACTGGAGTTTTTAGCCAAGCTCCGAGAGCTTTCCGGTGGTAAGCCTGTTGGGTTTAAACTGTGTGTCGGCAGCAAACAGGAATTTTTAAGTATTTGTAAGGCCATGGTGGAAACCGGCTTGCTGCCGGACTTTATTACCGTGGACGGTAGTGAAGGCGGCACCGGCGCAGCACCATTAGAATTTTCGGATTCTGTAGGGATGCCTTTAAATGACGGTTTAGTATTTGTGCACAATGCTTTGGTAGGGTGTGATTTACGCAACAAGATTCGAGTGATTGCTTCTGGTAAAGTGACTACCGCATTTGATCTAATTTCTAAACTCGCCATGGGCGCCGACATGTGTAATTCAGCCCGAGGCATGATGTTTGCTTTGGGATGTATTCAAGCC
>JAHQWC010000138.1 GCA_019634025.1 Vampirovibrio sp.
CCGAAACGCATTGTATTCGGTGTTTTTATGTTTTTCTGAAACAATGACCGGCCCCGTCATGTAATCTCCCTAAACCTCTCTAGACTTCCGCAGAATCACAACTCTGTTAGTGTAACATAGGGCTTTTTAATGCTTTATTTATAAGAATTAAAAAGCCTCCAGAAACTCTGGAGGCTTTTCGGAGAGGGTGGGATTCGAACCCACGGTCGAGGTTTAAGCCCCGACAACTTCTTAGCAGGAAGCCGCTTTCGACCAGCTCAGCCACCTCTCCCAATTGGGATGGTTGGTATTGTACCCGAAGCTGGGTGGATTGTGAACGGGGTGGAGAGAGAGTTGAGTTATAAATATCTGTAGCCTGTGCGACCCCGGGTCTCTATGTTGTTTCGCCCGGGGTGACAACATCTAAGTAATAGTCAGGGCTGGCTATGTGATTATGGATTGACCAGAAGTCAATTTTGGTGGGCGTTGCGTTTTGATCTTGAGCGGATACAACTGTATGGGCTATTAAGCTCATTTTTAGCGTTTTGCCTGTTTATTGTCGTAGGAGACCCGAATTTTGGCCATTGTGATTGTTTTAGGCACCCAGTGGGGAGATGAAGGCAAAGCAAAGATTACGGATCTGCTGGCAGAGTCTGCTGATGTGGTGGTGCGATGCCAAGGCGGGTGTAACGCCGGGCATACTGTGACCCACAACGGCGAAGTATTTAAGTTCCACCTGATCCCATCCGGCATGCTATACGACAACAAACACTGTATTATTGGCGCCGGGACGGTGATTGATCCGGCAGTGCTGGTGCGGGAAATTGAGGAAATCCAGGCCAAAGGGTATAAAGCGGATGGGTTACGACTGAGCACCCGGGCGCATTTAACCACACCCTATCAGACAGCCTTGGACAAAGCCCAGGAAAGTAAGCGGGATGACAAGACCAAGATTGGCACCACCGGCCGAGGCATTGGCCCAACGTATGCCGATAAAGTAGGCCGCCGGGGGCTGCGGATTGGAGACTTATACGAAACCGAAGACATCTTGAAACAAAAGATCGAAAACTTTTTGCAACCCAAACAGGCTGAGTTGGCTGGGGTCATCGACAAAGCCTATGAAGAACAAGTCACCGAGTTGATGGACTTTTGCCGAACCTACCGGGAAAAACTAAAGCCTTATATATGTGACTCAGTCTCTACCGTCCATGATCACCTGGGACAAAATGCCCAGGTATTGCTGGAAGGCGCCCAAGGCACGTTTTTGGATGTAGACTACGGAACTTACCCCTATGTCACCAGCTCCAATACTCTGGCTTCTGGGCTATGCACCGGCGCTGGGCTGGGACCGACGCAGATTGACAAGGTCATTGGCGTTACGAAGGCCTATACCACCCGGGTGGGAGAAGGACCCTTTCCCACAGAGCTAAAAGATTCCATTGGCGAACACATTGGGGATGTGGGCCAGGAGTTTGGCACCACCACAGGCCGCCGCCGCCGGTGTGGTTGGGTGGACGCTGTGATGCTGAAGTATGCGGCCCGAGTCAATGGCCTGACCGGCTTAGCCATGACCAAGCTGGACGTTCTGGATGCCTTGGCCGAAGTAAAAATTTGTGTGGCCTACCGGGATAAAAAGTCCGGCGAACCCTTAGAGAGCTTTCCGTCCCAGTTGAGCAGCCTGGACACTATTGAACCGGTGTATGAGACCCTACCAGGATGGCAAACATCCATTACTGATATTCGTAAGGAAGCAGATTTACCCCAGGCCGCCCGAGAGTTTTTAACCCGGCTGTCTGCCTTGGTAGGTGTGCCCATTGATATTATCAGCGTAGGACCGGAGCGGAACCAGACCATGGTGTTGAACCATCCGATTATAGGTCCGCAAGGATGCGCAATGGCCGTGTCATAAGGCCGTATAGAGGCGTATCAACCAAGGGTTGACGCTCCCCTTGGAAGCTGTTAGATTCGTATTCAACCTCAAGGGCGTCAGGCTTCCTTGACGGCAGCGGTATGGCATCGTTGACAAAGCAAGGACGTCAAAATGCGAGCGTAGCTCAGCGGTAGAGCACCCGCCTTTTAAGCGGTAGGTCCTGAGTTCGAATCTCAGCGCTCGCACCACTTTGAATTACGGACAGAACAGTTCAGTTCTGTCCGTCTTCATTTTTAAGGGTACCCTAGACAGTTGCATCCAGGCGAGAAGAAGATTCAGCGGGTTTAGGCGTTTTTGCCGGAGAAATTTTTGTACCAGACAATTTTGTTGGGATGTCAGCCATGGCTTTTTGATCGCTTCTTCCAGTATAACGACGGATAAACCGATCTGCTGTGCGATAAATACTTTTAGCCGCATACCCAAGGTGAACAGCTTGCAAAGCCATTTTTGCATAGTAAATGCCGGTAGGCAGAACGGCAGGTAAAGCAGAAAGTGCAGGAAGCATGAGTTAAGAACTCTCGACTTAGGACACTGTATGGGTAGGGTCGTATCAATATAAAACCCAAATGACTCCTTCAGTTGCGCCACAGAGGAGGTACTATTCGGCAGGTGCGTAAGAGGATGACTGCACAGACAAACCTAGCTTTTGCAGTAACCGATCATCTTTGCTCATTTCGTTATTAGCAGTGGTAAGAAGCTTCTCACCAGAAAAAATCGCATTGGCACCGGCAAAAAAGCACAGGGTTTGGGCTTCCTCGCTAAGAGAAAGCCGCCCGGCAGAAAGGCGGATTTTGGCAGTGGGTAAAAAGATGCGAACCGTAGCCACGGTACGGACCAGATCCAAAGGATCCACCGGAGGGGCGTTTTCCATGGGCGTACCTTCCACCGGTACTAGGCAGTTTATAGGGACCGATTCGGGTGGGGTTTCTAATTGGCACAAGGTTTGGATGAATTCCATCCGATGCTCCAAACTTTCTCCCATACCCAAGATACCGCCACAGCAAACTTGGAGCCCTGCCTTGCCGACATTGGCTAAGGTTTCCAATCGATCGTCAATAGTGCGAGTGGTGATGATATCGCCGTAAAAGCTGGGAGCTGTATCGATATTATGGTTATAGGCCAATAACCCAGCCTCTTTCAGCTGGCAGGCTTGATCGTAAGTGAGCATCCCTAACGTGACGCAAGGCTCCAACCCTTCAGACGCCACCATTTTAACTAAATCCAACACCTGATCAAACGCCTGTTGATGAGGAGGCATACGCCAGGCGGCGCCCATACAGAACCTGCTGGAGCCATGGGCTTTGGCTTCCTGCACTTGTGTGCGAACTTCGTCTACGGATGGTAGCTCCCAGGTATCAATGCCGGTTTGATACCGGACGCTTTGAGGACAATAAGCACAGTCTTCAGGGCAGTTACCGGACTTAATATTGGATAGGGTGCAGAGTTGAATCTCGTTGTTGGGGTGATGCGCCCGGTGAACCTGATGAGCCTGATAGAGTAAATCCAGCAGGGGTTGAGAATACGTACTGGATAGTGTTTCCAGGTTAGGAATACTACTGGGTGTGCTTGCTTTATTTGATTGTGGAAGAGCAGTGGCAGCCATGGCGCATATTTTCCTCTCTCTCGATTCAGCACATTTTATCATAGAGCTAGCATGTCTCACCCGAAGCGAAATCCTACGATACAATAAGAGTGTGATGATTCTTTCTAATGAAAAAGCGCCCGAAATTCGATCCGATCTGCCGTATGAGTATCGGCGGCGTTGGTACGACAAAGATTTTGGCTGCACCTTAATGGTGGACAGGATCAACGAGATTGCCCCGGAAGAGGTGAAGCAATTTGCCGTGATGCTGTTGGATCGGATGGTGGTGCAAATTCGTGAAGCGCACCAGAAAAAGATTGGCGGCGCCAAGTCATTGGGTATTGATGCCGTGAAAGAGATGTACCGATCTCGGTCTCATCACCGGCGTTGGTACGATGAGCAGGCCGGGATTAAAAAAGCAGTGGGCAGTCTTTATAGCCTGCCAAACGAAGCCTTGACTGCTGTAGGCTTCCACTTGTCTGAACTATTTGGATTTTTAACCCTGTACGGATTTGCCTGTGAATCTTTGGGAATGGAACCCGACAAGGAAGATTTGGCTAAAATTACGTCCACAACTATTAGCAACGGCAGCCATGATGGTAAGGAAGCCTTGATCCAAGTGATTGGCCAGGAATTGTACGACGTGCTGTTTACCACTTAGTAACATACTATTCGACAAACAAAACAATGTTTTGCCAGTAGGATGTTTCAATGTCCAGGCGTTTAAGACCATTCTCTTTGTGGGTGGCTAGTTTGTCTAAAAACTCAAACTCTTCTTCCGGAGAGAGACCGTTTTCGCCGAACAGGGTCAGATATATTTTGCAACCAGAGAGAGCTGGCTTTTGGCCTTCGTGCTTTTGAGCGTCTTCGGCCAAAGCCTCAAACCGTTGTACAAACTCGTCAAACCGGGGGTGTTCGGTGTCCATAGGTATTCAACAGCCTCTTTTAAATCGATGGGATAATACAGATCTGTAACCCAAACAAAAGCTGGATGCTATTGAGTTCTATATAAAGCGCTTTGTATATGAATAAACTATTTTATGATAACAATCATCTAAACGTAAATCCCAGAGCATCTAAATCAGCCTGAGAAATACTGGAGGCATCTCCATCTCTTTGAGCTGCAGCGATGATATCCTGCACCGAGATTCCGCCATCAGAAAGACCATAGTTGCTGCCTGCGCCGGCAAGTTTATCGAAGTGCTGTAAAAGCGTGTCAAACACTTCAAGTCGTCGCTGCCCTGCTGCATAACTTGGATCGCCAGGTTGTAAACCCTGCATTTGATTAACGATCATTTGACGGCCTTGTTCCAGCTCTTGACGACTTGCTGAACCAGAGCGGTCAAAATCCATCTGTTCAACAAACCCCTGGGCAATATCCGTGGCGAGAGGTATTGAGGTACCGGGCTGAGTTGGTTGTGGGAATGGTGTAAAGAGATTGGGTAAGGCGTCCAAATCCTGCTGGGAAATATCAAATATATTGCCATCATTACCTGCTGCGGTAAACAGATCTGGAGTTGAAATTTCACCATTGGCGCCAAGCGGGTTTGCCATGGCAAGGGCATCAAAATTTTGCTCCATCATTTCCAATGCCTGAAGCTCTTTTTCTAAAGCCGCTCTCTCCTCTGGTGACTGCATGTTTCCAGTAAGAAGCAGATTGACCATCATTTTCCGGTTGGTCAGCTCCTGACGATTCATGCCGCCAGAACCATCTGTATCAGCAGTACCTGCAGCATTAATTGCAGTTCCGGTTTCAACAGGCAATTGTGGTGCAGGTACAGGCGGATGCGGAACAGGGAAAGGTGGAAATGTTGGGAGTGCAGCAAGATCCGAGTCTGAAATACTAAACGGATCACCGTCCTGGTTGGCGGCAGTCAATATATCCAGACCCGAAATTTCCTGATCAAACAGGCTGCCGGAAGCGGCGGCAAAGCCGTTAAAATTCTCGCCTAAGGCTTCCACTGTTTCCAACTGAGCTTTAATCTTGTCTGCTTCTTGGGGATTGGTCAGCATGGCAAAGAAGTATTGAGACCGTAACTTCTCCGCATGGGCATCCAGTTCCTGGCGGCTCACACCCCCAGAACGATCGGTATCCGCCAGCGTAGTTTGTTCTATTGCTCTTGCGGTATCAATCCGGGTTGCAAATAAGTTATTGCCTTGCATATTATTACCGTTAAAATTCATTCCCATGAAACACACTCCTTCTCCATACACACGTGATGTAATAAAAAAATATGTTCTTTCAAACGTGCCTAATATTTTGTTTATTTTTACTTAAATTTATAAATTGATTGATACTATCTCGACGCAATATATACAGCTGAAATGAGTGGGCATAACTCTTGATCGCTTATGTGGGGTTGAGGATGGATTCTGAAAGACCTTTATCGACGGATACAGCGCAATTTGAAGCATTCCATTGTTTTTATTGATGTAGTTTAGTGTGTTACCTCCCAGGATCGAAGAGAGAAGAGTAAAACAGAAATGTCGTCTATGCCGATATCTAATTCGCAGACGTTGCAATCAAACGCTGCGTTTGTAAAGTTATCGCTGGCGCCGGGTAAGGCCTCTAAGTTTCTCAAATCGTTTTCAATCGTGTCGATGCAAGAACAAATGTCTAGTATGGAAGGCAGAGTAGGAAGTACGGGAAGTGCAATAGCTTCTTAACTTAGACCTAAGGGGCAGGCTATTGCTTTATTTTGCAGCGCTTCGCAATGTCCGAATAATAAGGACCTTGATGGATCGCTAAGAAATCATTGATTCTACCCTTTGATGTGCCCAATGGCTGAGGGTGTAAAGACAGAAAAGATTTTGAAATCTCAAACAATTTATAGCCCAGCGCTTGTAGGATTTGTATGCTTTCATGCTCATAAACACTGGAAACATCTTCATTCAATTCAATGAGAATGGCCCGGGGTGGACATTTTGAGAAGAACTCCTGCGCGCCTTTTAACACAGAAGCTTCAAAGCCTTCTACATCAATTTTCACCAGCCGTGGAGCTGGAATATCGTGTTCTTCAGCAACATCACTGATACGAACGACGGAAACATCAAAACATTGAGTGTCGGATCGTTCAACGTTTCTAACCAACGATCCGCAACCAGAATGATCTAAAGGCACCTGAAGCTGAAGAGTTCTTTTTTCAGCACCCACAGCGTTGGGAAATAATTGCACATGGTGAATATGATTATAAGCAAGGGCTTTTTCAAGACGACCAAACAGGATAGGATTAGGTTCAAAGCTATATACTTGACCAGGTGTACCGACAAACCGGGCCATATTTAACGTGACGGTGCCCATGTTGGCGCCAATGTCAAATGCGATATCTCCCGGCCGTAAGATTCGACGGCAGAGGACGGTGATTTTTCGATCGATGTCTCCGGCGAAATAGGCCGCCCGCCCATCAAAATCCGACAAGTCTGCCAAGACAGAATACCCACTGGCAATAGGCGCCCAAACAACTTCTTGTTGTCCGTTAGATAATTTTTTAAGCAGTGGCAAGTTACCTAAAGTACCACAGCCGCTGAGAAGTGGGTAATGCCGGAGAATACCGGCAGCCATTCGCTCTTGAAGTGTGGGCATCTATTTTCTCTCCTGAAAACGGGAATAATAAAACAAAGCGGGTTACGGAACCGGCATAACTATATTTTTGTGGGGTAAAGTTTTTTCTGCCGCAGGTATTTCAGATAATGGCATCCCAAAGTCCGGTTTATCGGGTCGGTGACCCAGGATCCAATCATATACTTGTACAATCATGGCGGCTTTTTGTTGCCATGTAAAAAGCGTGTTGACCCGCTGCACTGCTTGATGGCTTTGAGTGATCAGAGATTGAGGATCTGCCAGAATATTTTCAAGGGTATGATGCAACGTTCGAATAATGGTGTCTTTAGGCGCCATGGGAATTTTATAGCCTGTGGTATTGGTGACAATTTCACCCGGGCCACCGTAGTCCATCACAATGGGCACCACACCGCAAGCCATGGCTTCAATAACCACAGCGCCGCCAAATTCTTTGATACTCGGAAAAATAAATAGATCGCTTTCTTGCAACCGATGCGGAATCTCTTGATGAGGAATGGCGCCGGTAAAATTGATGCCGGATTCAATGGCATATTTTTTTACCAGCGAGGCTAAATGAGATCGCTCTGGACCGTCTCCAATAATATCAACTTGAAGTTGGCCGGTTTGCACAAAAGGGTGAACCGCTTCGATGAGCATGTCTACACCTTTTAGAGCAACCAACCTGCCGATAAATACGGCCTTTAAAGGTAAGGCTTTACAAGTGACTTCAGGCGCTTGAAATTGTTCTGCGGCAATGGCGTTTTCGGGCAGATAAATACATTTAGCGTAATATTGAGAATCCATTTGCTGCCAGGTACAGGTGGATCCAATGAGAATGGCACGGGCGTGCTTTCTAGTGGATTGGTAGGCAGGTACAAATTTGTAAGCGTTGCGGATATAAGAGAGCCATTCATTTTCTTGACGCCGGACAGCATCAAAGTCTTTGGGCCAGGGGAGCCCACCGTTGATGGGTCCCCATATAAATGGGACACCTTCTTTATCGCACTTTTTAGCCATTAAGCTGGGAATAGAGGGACTAAGCTGGGTAATACGATGAACCAAATCAAATTCTTTGTGTTGGATTTGAGACTTGAATTTTTGCCAAACCTGCTGCTCAAAATAATAGGAAATCAACAACGTAAACGCCATTACTGTTGTCCAACCTTTGTTGGCGCCGCCACGCAAGTGTTCGGCAATCCATCGAAGAGATTTATCTACCCACTTGTTCGTAACGGTGTCAATGACGGTAAAATCTTTACCTTCTATTAAGCCTGCATTGATAAAATTGGTCCGATTGTAATATTGAGTCACAATGTGGATATCTGCTAAATAGGACAACGCTTGGCTAAGGTTCCAACCCACCAACGGCACACTATTGCCTTGAGGATCGCAATATTCTGCGAGAAGAAGCACTTTGGGGCGGTGATGGGAATTAGTCATGGACGTTAACTATCCTATTAGATTTTGGTAGAGGGCTTCTAGCTGATTGAAGATAAGCCGATGATCAAACTTTTCTTGAGCCCGGCGCAAACTTTTTTGCCCCATGGTTTGACGCTGTTGAACTTCGGTTGTGAGCGTACTAATTTGTTGAGCCAGAGCTGTTGTATCACCGGGAGGAACCAAATAGCCATTGACTCCGTTTTCTACGGCTTCTGGAATTCCACCTACCGGAGTAGATAAAACCGGCATACCATTTGCAAGGGCTTCTAACACGGTGAGGGGCAGTCCCTCGTTATAGGATGGCAATAACATAATATCGGCGGCATTAATCACGCCCTGTTTTTGTTCACCACGAATCCACCCGTGGACCTCAATTTTTGACGTCAGTCCCTTGGCTTGGATCATGTGATTAATCTCTTCCAGAGCACCATCTCCATAGAAATGAACTTTTGCCGGTAAATCCGGTAACTGCGACATGGCTTCCACAATATCAAAGGCGCCTTTTCGTTTACCCACCCGGCCTAAAAATAAGAAGGAAACCGGATCATCAGATTTAGAAGGTGTCTGAGAATTTTTTATGGCTTCGGGGATTACCACAGGGTTATACACAACCTGAATATTGGCTTGAGGCACAATGGCACGAATATCTGTGGCCCACTGTTGAGAGAGGACAATGACAGCATCACAAGACAATAGAGTTTTACGAATAAACCACTGAACCGGAAAGGGACAATGGTCGTAAAACAATAGAAACTCGGCACCGTGATTATGCAATATGTTTTTTTTACCGGCTGCCTTTGCGAGCCAGACCAATATACTTTTACGGAAGAAACTGCCACGTTCTGACACATGGGCGTGAATGACTTGAAGTGTTGGGACGGTGAAGAGGAGCCATAAAAACTGGCAAAGTGCTTTGGCAAATAGAAAAACCCGACTGACCGCTGTACCCTCGCGGTGGGTGATGAGAAAACGCTTATTCTCCATAAACCCTTGTTGATGGTAGATGGAGAGTACAGTACCGATACCTCCCTGCTCAGTTGGATCAGATCCAATGATTAATACCTGAGGCGATGTTTTCGAGATCGTTTGTTCTAGGGTCATAACACTGCTGCTTTCTGATGATTTTTTACTGTGCCGTCCCTACCATCTATCATCTCTTGATACAGATTTGCATAAGAATCAGCCATAATAGCAATGTCATATTGCTGTGCAGTCTGGAAGCCTTGATGAATAATTTCCTTAATAATATCTGGCTTAAAATAAACTGCTTTGATCTTTTCGAACAAGGTTTGGGGGGTATTGGGTGAAAATAAAAATCCATTGCGGCCATCCTGGATAATTTCTCGCGGACCATCAATGTCACTAGCAATTACCGGTAAACCAGACGCCATAGCTTCAATAACCACCAGTCCAAACCCTTCATAACGAGAAGGCAAAACAAAAAGATGCTGGTCAGATAGTTGTTGAGGGATATCCGTCCGGTTCACCACAAACTCAACCCGGTCTTCAAGGTCCAACTCACGCACCAATTGCCGAAGCGATGCCAACATGGGCTCCGTCGTTGACGTAGTATTTCCAACCAAGCGGCATCGAACATCCATATTGCTCTGGACACAAAGCCTCAACGCTTCTAGTAAAGTATCTTGTCCCTTTTTAGCCGTTTCAAACCTAGAGACCTGAACAATCCGTAAAGGCACTTGTCCACAATAGCTTTTTTCTTTTTCGACTTTATCAAACGGGAATAGATCAATGCCATTATAAATACACCTAACATTGACAATATCTGCTTTTTGACACTGATCCAATACAGATTGTGAAATGGCAATATGATGATCCAGTACATGCTTATGTAATAGCAAATTACGCCGATTTATATTGGGAATCTCTATAGTATCGTGAAAAGTATACAAAACCTTGAGACCAAGCGCTAAAGGCTTACACAAAGACGCCAACAATTTACTACCAGGATCATGAGTATGAATAATGTTGATTTGACGTTGACGAATAATTTTAAGGAGCCAAAACAAGTACTTGGGATGCTTATGAGAAAGAGGACGATTCATAAAGTAAACCGGAATATTAAGCTGCAAGAGTTCCTGCCTTAAAGTCTCATCAACTTGGGAATTCATTACCAATACGGAATAGTTAATATCCAATCTACTTTTGGAAGCATTCAATAATGCAAGCAAAAGTTTCTCAGCCCCTCCAACTTCTAAGGACGAGATAAGATGCAGAACATGAATAGGTTTACTCGTAATCAACATAAGTCATAAATTCCTGCGAGCCTTTAGAGGAAAGAACCCTAGCAGGCACTCCCCCTACCCGTGCATTATCAGGCACATCTTTGTTCACCACAGCATTCGCGCCAATCACAACACCATTACCAATCTGAATTGGGCCAAAGATCTTAACTCCTGGTGCAATAACGACATTGTTACCAATAGTAGGAATGCCTCCAGCATCTCCCAAAGTAACGTTTTGAGCCAAGTGAAAATTTTTACCAATCTTAATTTGAGGATGTAGAATACTCCCCACACAATGTACAAAGCGAAATCCAGAACCAATATCATTAAGATAGCTAATTTCACAAGAGAAGAAAAACTGTAGCCAACGGTAATAGATTTTATACAGAATAAGTAATATTCCATGAACCGGCCACTGACGATTCAGATATAAATAGCGGCCAATACGGTAATGGAGGGAAACGATAAATCCATTATTCATCAGCAGGTTTTTGAAGAATGTCAACAAATCACTGCTCCCTTCATACCGATATAAATCTGATCGAACCAGTTGAATCAATTGGGCAAAGTTCATGTTTGAAAGTATCTTCCACCATCCGGGCTAATATTGCGCATATAAAATTTTTCTACCCAATACGGCACATTAGACCGAATCAAGGTTTTCCAAAAACATTGAATCCAGACCAAGAAAGGAATTTCGGGATCGTAAAACGTTTGTGCCATCATCTTCTTCGCCAAATCCCGACGATTCATTTTACAAAGGGTAGATACAATGGTTGCCAGCCGGCCAGAGATATTCCAAGGTTCCAGGTAGCGAAACTGTTGCGGGATAAACGGCTGCTGAAACATCCATTGAACGACCCGGTAATGGTCTAAACGTTTTTGGTACAGCCGCTCAGGACGTTTCGTAATGCTGCCGGCATAGTTACGGTATTGATAGGTACAATCCGGAATCACCCGGACTTTATCAAAGCCGACCAACCCAAAGAGTTGTACGTGATATTTAAAATCATCGCTGGTAGAAAGCTCTTCATCCAACTCTCCCAATGTCTGTATAACATGTCGGCGAAACATAGTGCAGCATAAAAAGAACGACCACTTCTGAGCGCAAATATCGTACCAATCCAATTGGAATTTGGGATTGAGCACATACTCGCCTTGCTGATCAACGCATAAATGTTCGGAGATGTGTAAAGGCTTCAGATCTTTATCATGGTAGTAAGGAAACGCCATAGAGGCTTCATAAAAAGGATATTCTGTCAGGGGCAAAAGCAGCTTTTTCAACCCCTCTGGATAGTAAACGTCATCGGCGTCCATAAAGGTAATAAAGTCGCCCTGGGCATGTTTTAATCCCACGTTTCTCACACGAGCAGGCCGGCCCTTGAC
>JAHQWC010000139.1 GCA_019634025.1 Vampirovibrio sp.
CTTCTTCCAGTTTTTTCTTGCCGCCGGTATCTGCCGCTTTTACTTCCATCAGTTTGGTTTTTGCCATCTCTGCAGATAGGGTGGGCGTTACGGTTTCAACGTCGGCAGAGTTTCCGGCGTCCAGAGCCACTGGGTCAAAGGCTTTGCTTCTGAGGGTAATGATCTGGGTAACACCTGACTTGGCAGAGATTTGGCTTAAGAGGGATTCAGCCATACACGCCTTGGTGACGACCAGGGTATCTGCGCCAGAGGCGTCTATTTCTGTAGCGCCGGTGATTAATGCAGCGCCTGTTCGGATGGCGACTCGAGGGGCCACATCCAGGCCCGTTGTAGAGCCGCTGAAAAAGACAGCCGAGGGATTGCGATCCTGAATCACGTCTGACAGCGCCCGGCTGAATACCTGTGTTTGAGGGGCTGCCAGAAGATCATGTTGCAGCACAATAACCTGCTGTGCGCCGGCCTGGCCAAGTTGTTGCGCTACAGCAGAAGTGTCTGCAGAGCCTGCCGGTAAAACTGCTGTAATGGATTTGCCAGAGTTACCGGCGGCTTGTTTTGCCGCTGTAAAAAGTTCTAACGTACCCGAGGTAAGTTGATTTTGGAGGGTTTCCGCCACTATCCAGATGCCGCTCATACCGTATCTCCTGTTTTAATAATTCTGTTAGTGCTTAATTTTTAAACCACTTTTGCCGTTTTTAACTGCTCGACCAATTGAGCAACGGCAGTATTGGCGTCGGCGCCATCAATAACCGTGCCGCCGGATTTCTCGGGGCGCTGCCAGATTTTTTGGATCTCGGTTTTTGCGCCGTCCTTGCCGATGTCTGTGGCAGCCAAGCCCAAATCAGCAGCCGTTTTGAGGGGAATTTCTGTTTTATTGGCCTTCATGACGCCTTTGATGTTGGCGGTCCGGAGCTCGTAATCGCACTTCATCATGCAGATGACGCCTGGTAAGGACATGTCGTGGGTCTCAACGCCTTGCTCGGTTTCTCGGGAGACTTTTAATGTCTCGCCAGCTAGTTCAGCGTTTTTGCCGAAGGTTAAACTGGGGGCGTCCAACAGTTCGGCCACCATGGGACCGGTTTGGGCGGCGGCGTTGTCTAGAGACATTTGCCCGGCCACCACCAGTCGATAATCCGGCGTCAGCGTTTTAATGCCCGCCGCCAACGCGTTAGCGGTTGAGATACTATCTCCACCGGAAAAAGAGGAATCTGATAACAAAAATGCCTGGTCTGCCCCTGCCGCCAAGGCTTTCTTCAAAATCTCTTTGGCCGATGCTGCGCCCAGGCTGATAGCGGTAACAATAGCCCCGTCTCCTGCCGCCTCTTTTAAGCGTAAAGCTGTTTCAAGGGCGTATTCATCATACGGGTTCATCATCATGGGGACCCCGTCTTCGGGCAGGGTGTTACCGGCTACCTGATCGGCTTTGAGTTTGGTGTTATCCGGCACCTGTTTTATGAGGACCACAATGTTCATATCCGCTATTCTCCCTCTATTCCGGTTGGCAATATCTCTACTGTATAAAAAATTTCAGACCTGAGCAATGGGAATACGCAATAGGAATCAGTCGTTGGAAATATTCAGTAATTTTAGAAGGGCCTGAAACGGCTTTGAAGTAAAAGGCTGGCTTTGGTATGCTATTACATGATCCGGTGTTACGCACGAGAATGATGTGTCAGGAGATTAAACGATGAAAGTATTGATTCCCATTGATGGTTCCAAGTGTTCTCAAAATACCTTGGCTTGGGCCGCTCAAAGCTTAAACAAAGAACAGACTCAATTTGTTTTGATCCACATCATTCCCAGTGGTATTCCTGAGTTGGTGACGGAAGTCTATCAGGTGGAAGATGCTTTGAAGGTATTGGACGATGCCCGGACCTACCTAACTGCTCAGGGCCTTAATGTACTGGCGACAGAGTACTTAGAAGGAGACCCGGTGGAAAGCATTTGCCGGATGGCGGAGGATCTGAACGTGGATCAGGTGCTGATGGGCTCTCATGGACGTTCTGGCTTGATTAAGATGTTGTTGGGCAGCGTGAGTTCTGGTGTGATGGAGAAATGTAAAAAACCGGTGTTCATTTATCGTAACCATGAAAATGCCTCGGTATCCGCTTCGGTGTAGACTTTTTACGCCATGATATTGGATTAAAATATAGGTTAATCTAAATAAGCGATTTAGGTTTTCAGGTGTTTTGCCGACACTTTATTATCGTTTAGTCGCTTACCTGTATTTTTGAGGGAGTCCGTGCATGTCTACGAGAACGACAAATCAGTTGTTGGTTAAAGACTTTATGTCTAACAAAGTTATTTCCATTAATGATACGGACTCGTTGCAGTTTGTCTTTCAGATGTTTGAGCGCTGTCATATCAGTGGTGCGCCTATCCTGAGTGCTGAAGGTAAGGTGATTGGCGTGTTGTCAAAATCTGACTTGATGAACCGGACAGTGGTTCAAAAGCTACGGGAAACGGAACAGTTAGAAAGCATTACCGTAAGTGATATTACTTATAGTAAGGCGCCGGTGGCCGTTGTGGATCCGGAAATGCCCCTGGAAAAGGCTGCTGAATTGATGGTGGAAAAGCAGATTCACCGAGTGTTTGTGAGGGGGGAAAAGGGAAGTTTTTCCGGTATTTTATCCAGCTTTGATGTGATGAAAGCTTTTGTCCAGTCGGGGCAAGAAAAAAGTAGCAGCCGAAATGGTGCATCAAGCTCAAAAACCATGACGACGGTGGGCGCCAAAAAATTCTAAACAAAGTACTCTAAAAACACGACCGTGGCTTCCCAAAAATAAAATCATCCTAAATATTTCGCGGTTTGCCGCGATCCTCTGTCATAATAGGCATATGCATAGAATTCTCCATATGTGAGGACAGAGGTTACAGGCTGATGATTGACCCCAACCGTCTTACTACTCAGGCGCAAAAGCTGATTGCCACCACTCAAGAACTGTTGCCCCGGTTCCAGCAAAACCAGTTGGATAACGAGCATGTGCTGTTGGCTATGCTGGAGGACGCCCAAGGCATTCCGCATAAAATTTTTCGGCAGTTGGATGTGGATACGAAAAAACTGACGGCTGAGGTAGAGGCGGTGCTGGCCAAACGTCCCCGGGCGCCGGTAGGCTCGTTGGAATCTGGCCAGCTGTATGCCACTCCCCGGTTCAATCAGTTGTTTAAAAAAGCTGAAGAAGAAGCCAAACGGTTAAAAGATGATTATGTCAGCACTGAACATCTGCTGTTGGCCCTGCTGGAATCTGGTGGCGATGCTGCCAAGCTGATTACTGCTGAGAATGTGACCAAAGATAATTTGTATGCCGTCTTAAAAGAGATCCGGGGTAACCACCGGGTGGACAGCCCTGGGGCTGAAGATGCCTATCAATCTTTGGAGCGCTACGGCAAAGATTTAACGGAAGCCGCTTTAAACGGCAAACTGGATCCAGTGATTGGCCGGCAGGAGGAAATCCGCCGGGTGATTCAAGTGCTGAGCCGCCGCACCAAGAATAATCCGGTCCTCATTGGTGAGCCTGGGGTGGGAAAAACCGCCATTGTAGAAGGGTTGGCCCTGCGGATTATTAACGGGGATGTGCCTGAAGGCTTGAAAGACCGCCGGATTATCTCGTTGGATATGGGAGCCCTTGTTGCCGGCAGCAAGTTTCGCGGTGAGTTTGAAGAACGGCTGAAAGCCGTGTTGAAGGAAGTTCAGTCTTCTGACGGTGAGATTATTTTATTTATTGATGAGTTGCATACCGTTGTGGGTGCTGGGGCGACTGATGGCGCGATGGATGCTGGAAATTTATTGAAGCCGATGTTGGCTCGAGGTGAACTGCACTGTGTGGGTGCCACGACCTTGAACGAATATCGCAAGTACATTGAAAAAGATGCTGCCTTAGAGCGTCGGTTTCAGCCTGTGCTGGTGGAAGAACCCTCGGTGGAAGAGACTATCAGTATTTTGCGAGGGCTGAAGGAAAAGTATGAAGTACACCATGGCGTGCGGATTAAGGATGCCGCTATTGTGGCTGCTGCGACACTGTCGGATCGCTATATCTCTGATCGGTTTTTGCCGGATAAGGCCATTGACTTGATTGACGAGGCCGCCTCTAAGGTCCGGGTGGAAATTGACAGCTTGCCGGTGGAACTGGATGAGGCGTCTAGGACCCTGATGCAGTTGGAGATTGAATATGAGGCCTTAAAGAAGGAAACCGATGAAGCTTCTTTAGAACGTTTGGTAAAGCTGGAAGCGGAAATTGGCGATTTAAAACAACAAAAACAAGCCTTGGAAAGCCGGTGGAAGCAAGAAAAAGAAGGGATTCATTCTATTCAGGGCATTAAAGAGGTCATTGAACAGGTGAAACAAGATATTGACCATGCGGAGCGGGAAACCAACTTGGCCAAGGCTGCTGAGTTGAAGTATGGGAAGCTCCCGGAACTTCAAAAGCAACTGGCAGAGGTGGAAGCCCACCTGTCAAAAAGCAAAGAAGCCAAAGACACTGAGGAAGAAGGCGGTTTGCTTCGAGAAGAAGTGGATGAAGAGCAGATTGCCGAGATTATTAGCCGCTGGACGGGGGTGCCGGTCACGCGCTTGGTGGAAAGCGAAGTAGACAAGCTGACCCGAATGGAAGAGTTTCTGCACCACCAGGTGGTGGGGCAAGATGAGGCGGTGAGTGCGGTTTCTGAAGCCGTTCGTCGAGCCAGAGCCGGCTTGAAAGAAGAAAACCGACCGGTGGGTTCCTTTATGTTTTTAGGCCCCACTGGTGTGGGGAAAACCGAGTTGGTGAAGGCGTTGGCAGAATTTTTATTTAACGACAGCAACGCCATTGTTCGGATTGATATGTCTGAGTACATGGAAAAGCATTCAGTTGCTCGATTGATTGGCGCACCTCCCGGCTACATTGGTCACGATGAGGGCGGTCAGTTGACTGAAGCCGTGCGGCGCAAACCTTATAGCGTGGTGTTGTTTGATGAGGTGGAAAAAGCCCACCCCGATGTGTTTAACGTGATGTTGCAACTGTTGGATGATGGTCGGCTGACGGACTCCAAAGGCCGGACGGTGGACTTTAAGAACACCCTGGTGGTGATGACCAGCAACCTGGCGAGCCAGTTGATTTTGGATGCGAACCTGAAGCAATCCCTGGGCGAGATTCAGTCGTCTGAACACGTTAAAGAGCAGGTGATGGCGGAGTTGAAGAATCACTTTAAGCCGGAATTTATTAACCGGATTGACGATATTATCTTCTTTAATGTGTTATCCCCCAGTGACCTGCGGGAAATTGTGGATATTCAGTTGAAAAAGCTGCACCAGTTGTTGCAAAACAGAGGACTTTCTTTGGAACTGTCTGATGCCGCTAAGGATCACCTGGGTCAGTTGGGCTACGATCCAGTGTATGGCGCCAGACCTTTGCGGCGTGTGATCCGGAAACACCTGGAAAATCCCCTGTCCAGCCGCCTCATCAAAGGCGAGTTTCTTGAAGGCGATACTATTTATGTAGATTTGGATCCGGATAAGCCGGAGACGTTTATTCTTAGTAAAAAAGCTTCGCTTCCTCACACGTCGAATGCTGAGAAGGTCTAATTTAAAGCTCTTAAAACGGACATTAGTTCTCTGCATACCCATGAAAATAGGTGTTTGATATCTCATGTTCTGATATAATAGCTGCCTCATGGTTTTTACAGCTCTTTGGTGTGTGAGATTCCCTGATGAGTTCTATCCAGCCTATCCAGAGGCCAACACTTCAGAATTTTTATAAGCCCTATGACGTCATCGTGGTGGGTGGTGGTATTAGTGGTACGGCTATTGCCCGGGATGCGGCCCAAAGAGGTCTGAAAGTGCTGCTGACGGAGAAAGGGGATTTTGGGAGCGGGACGACGGCGTATTCTGGGCGGCTGATTTGGGGTGGGATCCGGTATCTGGAAAACGGAGAGATTCCATTGGTCCGGAAGCTATTGAATGAGAGGCAATATATGTTGAAAAATGCGCCTCATATGGTTCGCCCCTTGGCTTTGGGCGTACCGGTTTATGAAGGCGCCAAGCGGCAAAAATGGTACTTGGAACCGGGAATGGCCCTGTATGATGTATTGGCCAGATTAACCAGCAAGGCTGGGGTGCCATTTCATCGAATGTATGGGAAGAAGAAATTTGCCAAAGAGTTTCAAGGATTGGATCCCACCGGTCTGAAAGGTGGGTTTAAATTTTACGAAGCACTGGTCCATATGCCAGAACGCTTGTGTGTGGAGAATGCCGTAGACGCACAACGCCATGGCGCAACTGTCATGAACCATGCCCAGGTGACGGCTATTATGGAAGAGAATCAAAAAGCTACGGGGGTACAGATCAAAGATTTAGAATCGGGTGAAACCCTTCTGGCGAAGGGTAAGGTTGTCATTAATGCTGCTGGCCCCTGGGTGGATGACGTGCTGAAGACTGCGGTGACTCAGCTCCCCAAAAAGGTTATGGGGATTCAAGGCTCTCATATTTTTGTCCGCCAATTTCCTGGAGGGCCGAAACATGGCCTGTACGTGGAAGCTCGACAAGATAAGCGGCCTTATTTCACCATCCCCTGGCAGGAATATTATCTGATTGGAACGACAGAGGCTCATCACAAAGCCGATTTAGACCGGCTGGCTGCCACTCAACAGGAGGTAGATTACCTCCTGTCAGAAACTAACCGCATATTTCCCCAGGCTAACCTGGATAAATCGAAAATCATCTATTCATATGCTGGTGTCCGCCCCACTCCCTATGTGGATAAGAGCAAAACCTTCCAAAGAGTCACGCGAGACCATCTAACCCATGACCATGGCAAACATGAAGGCCTCCATAATCTGATTTCCATCATTGGCGGCAAGATCTCGGCTCATAGAGGCTTGGGAGAGGAAGCTGTGAACTATGTAAGCCGAAACTTCGGCTTACAAGCAGGTAAAAATAGTACTCGTAAGGCTCCGTTACCAGGAGGAGAGGGGATTAAGGACATTAATGCCTATAAGGCTAGCGAAATCCCAGCTGCCGCTGAAAAGTTTGAGGTGCCGAAAAAAACCATCGATCATCTCATTGACCTATACGGTTCCCGATATTCAAAAGTCTTAAAATTGACAGAAGAAAATCCTGTCTGGAAGAAGCCTTTGTGCCCCGAAGCTCTAGACATTCAGGCCCAGGTGATATATGCGGTACGGCAAGAGTTTGCCCGGACAACAGCAGATGTGTTACTTCGTCGCACTGGGACGGCTTTACGGGAGAATGTAGGACTAAATGCTGCCGAAATCACTGCAGAACTCATTGGTAAGGAACTGGGTTGGACCGATAAGAAAGTCCAGCAAGATAAAGAAGCTTTTATCCGCTTTGTGAAAAAAAGAATGTTACCCTCAACCCCGTAAATCCCTGAGAAAGAATAAAGTGGCGCGGCGTAGGGGACTCGAACCCCTGACCTCATGCGTGACAGGCATGCGTTCTAACCAACTGAACTAACGCCGCACGCGCCTTTTGTTACTAATATAAAAACTAGGCAAAGTGAAAATTGACATCTTCAAAGGTGTAAATTTTATATCACAACCGGATTTAAAAAAACAACCCCTTGAATAGCCTAGGTTTTAGAGGCTTTTTGGGGACATGCACCATATAAAGTTTTGTTTACATGTTGATTAGGGCATTGTTTGAACGGGGAATGGGTTGGGAGTGTTTTGTGGTCCGTTCAGCGGCATGCCAAACAATAAGCTGCCGGCAGTCCGGCCAATGTTGCCTAAAGTCCCTCTGCCCAGGGAATTGCCCAAAGATTGATATTGCCGGGTTCTGATTAGGTTGTTGATTCGGTCTTGGTACGGGGCGCCGGCATAGGTTTGGCCAATAAGAGACATTTCCAAAGCGTTTAGTCTGGCAGGCAAGGGTTGACCATTGTTCACCTGGCCATAGACGGCATTTTCCAGCTGGTTCAGTTGATTTATTACGTTGGCGTTGAGCCCGAGAGGAGAAATCGTATTGTATTGTCCGTAGGGTGTTTGTTGCTGATAAGTGGTATAGCCACCAGCCGGGTTACCATAGGGATCCGTTGTGTAAGAGCGTGTATATGAGGTGGTGCCACCAATACCGGTATAGCGGTTGAGAGGATTCGTGAGCAGGTTTCGAGATGTTGTACCGGTATTGGCGCCAAACGTGGAAATTCCAGGAAGTCGGGTGGATTCTCGGATAATGACCGAACCGGGGGCTGCAGTGGTATAGCTGTTTTGGGTAGTTGTACGAGTGTTTCCAAACCCAGAACCAACCCCAAAGTTATTAAAGCCGCTGCTGCGGGTGGTATAGGTTTGGGTGTTACCTCCACTCAGCTGGTTGCGGATGTTTGGGGGCAGCATATCCAGCATTTCTTGACTGTATTGATGAGTGCTTGAGCTTCCAATGGAACTGCCAATCTGGATGTTTTGGCCTGTGGAAGAGGGAGGGCTATAGGTGTTAGGTGTTGAATATGTTCGAAATCCTGGATTTGTAGTTGTTTGAGAACCCGGCTGATGTCCTGTTGAATACCTTGGGGGTTGATAGGGTTTGCCTCGGTATGCGACTCGGCCAATGAGCCGGTTGAGTCTGGTGTCTACAGATTCGCCAAGGTAGGTTTTGCCGTCTATCCTGTTCTCCAGCTGATCTAGTCGCTGAGTGATCATTAAGTCCGAAAATGTTTTGCCGTCGAATACATTTTTTTCCAAGGATTCCAGTTTGGTATACGTATCCATACTCGTGGTGGTGTATTGACCGTTACCACCGGGTAAGCTGTCTAGAACTGAATTACCGCTGGTCGCATATTCTGGTGACATTTGAAGCTTTGCAGACAATGTGTCAACCCGATCTGCCAAGGCTTTTTGGGGTGCCTCGGTGCCAAAAACCCGCTTTTCCAGGCGAGATAAACGTCTGTAGATATTGTCGTTCACAAAATCCCGGCTAAAAACTTTTCGCTCAATTCGAGTAACGGCGGGGTACTCGGTGGCGTCAGTATTTTGGTAAGAATAGCCTTGAGGCTCAGATGTTCCAGGGAGATAGCGGTTTCCATGGGTTATTGGTGACGTAGACGGAGAAGATGTATAGGGCTGTGGCTGATATTGTGACTGAGTTTGGGATTGGAATTTTTCGGTCATTTCCAGCAGGTGTTGTTTTCGAATGACGATATCGCCAGGCTGAGGCTGGCCAAAAATAATGCCTTCCAGGCGGATAACCCGCTGTTCTAGAGATTCTGTTGAAAAGGTCTGATTTAAGAGTTGCTGCTCAAGACTGTTGAGTGGATCGGTTTCGGCGAACACACTGCAGGCAGAGAGAATAAGGACTAGAAGCGTGATTAAACAGGCTGTGGCCCACGGTCTATTCTTTTGAAGAAATATAACAGGCATCAACATAAATGGCCCTCTGGAACTGAAGTGCCGCATTGGTAGAGCGCTTAAGGTGCATGACGGGTTGAGAGCACTAAAAGTTCCGACGCTTCAACCGTCCTTATCTTACCCGATCCAAGGCGTTTATACGCATTTGCGTATATATTGAGAAGTTCTAAGAATAAGTGGTAAGACTAAAAAAAGGCACAACTAAAACAAAAGGCACCCTGAGGGCGCCTGAAGAAACATTTTGGGGAGAGGAGATTAGAGTGTTCTATCTATATATCGAATTTATCTCCGTTTTACTGAAGGGTGATCCGAGCTGATGTAACTAAACTGTTACAAGAAGGCTGGCTTACCTTTAGGTAATAGGAGAATCCAGTTGTTCTGTTGAATATTGGGGTCGAAGGTTGAGATAGAGATGAACAAAACAAAGTGTAGAAGGGCCCAACATTAATGCAGAAAAGAAACTATACAGCATCGATCGGGTCAGTTCTAAAGCAATGGCTGGGATTTGATTCAGGAGGGAATCAAATAGCTCTTGGTAATAGGATTGTAGAGGGCCTAAGGCATCAAAGCCTGAAGGAGCAGCTTTGGTCAGGTAGTCTTTGACAAAAAACTCCATGCCCAGAGAGAAAATTCCAGTAATTCCTGTTGTATTCAAAAGCCATAGCAGACAACTGGGAATCAGGCTAAATAAAACCAGTAAGACAAAGCCATATAGCATAGCAACCTGGCCTACGTTTGTCTGGACTAGTTCCATACTGCGCTTAAGTATAGCAAAGGGGTTGGAGAGCTCAGGTTCAAAGGCCACCAGTTGGAAACACAGGCAAAAGTATATCGAAACCACCAGCATGGCTCCTCCGCCTAAAAGCAAGGGTACCCAATTCAGGATGGAAGGGAACAGTTCCATCCAGACTATGAGGGCAGTGAAGTAGATGAGAGGGGGTATCCATATAAGGGCTAAGACCAGCAGTAGCATGGTATAGGGCTTTTTTTTCTCTAGTGCTTGGTTGTAGGCTTGCCCAAAGTCTGGCGGTTGGTTTTGCAGCACTTGGGCAGCGTTGAAGTTGAATGACAGAATGTATACCAGATACTTCCAGGCACCATAAAGCAACATACAGAGTCCTGGCAGGCACAACAGGATGGACCCGAGAAGGGCCCAGGCTTCGATACCTGGACGGTAATGATTTTCTAGAATGTAATCCAGGGTCCAGGTGGGTAAAAACACCATGGCCAGCTTACCGGCAAATAGCAATATCAGCGGTAGGATGAGAACCTTGGTAAACGGCCAGAAGTACCGAAGATAGTCCAGGAGCGCTTTGAAGATAACCTGTGAAACCGGTTGGCTGCATGTCTGAGTCGCCTCATTTCCGGAGACGTCAGTGGTAGTGGTGACATACTTTTCAGTTTCAGTCATCTGTCTGTCGGAGGGCTCTCCAAGCGCCAGACTAAACAGTATTTAAGGAACGCTGCAGGAAGCGGGTTCTTTTTCCAATTTTTTAAGCGCCTCGACCGCTTCTTTAAACTTGGGGATTTGAGTGGGGTCGGTGCTTTCACTATACATTCTCAGAATAGGCTCGGTGCCGCTGGGACGGATGAGGAGCCATTCGTAGGGTCCAAAGTAAATTTTAACGCCGTCCTGACTATCAATGGATTCGATAGGCTTGCCTGCAAAGATTTCGCCTGCTTTCAGGGCGTACATCTGATCCATGACATCTTTTTTCTGAGCTTCGCTCAGGTGTAAGTTATCGTAAATGCCGTGAAGCCGGATGTCGGCATCGTTGAGAAGATCTTCATAAATTTCGCTCAGGGGTTTGTCCAGTACTGCCATCATCTCCAGCGTTAACATAATGGCCATGACGCCGTCTTTTTCTGGGATATGGTTTAGGATGCTAACGCCGCCGGATTCTTCGCCACCGACGATGATAGGCTCGTTGCGCATGAGTTCACCTACATGTTTAAAGCCTACCGGGGTTTGGTGAACCGTGACGCCGACTTTTTCAGCTAGTTTATCCAGCAGTAAAGATGTGGCGACGGTACGGACAACAGCGCCGCGCTGTTTTTTGTGGTGATAGAGGTACCAGAAGAACAAAGGGATCATCTGGTTGGTGCCGTAAAAATTGCCGCGTTCGTCTACGACGCCAAAGCGATCGGCATCGCCGTCGTTGGCGAAACCGACGTCGTATTTTTCATCTGTCACGCGTTTCACCAGTTCCGGCACGCACTCCACTTTGGGCTCCGGCAGTTGGCCACCAAAGAAGGGATCATGGGCGTCGTGGATTTTATCAATAGACCAACCGGCCTTGTCTTCCAGGATTTGGTGGATATAACTTTGGCCAGTGCCATACATGGGGTCGTACAAAACTTTTTTACGGTGCTTGCGAATGGCGTCAAAGTCAATGACCTGGGCCAGGCCTTCAACGTATTTGGGCATGGGGTCAAAAAATTCGATGTTGCCGCCGCCGTTGCCTTGAGGGATAGCGTCCGGGTTTTGTTCGATGACGCGGATGCGCTCCACCAGATTGTCGGTAATATCTTTGGTGGCAGGCCCGGCGTATTCGGGGATGAACTTGATGCCCATATATTCCGGCGGGTTATGGCTGGCGGTGAACATAAGGGCGCCGCAGGTATCATAAGCCATGGCGGCATGGGCCACAGCGGGGGTGGGTTTAAAGCCCTGGGTGAGGAGCACGGAAAATCCATGGCTTTTTAACACGTCGGCAGCAAAGGCGGCAAAGTCTTTGGCCAAAAAGCGAGTATCATGGCCAATGACTACTGGCTTATCAGTCCCTTTTTTTTCGGTGAGGTATTGGGCGATTGCGGTAACAACAATTTCGACGTTTTCAAACGTAAAGCCTTGTGCGATGACGGCGCGCCAGCCGTCGGTGCCAAAGTGAATGCCTTGCCTGGACATGGGTAGTGTTCCTTCAACTCTATTTACATCCCCCTATGATAACAGGTACAGGGTGGATGGGTAGAACCGAGAGAGCCATGGTGATGACGTGGTTATGCGGAACCGATCTTTGTTCGAGACTCCTCTTTTTGATGGAGGCTGATTTAGGGTCTCTCCTCTATTTGGAGGAGGGGTATTTGCAAAGAGAGGGCGCCATCCACAGTGTCGGAAAACCTTTTTGGTATCTGGGTTTTAGACGTTGAAGCCCGAACGAGATTGTTTGGACTCTCCTCTGTTCGGAGGAGAAAAATGTGGATTTGTAAAGTCATTGATGTAGACCGTCGATAGTAGGGTATGTAGAAAAACGGTCAGCATTTCTACAGTTTTTAAATGACACACACAAAACACACACTACAAGACAACA
>JAHQWC010000140.1 GCA_019634025.1 Vampirovibrio sp.
CCATCAACTGTGCAGTCAGCTTTGGCACCGCTTCTTGTAGTGGTGCCGCCTCATCATAATCCAGTGTCGGCATCGCTGCAGGCCGATTCTCTGAGGCTTGTAATGTATAGGTTTTTTGCCCTTCAAACACGTAATCAAATCCGGCGCGTTTAATGGCATCGGTCGCTTCTTTCAAACTGCCAAATTCCAACACCTCTCGTCCCGCAGGGTTGGGAATCAGTTTTTTACCCCCTGGGGCTTGAATGGCCATGGACGGCACCACAAACACTTCAGCACCTGATGCTTCGTCTTCTGCGTACCGTTTTTTAATGTGAATAAACGTCATTCCCTTGCTACACCTTTTTGTAACAGTAGTTTAAATGCATCCGGTAAATACCGGGTAATATCTCTGGCTATCATACTATACGGCGTGAGTACTCTGGCAGCCATATCTCCGGCCAACCCATGCAGATAAGGAGCTAAGGCTGCGGCAGTCGGTTCATCAAAAGACGGCTGCGCCAACAATCCACCTAATACTCCCGTCAGGACATCTCCACTCCCTGCCGTTGCCATTCCGGCATTGCCGGTAGGGTTAATCCATACACATTTATCTGTTGTTGCCGTTATGCTAGAAGCAGATTTCAACACCACCTGACATCCCAGTTGCTCTTGCAATTGCCTGGCTCCGGCAACTAAATCTGCCTGAAGCTCCGCAGATTCCTTTCCCATTAATCGCCCGGCCTCTCCTAAGTGAGGCGTCAGTACAAAATATGGCGTGAGTGTTACCGGATTTTTTTGTTGCGTTGAGAAAGCCGCCAGACAATTTAGCCCATCTGCATCTAACACCACCGGCTTCTCCGATGCTACCAGCCGGGGCAACACCGCCTCAAAAAAACCAACGGTTTCTTCCGCACACCCCAATCCCGGTCCAAACGCCATGGCGTTACAGCCTTGCCATTTTTCCATCAACATGTCGATACAGCTGGAATCCAAGGTCCCATTGCTGGATTCCGGCAACGGACACTGCAACACCTCAGGGGGAATTGCCATCCGTTCAAACACACTGTTTGGTGCTGCTAATGTTACCACCCCCACCCCGCTTCGCATGGCAGCTTCTGCCACTAACACGGCGGCTCCCGGCATTTGCCGAGATCCGGCAACGACCAGCAGATGTCCAAAACTATATTTATGACCCATAGCGGCCATGCCACTTCGCCTTGGCAACATTTGCCGCACCCAATCCAAATCGGTCATTAAAACCCGACTGGGGTCTTCGGCAATTAACTTAGACGGAATGCCAATATCTACTACTTGAACCTCCCTGGCATAAGCCTTTCCAGGCATTAAAAACAACCCTGGTTTCCCACAGGCAAACGTTACCGTGATATCCGCCTCAACAGCAATACCTATGACTTGCCCTGTACCCCCGTCTATCCCACTGGGTAAATCCACGCTTATCGTTCTTAGCGTTCTTGCCGTTTTTATAGGGTGATCCTGTCTCTGTCGATTCATCGCCTCTATTACTGTGGCTGCCATGCCTTCAACAGGCCGAGTCAATCCACTTCCAAAAAGCGCATCTACCAGTACATGTGCTTGTCCAATGGCTTCTTGTACAGCCTCCATGCTTTTAACCAGCACCACGTTTACCTGTGTTTTTGTCAATCGTTCAAAGTTGGTTGCGGCATCCCCGGTTAATTTTTCTGGCGCCACCATACACAACACCGTCACCTCCAGCTGATGTTCCACCGCCAGTTGCCGGGCACACACAAACCCATCCCCTGCGTTATTGCCGCCCCCACAAACCACCACGACCTTGGCATCTGTCTTCCCTTCCAACAGATTCACCACAGCATTGGCAACGTATTTACCGGCGGTTTCCATCAGCGTAATACCAGGGATTCCATAGTCCTCAATGGCCTTGGCGTCAATGGCTTTTAAATTGGAAATCAATTTCATCCGTAAATCCTATCACATGGGACGGAGGCGGCTGCTCATCCCCTGGTTCATTCCTCTTGGTCAAACCCACTCAATAGATTACAATCATCTTATAGAGAGTTTTCCATGATGAGTTCTAAAAAGGATCCCACCGTGATCAAACATCGCCGTTCCATTATTGCTGTCGCCGCAAGTCTTTTACTATTGGGCAGTGCTGCTTTCATCTACTCCCAACAGCCCGCACAACACCCCAGCCAACCCAATAAAGACACTGCCAGTTGCGCTGCGCCAGATCCCTCTCTCCTGCCTAAGCCGGAAACCTTCGCCGATGCCGATCTCATTCGGGTGGGCATCAGCAGCAACAGCATGCAAGATTACGAATATCCCCACGCTGCTCTCTCTGCCAATAAGCCCTTTCGGGTAGTGGATCATTCTAACGGCAAAGCTTTGTTCCAAGGTGCTGCCTGGCAACAGGTCCGGTTTTCTGTCAGTAAAAGTGGCTTTTATGCCCGATTCCCCGGTCACAGCAAAGCGTCCGGCCCTTACAAAGGTCCCTTACGAGTCATCCCCACCACGCCCGATGGCCGAGTTCGGGTCACCAGCATCACCCGCCACGGCAAGATCCCCAGCTACAAAGGCATGATTGAAATTACTCGCGGCTACTCCAGCCCCAAAAAACTCAGTGTCATCAATATCCTTAGCACTCAAGAATATCTTAAGGCCGTGGTTCCTAATGAACTCCCCATTCGGTTTGGCTATGAGGCCGTTAAGGCGCAATCCATCGCCGCCCGCAACTATGCTATTCGCCCTCGAGAAAAATTCTGGCCTCAGTTTGATATCTGCGATTCTCAATATTGCCAGGTCTATTTCGGCTCTCAAACAGAAAACCGTCAAACCAATCAAGCGTTAAAAGAAACCCAAGGTCTCCTGGCTCTGTATCAGGGTGAACCCATTCTAGCCCTATACAGCTCTGCCCACGGTGGGCACTCCGAAAGCTACACCAATGCTTTTTCCGAGCCCAGAACCAACATCTTTCCGGCAGAAGATATTCCCTATTTGCGAGGCTTTGCAGATATTCCCCAAATCGCCAGCAAGTACGGTGATCTCAGTACGGAGTCTGCCGCCCGTAAATTCTGGACCAGCAAATCGGTCAAGAGTTATGATGTCCTGTCCAACCGCTACCGGTGGCAAAAACGCTGGAGTGTCTGGACCCTGAGCAGCACCTTGAATAAAACCCTGGTAAAGCTCAGCAAGGAAAAGAACACCAAAGATTTCGTGATTCCTGCGTTTAAGCCCGGTCAGTCCGTGGGGCGGGTCAAACGCATTGAGGTCACCAAACGCGGTGTCTCCGGTAAAATTATGGAGATGCGAATCCAAGGTACTGGGGGTACCTGGACGGTCAAAAAAGAGTTTGTCATTCGCAAGGCGTTAACCCATGGCAACCGTATGCTGCCCAGCGCCAATGTGGTGTTTTCTCACCTTTCGGATAAACAAGGCAAACTGGTCACCCTGGTGGCTGACGGCGGCGGTTTTGGTCACGGGGTGGGTATGAGCCAATACGGCGCCAGTTATCTCAGCAAACATGGCAAGCCGTTTTCCGATATTATTCAGCACTACTATAAAGGTGTCGCCATCGGCTCCATTCCACTACAGGTTGGCAAAGGTCACCATCAAAAACCGGTTAAAACTACCTTCTACGGCAAAACCGACAAGGCTATTTTAAAAGTTGAAACGGAAAAACGTCCCTTCCCGGTGCTGGCCGAACTGAACGGCCAACTGTATTCCATGGACGATCCCACCGCATACCCGGTTCCGCTTAGAAAAAATCAGCTCAACACGCTGGTCCTTTACCCGGATCCATGCGAATCCAGCCGGGTGATTAAAGTGTGGGCTGAGCTGTTCCCTTCAAAGGCTAATTGATCTTTATTGCTGTTTGCGAAAAAGCTTTTTCAGCAATTCTCCATATTCAATCTGGATTTCCGGAAAACCGATGAAATGTAGCCATCGGTTGCCCACCGCTTGGTTACCATAACGCCCAATCAGATCCCCTTCGCAATAAATATTCACCGTTAAATCACATTGTCGGATCAAGGCTGAAACCAGCCTACTCAAAAACTGAAAATATTCCGGCTCAGGCATTGCCTGGATCAGTTTTTTCAATCCCTCTCTCGTGGGAATTTCCACAAAAAGAGAATCCGAGACACCCCTGATCCTCAGGGGTGTCTCGTTACAGGTAAGGTTCAGGGTTCCATCAACGTTTATGGGTGTTTTAGAGAGCATGGTCATTTCAGGCAGCGTTATTTCGGGTACTAATTTTCAAGGTGCCGTCTACTTTCCAGTTGGCGTGCTTTGCATCTGCACCGGTATGACTGGGTACATCCACTTTCATATTCACAAACTGGTAGCTAATCTCAGCCTGTTTTCCTGTGAGTTGTTCGTATAAACCAACAGCCAGCTCAGGCCAAGTTTGGGTTCCTGCACCTGAAGCGGTCCGTTCTTCCTGCTTTGTTGTTGGCATTGGTTCGTGCTCCTTCATCATTTAGAGTTTTACTTAATTTGTAGGCTTTGCTTGTAACATGATTCATTTAGATTTATACCGTTCGGTATACAAATAAATCTATTCTATTGACGAGATTCTGTCAACCCTAAAAATAGATATCCACCTAAATCAGTATTTTTTCTCTTTCTACCAGTATTTACTGGTACTGTACGTGCTTATTTAACGCATACTACCTTCAGGTTTAAAAATATACCAATCGGTAGACAATAAATCCTCTTATTGCTATATTCTTATGAAGAATCACCTACAGAGGTTTGACGCAGCACCATGGATCACACACCCGTATATCTCATTACCGGCGCCACTGGCGGTATAGGATCCACCCTGTGCCGTCAGTTAATGGCACAAAATGCATCGGTTTCCGCAATCTCTAATAACCTTGAAAAACTGAACCATTTAGCTCAAGAAACCGGGGTTCATACTCTTGAGGCGGATGTGAGATCGTATGAATCTTTAGAGCAAGCCGTAACCAAAACCCATGAACACTTTGGGCGATTAGATGGGGTTGTGAACTGTACCGGTTCTATCCTCCTTAAACCCGCACACCTCACTTCAGTAGAAGATTGGAACAATACCCTCAGCCTGAACCTTACCGCTGGCTTTTATTTGTTAAAAGCCAGTATTAGATACCTCAAAAAAACACCTGATAGTGTGAAGAGTGTGGTCTTTCTCAGCTCAGCTGCGGCTACAACCGGCCTCAAAAATCACGATGCCATTGCCGCTGCCAAAGCAGGGCTCAACGGTTTGGTACGCTCTGCTGCAGCAACTTATGCCCCTCAAGGGATTCGAGTGAATGCCGTTGCACCGGGTTTGGTGGAAACACCTTTGGCTGAAAAGTTACTGTCTAGTCCGGCAGCACTTGCCGCCAGCGAGAGACTTCATCCTCTGGGCAGAATTGGCCAGCCAGACGACATTGCCTCTGCTGTCTGCTGGCTATTGGATGCCAAGCAATCGTGGGTTACCGGCCAGATTATCGGTGTAGACGGAGGCCTTGCAGCACTCAAAGGAGCCTGAGTTTAAACAATGTTCTACCCCTGCATTATTATTGGCGCTGGTCTGGCCGGTCTCACTGCCGCCAAAATCTTAAGGGAAAAAGGATTCCATCCCGTCATCCTGGAAAAAGCCCGAGGCGTCGGCGGCCGTATGGCCACCCGCCGCGTTGACGGCAATCTAACCGATCACGGCGCCCAGTACTTTACTATTACCCATCCGGAGTTTCAGGCATTGGTGGATGAATATACCCCCTTGGCAAATATATATCCCTGGAGCAATACACTTATCCGAGACAGTCACTTCACTGCGGACGATAAACTCCGCTATGTGAGTCGTCTGGGCATGACAGCTCTTCCCAAAGCCATAGCAAAAGAAGCCAATTTAGAAATTCACACTCAAGCTAAAGTCACCGCCATTCAAAAAACAGAAGGTCCTGATGCCCATTGGACCCTGACTCTGGAAAACGGTCAATCCTATACAACTTCTACCCTCCTCATCACCGCGCCAGTCCCTCAAGCCATACAGCTTCTCTCCAATGTATCAGAACTTTTACCGGACATTAAGCTGCTGCAGACCCTTGAATACCATCCGTGTTTGGCCAGCCTAATCACTTTTAACGCCCCGCAGTCCATTCCCGGATGTGGTGGCATACAACTAAGCCAAGGGCTCATCAGCTGGATTGCCAACAATCAACAAAAAATGTCTGACAACCAAACCTGTACTTGGACGGTTCATGGCTCCTCGACCTTCAGTCGGCAATACTTTGATGCACCAGATGATAAAATCCTGTCGGCCTTAAAACCATCTTTGGCAGAGTATGCAGACACAGGTCAGATCCAAGACCATCAAGTTCAACGGTGGCGCTATAGCCAGCCCACCAGTACCCACTCAGCACCCTATGCCTGTCTCAGCAAAAACCCTAATCTGTTCATCGCCGGTGACGCCTTCGGCGGTCCGAAAGTTGAAGGCGCTTTTCTTTCTGGTGTTCATGTTGCAAAAGCAATGAGAGAGCTTTTACAAGCAAGAGCAGCTACAATAGAACGGTCTGTTTAGAAGAAAGCCTGCTAAAGACCGTATGCCCATCCTCTCAAACATTGTCCCCACACTTAAATACCAGGATGCTCCCAACGCGATAGAATGGCTTTGCACCACCTTTGGCTTTCAAAAACACTTGGTGATCCCCGGCGAAAATAACACCATCACCCATGCCCAACTTACCTTTGGTAACGGCATGATTATGGTCGGCTCGGTAAACAAAGATGAATATGGGTCCCTCATCAAACAGCCCATCGATGCCGGGGGTAACACTCAAAGCGCCTATATCATTGTAGAAGAAATTGACGCCCACTATGCCCATGCCAAAGCCAACGGAGCTGATATTGTTTTGGATCTTGCCGAACAACATTACGGCGGAAAACTCTATTCCTGCAAAGATCCCGAAGGCCATCTCTGGAATTTTGGATCTTATAACCCTTGGGTCGCTTCATCGTAACTGTGACGTGCCTGTAACACATGTTCACCATGTTTATCACGCCATTGAACCAGAGCAGAGAAGATAGGCTCCAGACTATGGGCAAGTTCTGTGCTCATATATTCCACCTTGGGGGTGGTTTCCCAGTACTGTGCGCGTGTCACTAACCCGTCCCGTTGAAGTTCCCGAAGTTGTTGGGTCAGCATTTTCTGAGACACTTTGCCAATGGCCCTTAAAAGCTGGTTAAACCGCATCGGCCCTGCTTGGAGCTGCCACAAAATTTCTGGTTTCCACCGGCCGGCGAATACGTCTAAGGTTTCTCCAATGGGGCAGGAGAACACGTGTTCCGTTTTTGCCATATATTGTGTGAAACTCCTTAGTTACTAAAAGGTACCTAGTTGACAATATATACCATTAATCTCATAGTGTTTTCAAGAGACAAAAAGATACTGCGAGGAGGCAGATAAAATGCCAATAGAAACAATGCACCGCGATGACTTACCCCTGGGAGGTTTTGCGGGACTGAAAGAACATCGCCTAGTGGTAGATGCACAACTAGGGTGGGGCGGCTCTGATACCGTAAACACCTGGAACGGTCTGGGTAATTTTGTGTACCTGGCCGATGCACACTTTTTGCCCAAGGGTGAAACCCGCCTGCACCCGCATAAAGAAATCGACGTCATTTCGGTCATGGTCGAAGGACGTATTGCCCATGAAGGCTCCTTGCATCACGGGCAGTCCATGACCGCCAATCAGGTCCAGGTACAACGTGCCGGGGGCGAAGGCTTTAAACATAACGAAATCAATCCGGATGAAACACGCAACCGCATGATTCAGATCTGGGTATTACCCGAAACACCCGGTGAGCCCGCCAGATACAAATTCTATGATCTGGAAAAAGGAAACTTGACCCGCATTTATGGTGGCAGTAAAAATCAACAGGACACCATGGATAGCCACACCCTTCTGGAAGTCGGTAGACTCGCCGAGGGACAAGCGGTTTCAAAAAACGGCGAATTTATGGCGTACGTTACTCGAGGCAGCGGCGATTTAAATGGCAGTCCCGTAAAAGAAGGCCATCTTGTGCGCGGTCAAAACCTTGTGTTTAAGGCTGCTGAAGATGACGTACAACTGATTGTCATTACCACCCAAAATTAAGATGGACGGAGTATCAAACCTCATGACGAAATTATTATTCTTCGCCGGCAGCGCCCGCAAAGACTCCCTGAACAAAAAGCTGGCCAAGCTGGCCGCTGATATAGCCCAAGAGGCTGGCGCAGAAGTAACCTATATTGACTTAAAAGACTTTGAGATGCCCTTGTATGATGGCGATTGGGAAGCCGAAAATGGGCTGCCGGAAAATGCCAAAAAACTGAAGCAACTATTCATCGACCACCACGGCTTCTTCATCGCCTCACCAGAATATAACAGTTCCATGTCACCACTTCTGGTAAACACCCTGGACTGGCTCTCCCGCCCTCACCAAGAAAACGAGCCCCCTCTTGTGGCCTTCAAAGGCAAAATCGCTGCCCTCGGCGCCATCTCTCCAGGAGCAATTGGCGGACTACGCGGGCTGGTTCCCCTGCGCATGATGCTGGGCAATATCGGCATGACAGTCGTTCCGTCTCAGGTCGCTGTTGGGTCTGGTTTTGAAGCATTTGACGAATCTGGAAAACTGACCAACGACAGACAAGCCAAGATGCTGAAAACAGCCGTTGGTGAACTCGTCACCGTAGCCACAAACATGACGAACGAGACTAGAATGATTACGGTGTAACCGGAGCTTTCCCCTGAATTACCGGCAACAGCTCTAGTAATTCGTTAAAATCCGAAACCACCCAGTTCACCAGAGGATTCAACTCGTCTTTGGTATGGGTAGTGGCCATCCCCACCACCGCCATCTCGGCGCCTTTGGCGGCTTTCACCCCAGAGATGGAATCCTCCACCACAATACATTTGTCAGGAGAGGTCTCCAGGCATCGGGCCGAGGTCAGATAAATCTCAGGATCCGGTTTTCCCTTACTGACCATGGTCTCATCCACAATCTGATGAAAGTATTCCCGGATGTTTAATCCATCCAATACAAAATCCACATTTGCCGGTGGGGCAGAGGTGGCAATGGCCAGTCGCTCAAATTGCTGAGAGGCCACTTTTAAAAACGCTTCCAGGCCGGCAACGGGGTTTAAAAAAGGTTGAAACAACTCCCGGTAATGCTGCTCTTTTTCGGCAGAAAGACGTTCCACCTCTGCATCACTCAGTTCTGTCTTCAATAAATAGGCCAAGGTATCCCGGTTGGTCTTGCCGTAAACATTGGCCAGTGTCTCCTCTGTTAGCGGGCACCCTAGCTTTTCAGAAAAAGACACCCATGCCCGTTTATGAAAGGCCATGTTATCCACCAACACCCCGTCCATATCAAAAATTAAGTACTTCATCAGATCACTCCTTCAGTCCGTCAGCGCCAATTCCATGTAATACACATCCGGCTGCGGATTCTCATTATACGGTGCAATCTCTTCAAACCCAAAGGCATCATACAACTTCCGTGCTGAGGCCAACCGCTTCAACGAGTCCAGATAAAGCTTCTCATATCCCAGCGCCTTGGCATCTTCAATGGCGGTCGCAAACAACACTTTGCCGATGCCTTTGCCATGAAAAGCAGGCCGCACATACAACCGCTTCAACTCACAAATATTCTCCGATTGGTTATACTCGTAAATCGCCACACACCCGGCAGGCTCATTCTTATACCTTGCCAAATACAACTGTCCCCGTTTGTCCGGGTGGTACTTCCCCGGCAGCCCGGTCAGTTCGACTGCAAACCCCTGAAACCCTAAGTCAATTCCCAAAAACTGCTGGTATTCGGTAAACAGCTTTTTCAGCGCATCCAAATCAAAACCTGGCTCTCCCACCCGACACAGGGTCAATAAAGTTGGGGTATATGTTTCAGGTTTTGATAGCGTCATCGGGCAACTGTCCTTTAATATCCATTTGTTTAAGGAGAAAAATAAAAAATAACACCCGCGACTAAAAATCGCGAGTGTTATCAAAAATAGTTATAGTATTGGCCTAAGCTGTTGCAGGCTGACCCTTGAACTTAGCAATCAACGGCTCGGCCACGTTTTGCGGCATGGCCTCGTAGTTGTCAAATTCCATGGTAAAGGTCCCACGGCCTTGAGTTTTACTCCGAATGTCGGTGGCATACCCAAACATCTCAGCCAGCGGCACTTTAGAGCGAACTTTTTGGGTACCGGTGCCTTCAATAGGCTCCATACCTTCCACCCGGCCCCGCCGACTGGAGAGATCACCAATCACATCCCCCATAAAGTCATCGGGGACTTCGATTTCAACCTTCATAATGGGTTCTAGCAACTGAGGAGCAGCACGTTTCACGCCTTCTTTGGCAGCCATACTGCCGGCAATCTTAAAGGCCATCTCGTTGGAATCCACATCGTGGTAGCTGCCATCGTAAAGCGTGGCTTTCACGTCAATAACCTGGAAGCCGGCAATAACACCACCAAGCAGGGCTTCCTCAGCACCTTTGGCAACGGCGGGAATGTATTCCTTAGGAACCACACCCCCCACAATCTTGTTCTCAAAAGTAAACCCGGTTCCACGCTCCTGTGGAGAAATCCGCAACCAAACGTGTCCGTATTGACCCCGACCACCAGACTGGCGGACGAACTTGCCTTCCACTTCCACTTCTTTGGTAATGGTTTCGCGATAAGCAACCTGGGGTTTACCCACGTTAGCATCTACTTTAAATTCGCGAAGCAGACGGTCAACAATAATCTCCAGGTGCAACTCACCCATCCCGGCAATAACCGTCTGAGCAGTTTCGTTGTCTACCCGCACCCGGAAAGTCGGATCCTCTTCAGCCAACTTGGCCATACTGGCAGACAGTTTTTCTTGGTCGGCCTTGGTTTTGGGTTCAATAGCAACTTCAATTACCGGTTCCGGAATATGAATGGATTCCAGGATAACAGGAGAATCTTCAGCAGTGAGGGTATCGCCTGTAGTGGTATCTTTCAAACCCACCACGGCAAAGATATCACCGGCTCGAACATCATCAATTTCAATCCGGTCATTGGACTTCATCTGAATCAGACGGCTGACGCGTTCTTTCTTATCTTTGGTGGCGTTTAGCACATAGCTTCCGCTTTTCATCTGGCCACTGTAGCAACGGCAAAAAGTTAAACGGCCAACATAAGGGTCGGTCATAATTTTAAAGGCCAAGGCGGCGAAAGGTTCATCGTCATCACTCTTACGAGTCACTTCATTGCCCTTCATATCCACACCCTGAATGGCGGGGACTTCTGTAGGAGACGGCAGATAATCTACAACGGCATCCAGCAAAGGCTGAACACCCTTGTTTTTAAAGGCCGTACCGCAAACAACAGGGGTAATTTGCACAGCACAAGTGGCTTTCCGCAAAGCAGCTTTCAACTCAGGTACGGTCACTTCGTTGCCTTCCAGGTACTTTTCCATCAAGGCGTCATCAGTTTCCACAATGGCTTCCACCAACGATTCCCGGGCGGTTTTGGATTCTTCGACGTACTCAGCCGGAATCTCGCGGGTTTCATACTCAGCGCCCATCTTGTCGGAGGTGTAGACGTAAGCTTTTTGTTCAATCAGGTCAATCACACCCTGCATCTGATCTTCAGCGCCAATAGGCAACTGAATGGGGTGAGCATTAGCGCCCAGGCGAGTTTTTACCTGGTCTACCACCCGCATAAAGTTGGCGCCCACCCGGTCCATCTTGTTCACAAAGACCATCCGAGGAACCTGGTAGCGGTTAGCTTGCCGCCACACGGTTTCAGACTGGGACTGTACCCCAGCCACACCGCAAAACACAGCAACCACACCATCTAAGACCCGTAAAGAACGTTCTACTTCAATGGTGAAGTCAACGTGACCCGGGGTATCAATGATGTTGATTTGGTGATCTTTCCAGCTGGTGGTAATGGCGGCAGAGGTAATGGTAATCCCCCGCTCCCGCTCCTGGTCCATCCAGTCGGTGACGGCAGTTCCTTCGTGAACTTCGCCAATTTTGTGCACCATGCCGGTGTAAAACAAAATCCGCTCCGTCGCCGTGGTCTTGCCGGCGTCAATGTGCGCCGCAATCCCAATGTTCCGAACGCGTTCCAGGGGGGTCTTTCTAGCCACGGTGGTAATCCTCTATAGGGTTGTTTTTATGACACTTAATTATTTAAAACAGAGTAGTTTTAAAATTGCTTTTGACGCTTTCTTAAACGCCAGGACAGGGTTTAAAGCCCATCTATAACACAAAACCGCCTAGAAGCGGTAGTGTGCAAAGGCTTTGTTGGCTTCAGCCATCCGGTGAGTATCTTCGCGCTTCTTCACCGCTGCGCCGGTTCCGTTATAGGCATCCAGCATTTCTGAAGAAAGCTTTTCCACCATAGAACGGCCTTTACGAGCACGGGCATAGGTAATGAGCCAGCGAGTTCCAATGGCAACCCCTTCGTACTCGCGCACTTCCATAGGCACTTGGTAAGTAGATCCACCCACCCGGCGGGCTTTTACCTTGACCAGGGGACGAACTTTTTTCAACGCTTCATGAAACACTTCAATCGACGGCTTGTCAGTTTTACCGTCCATGGCTTTCAGGGTTTCATAAAAGATCCGCTCAGCGGTACTCTTTTTACCCCGCAGCATCAGGCGGTTAATAAACTTGGCAACCTCAACATCCTGAAAAACAGGATCCGGGTCTGGAATGCGTCTGGCAGGTTTGTACCGACGTGGCATGAAGGTGTTCTCCTTTAAGTGGTTTTAAAAATTATGTCTATAAATTAACTATTTACTTTCGGGCTTGGCTTTTTTGCAACCGTACTTGCTGCGGGCCTGGTTCCGGTTCTGAACGCCGGAGGTATCTAGCGCACCACGGACGATGTGGTAACGGACGCCTGGTAAGTCTTTCACCCGGCCACCGCGAATCAGCACCACCGAGTGCTCTTGCAGGTTGTGGCCCACGCCGCCGATGTAGGAGGTGACTTCAAAGCCGTTGGTCAACCGGACCCGAGCAACTTTGCGCAGAGCAGAGTTCGGTTTTTTAGGCGTCGTGGTGTACACACGAGTGCAGACACCGCGCCGTTGCGGGTTACTTTGCAGGGCCGGAGACTTGGTCTTGGCTTTGGCTTTTTTCCGTTCCTTCCGAACGAGTTGCGACATGGTTGGCAAGGGGATGAACCTCCTGAAACATAAAGAAGTGAATAATAAACTTAGTTGTTACCGATATACCTAGATTTTCCTGGACAGCAGGGGGATGGCTTGAAAAAGCACAAAAAACAAACTCACAGACGGAGTCTGATGATGCCACAGCTTAACGAAAGCAGAATTTAATGTCAATTCTCACGACAGGTGTCAAGACAGCATACAGACGCGAATCACTCACATCATTTTTTGCTGCTTTTTTCCATGCCTTCCGGAATCAATCGATACCCACCGCCGTAAATGGTTTCAATATAGCTCTTCTCTGAAGATGCCTTTTCCATCTTGGCTCGCAGATGACGTACATGCACTCGAATCGTCTCTACGTCATCTTCTGGTGAATATCCCCATACATCTTGTAGTAGTTTGCCTAATGATAAAGTCTGACCGTGTTGTTGCATCAGGCAGTTTAGAATTTCAAACTCGGTGGGAGTCAGTTTTACAATCTGATCGTTGATTTTGACTTCCAAGTTCTCTGGTATCAGCGTTAGATCCCCCGCCGCCAAAACTTCCGGCGTGGTGGTGGAAGATGGGACTGAGCCTGAGCGGCGCAACAGTGCCCGCACCCGAACCAACAGTTCGGGGATATCAAACGGCTTTACCAGGTAATCATCTGCACCGGCGTCAAAGCCTTTTACTTTATCGTCCAACACCCCTAAGGCGGTGAGCATTAAGATGGGAATATGCTCGGTCTCTTTGTTTTTGCGAATCCGCTGGGCCACAGTATACCCGTCCACTTCCGGCATCATCACATCCAAAATGACCAGAGAGGGCAGTTCCTGCTGCACCTGGGCGAAGCCTTCAATGCCGTCTTTGGCGGTAAACACCTGATGTCCCTGCATTTCCAGATTGATTTTTACCAACTCTACAATAGAGGGATCATCATCAACGGCCACAACCTTTGCCATAGTATTCGAGTACTCCTTCGACCTCGGTCAATCTCTATAGGGATACCTTTATTCTAAAATGAATTCCACACTTTCACCACCTTATCTTGCACCACCTTTCTTACTGGTATAATCGCCATGCTTCGGTAACGGACTCTTCGTCACAATGGATCAATCTCCCTCTATTCAAGCCCCTCTAAATCCTTTGAACCGTTTGGCGGAATACGCCGAGCTGGTGAAGTTTGAGCACACCGTGTTTGCCCTGCCGTTTGCTTTGTCTGCCATGATTTTGGCGCCGGGCCCTAACAGTTGGCCAAACCTCATCACCCTGTGCTGGGTGTTGTTGGCCATGGTGGGCGGCAGGACCTATGCCATGGCGGTCAACCGGCTGTTGGATGCCGCCATTGACGCCAAAAACCCCCGCACTCAGGACCGGGCCATTCCTGCAGGCCGGGTGAGTATGACCGAGGGCATTGGGTTAACCCTGATGGCAGCGGGGCTGTTTACCTTTGCCACATTTCAACTCCCCCTGATTTGCCAACTGTTACTACCGGTAGCCTTCTTTATTTTGACGTTGTATTCCATCGCAAAGCGGTTTACCAGCCTGTGCCATCTGATTCTTGGTGTTGCCTTAGGCTCCTCAGCCGTCGGTGGATGGCTGGCGGTAACCGGCGAGTTTAGCTGGCTGCCGGTGATTTTTGGGTTTGCCGTGGTGTTTTGGGTGGCGGGATTCGATATTATTTATGCTTGCCAGGATACCGAGTTTGATGCCACACAAGACCTCCACAGCATCCCGGTGCGGTATGGGTTGAACGGGGCACTTTGGATCAGCAAGGGTTTGCACACCCTTACGGTTTTGTTCCTCGTCCTTTTCGGCCTGCTCTATCCCGGATTGGGACCTTTGTATTGGTTGGCCATTACCATTACAACAGGCATCCTACTTTACGAGCATTGGTTAGTCCGACCCAAAGCAACGGTGAAAGAAACTTTGGCCCACGTGGATGCTGCCTTTTTTACGCTGAACGGACGGATTAGCGTGTTGATGTTCGCGTTAATCCTTTTCGACAAGTTCCTCTGACTGCTAATCACTTTGAGAAGTCTGAATCTCTAACGCTAAAAGGTGTGCGAATCAGGCGTGTAAAATAATGTCGGTTATTTGTGGGAATTGGTATAGCTATTACTGACTATATAGTGGAGTTACCCGTATTTTATCCATCCCACTTGTTCCCTGGATCCGATTTTTAGACCATGCCCACCCGGAAAATTATCCGCAGTGGTCGTAATTGCCACCGCTTTATACTTTTTATTGACGGCCGTGTCACCACATGGATGGTGCAAAAAGACGACTTTGTACCGGGATTGGCGCGGTTATTTGGCTTATTTGGGTCTATCAACCGGTGGGCGCGGTCAGTGTTTGTCACCAGTGTATTGATGGGGATGTTGTCGGTCCTGAGCAATCAGGTGAGCTACGGGCTACCCACCGGCTGGGAAGTGGTTTCTGGCGAAGTGGTGGTTGATCAACAGGGCAGTGTGCTGAATGTAACATCTCAATCCAACAAAGCGGTGATCAACTATCAATCGTTTAATATCGGGACGGGAGAAACGGTTAATTTTAAGTTACCCAGCCAGACGGCCAGTATTTTAAACCGGATCTTGGGGAATGGGATTAGCCAGATTGACGGGGCGTTGAACAGCAATGGAACGGTGTTATTGGTGAATCCCAGGGGGATTCGAGTGGGTGAGACAGGGCAGATTAATGTAGGCAGCTTGATTGCCAGTAGCCTGAATATTCAGCCAGCAGATTACCTGAACAACCAGTGGATATTTCAGTCTGCCGGGTTTGAGACAGAAGCTGGTTGGGTGCCGGGGACGGTGACGAATGATGGGGTCATTGAAACCAGCCCGGATGGCTTGGTGGCATTATTGGGCGAGTCTGTAAGCAATCACGGCGTTATTCAGGCAACAGAAGGACAAGTGCATTTAGCCGTTGGAGATAAGGTTCGGGTGGCCTTTTCAGATCATGTGATATTGGACGTGACAGTAGATGAGCCGTTGCAAAAGGCAGTGCTAGAGGCGCAAGAAGTACAAAATGAAGCTCAACGGCGGGTAGAAAATCAGGGGCTGATTGAGGCAAAAACGGTCAAGCTACAAGCGGAACTGAAAGAAACGCTCTATAAACAGGTGGTAAATAATTCAGGGATTATCCATGCCACCACGGCTAAAACAGAAGGAGGAAGCATTCGGCTGAGTGCAGCTTCAGAAAGTAGTAATGCCGTGGTAGAGAACCAGGGCTTATTGGTTGCTCAAGGAAATGATTTGGCAAAGGATGGGGGAAACATCCTTCTTGAAGGAGATGTCGCCATCAATACGGGTTTAATCACCACTCAAGGGACATCCGATGGGATCGGCGGGAAGGTTCAGGTCTTGGGAGACACGGTGGTCCTGGGTGAAGCAGGGATGTTAGATGCCTCTGGCGGCATGGGAGGTGGGGAAATATTGATTGGCGGGGACTATCAAGGACAGGGAAAGACGAGAACGGCCGAAACAACAGTGGTGAGCGAAGATACCTTGTTACTGGCCAATGCCTGGGACAAGGGGGATGGGGGTCGGGTCATCGTGTGGGGCAATGATAGCACCTATTTTTCCGGCACAATTTTGGCGCGAGGCGGAGAGAGCGGAGGCAATGGGGGTTTTGTGGAGACCTCGGGGAAAGAATATCTCAGCGCCACCGGTCAGGTAGATTTGACCGCTGCTCAAGGAGAGAAAGGGACCTACCTCCTGGATCCAGCCAATATTACCATTTATGGGAACTTCGATCCTCAAGATGTGGCGGGCAATGTGTTGTGGTATGACGGCAGTGATATTGACGGGGACGGGACGAGAGAAGGGTTGGCAGAAAGCGGGCTAACCGGGAACCTGGTGGATACGGTGGTGAACAAAGCCGGGGGTGGGGGCAATATCTCGGCAGCGGGAACAGAGCGACCCATTTATGGAGCCGATCAGCTCAACAGTTTAGACACCCTGACCTTTGACGGCAGCAACGACCGGTTAACGGGAACACTCAATATTCCGGGGAATGATGTGAGTATGTTTGTCCTTTACAACCGGGATGTATCTGCCGGGCGAGAGGCGGCTTTTGAGCTGGGGAGCGGCGGAAGTCGGAACGGGTTATTTATCTTTCAGCCCAATAATCCTCAATATTATTCCAGCGGGCTGTTTAGCACCTTTTCAGGGGCCCCGTACGCCACAGGCACCTTCCAGTTGGCGTCTATTATCCACGATGCCACAGACATTGACGCCTGGATGAATGGTGCACAGGTTGTTAACACCACCACCAACGCCAGAAACGCCACCACTGCCATTACGGTGGGAGATGATGTGACCAGTGGAGATGAGATCCATGGGAACGTGGCGGAACTTGTGGTGTTTGACAATGACGTGAGTACCGTAAACCGGGAGCTGATTGAACAGTACATTTCCGGCAAATGGGATATTGCACTGACCCCGCCAGGAATCGGCGCAACTGAAGTGGCCCAGGCCACGGCCAGTGACGGATATAGTGCGTTTACCACCGATTACCTGAACCGACTGTCTCAAAGCGCTGATATTAGTTTGCTGGCCACAAACACCCTGACCCTGGACTTACAAGGTGACACCTTAAGCCTGGCCAACGATCGGAGCCTGAACTTAAGCACCACCAACGGCAATATCACCAGTGCATCTGCCGGAACCATTCAAACCAACCGGACCGGCACCGGAGGCAACATTACGTTTAACGCCGGTGGGGGCGGAAATATTAATTTAACCAATCTGGCGTTAAATGCCCAGAACGGCGGAAACATTCAACTGACTGCCGGTGGCGGTACCGTTACCGCAAGTAACCTAACTGGCGGTAACATCACGTTTAACGCCGACACCGTCACCCTAACCAATCCGGTGAGTGCAACGGGAACCGTAGCATATGTGCCGGTAACTCCCAATGCCACCGTGGGTATTGGCAACGGCACAGCAGGAGCCATTACGTATCCCACCGCCGCCCTAAATCAGGTGTCGGCGGGGACCATTCAATGGGGAGACGCCACCACCACGGGGAATATCGAGCTGGGAGAACTGGATCTTACTGGTAAAACCGCCAATGTGGTCATTAACACCACGGGTAATATTAGCGATGCTACCCCAGCGGATGATGCCTCCAGCAACAACATTACGGTGGATATGAACCAGAATGTGACCATCGACGGCAACGGTGGCGGTGCGGGGCAGGTGGGGCTGCCGAATCTGGCGGATCTGGATATTGTGGTGACAGGCACCGGGACCATCACCGCAAACACCACTAGTCCGCCAACA
>JAHQWC010000141.1 GCA_019634025.1 Vampirovibrio sp.
ATATTGTAGAAGACTATAAACTGTTTCGAGTGGGGCTTCATAGCCTGCTGGAAAAAGACCCGACAATTCGAGTGGTTGGCGGGTCTGAAACGGCAGAAGAGGCCCTCAAGGAAATTGAGCAGCTTAAGCCTCATGTGGTGTTTATGGATTTGGGCCTGCCGGGTATGAACGGCATTGACGCCACCCAAGCCATTAAGCAACTGGATCCTACTATCCGGGTCATTATTCTGACATCCCATAATACGGATGAGGAAGTCTTGGCTGCATTAGGGGCCGGTGCCCACGCCTACTGCCTGAAGGAAATTGCCAGTGAACGGTTGCGGGAGGTATTGAAGTCGGTTTCTGACGGAGCCGCATGGCTAGACCCTGCCATTGCCGCTGTTGGACTAAAAGTTTTTCAGGGCGGTTCTTCGGACTTACTGCCCAACACCAGTAAACAACAAAATGCGACACTTTCTGTTGCACTAACCGAGCAAGAACAGCGCGTGTTGGAGCTGTTGGTCGAAGGGAAGTCTAACAACGAGATTGCAGACACGCTACACTTTAGTGTGCATACGGCCAAAGTCTATGTGTCTCGGATTTTGGAGAAGTTGAGCGTGTCAGACCGGGTTCAGGCAGCAGTAAAAGCTGTAAAAAGCGGACTGGTTGAATAGAGACTGAGGTTATTCGATGGAAACGACGCCGGTGAATCCAACTTCTTTGACACATTTAGAACCGGCAAATTCTTGGCTGACGTGGCTGGCAGACTCGTCTGAAGACGGCATTGTCAGTACCAATGTTCAGGGCCTGATTGTCTATTGGAACAAGGGCGCCGAAAGAATTTATGGGTATAAGGCTGAGGAAGTACTGGGTAAACCGGTGACAATTTTGCACCCATCCGGAATTGAGGAGGAAGCAGCCAGAATCCAAACCTCTTTTGAGAAGGGTCAGCCCATCATTGAACCTTTGGAGACCGTCCGACTGCGTAAGGATGGATCACAGATTGATGTGTCTTTAAGGATTTCTGCAGTAAAAGATGATCAAGGGAATTTTTTAGGACTGTCGGGCATTACCCGCAATATTAGCAAATTGCGGGAGGTAGAACAGTTCTTTAACCACTCGCTGGATTTACTTTGTATTGCAGATTTCAACGGATATTTTCAGAAAGTGAACCCGGCGTTTCATACTATTCTAGGGTTTTCCGAAGAAGAGTTACTCTCAAAACCTTTTATAGACTTTGTCTACCCGGATGATCAACAAATGACCATGGACTGTTTGGGGTCGTTACTCGACGGGGAGTCGGTGTTTAATTTTGAGAACCGGTACCTGACAAAGGACGGTCGAATGGTCTGGCTCCATTGGAATGCCTACCCGGATTTTGCCAGGAATATTATTTACGCCGTAGCTCGGGATTTTACGGCCTATAAGGCGCTGGAAAGGCAAAAACAGACCTTTATTGCCGCACTGACGCATGATTTGAGAACACCGTTGCAGGCTGAAAACCAGGTACTAACCATGTTACACGAGGAAGATTTTGGCCCGATGACGGATAAGCAACAAGAAATGGTGCTGGAAACCAAGCGATCGAACCAATTTATGCTGCAGATGGTAGACAACCTACTAACCGCCTTTCGGAACCAGGATTATAAACTATCGCTTCATCCGGAACTCACGGATTTCAATCAGTTTATTGAGCGGGTCATTGATGAAGAGATAGCTCTGCTAGCGGAAGAGAAACACTTAACCTTTGAATTGGCGTTAGACAGCCAGTTACCTAACGTTAAACTGGACCCTCATGAGATCCGCCGGGTATTGATGAACTTGCTGCATAATGCGATTCAATTTTCGTCGGATAAAGGGGTAATTGGAGTCAACACCGAGCGAGCAGAAGGTTCTGTTGTTTGTACGATTACCGACGAAGGACCCGGCTTGGATGAGGAAACCATGGCCAGCTTATTTGAGCCGTATGGCTCGCATGCCAAGAAATTTCGGCATATTGGCACCGGACTGGGGCTATATGTGTGTAAGCAACTGGTGGAAGCTCATCAGGGGGGGATTTGGGCTAATAATAGGGATGACAAAGGCAGCCAATTTTCGTTTACGTTGCCATTATGATGAGCTTTTAAGAGTTAACAAAATAACTCTGTATACCTAGAAGATCCAGTTTAGTGGGTTCCAGTTTCCACCGTACCGCCAAGCTGAAGTGTTCTCTAATGACGACACGTCAGGAGCTAGGTCTTCAATACCTTTTTGAACCAGGTCTGCAGTGTCCGCTAAGTCAGACGATTCGCCAGCCCCTACCAGATCGCTCATGCTGTCTAGGGTATTTTCAAGAAAAGCGCTGACTGGTTCGCCATAAAACATACCACCGGTGAAGATACCACCAGCCACCAAGACCGTTCCGGCAGTATAAATCAACCCTTTTTGCCAGCCCTTCAGGTCAGAAATATCTAATTTGTCTTTCAGTTTTTCAAGACGGGATCTGGAATCCTCTAAGCCGACGCTGAAACTGTCTTTGGCGCCAAACCGGAGAGCCGGTGTAGGCATATTTGCAGACTGTGAGAAGGCAATGGGTTTTTGAGCGCCAGATATACTGGAGGAAGCTTTATATTGAGCTGAGAGGGATTGCACTTGCATGATTATTATTGATACTCCACTGGGTAACCTGAGCCACCAGAGTAGTATAAGGAAAGAGTTAAGTCAATTTGTAAAGTATATTTGTATATTAATTATACAAATATATTGAAAAAACTGGCCTGTCGAATGCTCAATTTGCTTCGTAATGCTTTGCCGAAGCGGCTTTAACTCGGCGCTTAATTTGCTTGACGTCGGCTTCCATAGCATCGGTTAAGGCAATTTTGCAGATAGGCTCGCGGGTATGCTGCTTGAAGAAGATGAGCTGGTAGTCGGCTTTGGGGTTATCTACGTTAAACGAGATGTTGCCGACCATCCGGCTATTGGGTTTGAGTTTACGGAACCACAGGCCGGTATCTCCAAACGGAGATGCGTAAAACACAGTGCCGTATTCATCCTGGATAGCGATATCAAAAAACGAGAAGGTGTGTTCGGTCTGGTTGGTGAGATCCAGGGCAATGGTCAGCTCACTGGGCTCGCCAAAGGGGTCTTTTGCCAGCTTTTTGCCAAGCACCTTAACTTCTAGTCCATCCAAAACCAAATTGTTATCAGAGGGATCCGGCATGTTCATGGTGGGTAATACCAGATCTTCTTTTAGCTTGACGTTTAGTTGAGCGCCGGGGTGAATCATGGCATTACGGCCTTTGGTCAGCAGAGAGGCTGTTAAGCCTGCTGTACCGCCTACAGCTGCACCGCCGGCCAGGGCGTAACCTTCGGTAGCCGCCACAGCTGCTAAACCGCCGTATTTAAGAACCATAACCGCGCCAACAGCACCACCGGCCAAGGTAAATCCGGCTGATCGACCTACGACTTTGGCTGCAGCTTTAAGCTTACCGTCTTTAGAGGAGTATTTTCCCTCAATGGGAATTTCCCGGCCGTCCGGGGTAATCATATAGTCAAACTTTGTGGTGATATAGCCGTTTCGGCCTGCTCGTTTGGGACCAGAGGCATCATCTACCAGCCCATGGACAATGGTGCCCTTGGGAATGACCACCATACCGTCTACCTTATAGTCTCGGCTGACTTTGGCAAAGAACTCATCGCCTTCAACCGTAATGCCGGTGGTCAGCTCACTGGTCACCGTCATTTCAAGCTCACTGCCGCGTTCCACCTCTTTCAGGTCATCCGGGTTAATTGAGGGGTTGTTTTGAACTGCGTCGGTTTGGACAATCCCCCCCCGTAAGGGCGCCTGCTCGGCATAAGACGCTGGCAAGGAAAACATGCCAAATGACCCGGCCAGTAAGCCGGTAACAACCAGTGTCAAAACTTTTTTGGGCGAATACGCCGTGACAGAAAACACGCGGGAGAGGTCTCCTCAATCACCTGCCGGAACCTTATTTCCTGGGAACACTCTTTTATTACTGATGGGCGGTGAATTGCTTATTTGGGGTTGATCGTATAGTAGCACTAAAGGATCTGATATCAGTTTAACTACATTATACCCAGGATGGAATACGTTAAACACTTTAAAAAGTTTCATGCGCACCTGCGCATTTACCTAGGAGCTTGGCCCCTTCGGTAAGCAGGTTTTATTCCTATTTATTAAGCTTTACAGTTGATCTTGCTGCTTACCTACCCCGTTCACAATAACGCGAACTGAGATATCTGTAACTAAAAAGGAGCCCACCTGAAAATTGCCCTGTTGTTTATGTGCTCTGATAGAGTCCTGTTAAGCCGACTCATTCGCCTCATGAGGAAGGAGTTTGCCCACTCCGTAAATGGCAAAGCCGGTGAGAACACCAGGAAGCACTTCGTAAATGTGATCGGACCAACCCAGAACATAGCGCCAGATTAGGATGGCGCCTAAGCCACCAAACATCATCAACACCGCGATTCGGGTGGGCGGCGTTCTATGCTCCAGAAGGTGAACCAGCAACAATGGTCCAAAACAGGCAGCCAAGGCAGCCCAAGAGAGGGCGACCAGCTCAAAAACGCTGGTGGGACCTATCAAAGCAATAATCAACACCACAGCCGTTACAGCCACCGTCCCCAATTTAGTCAGGTTGTAGGATTTTCCCCAACCGGGAAACAAATCCTGGGTAAGGGCAGCAGAACAGGAGAGAACCTGAGAATCTGCTGTGGACATGGTGGCGGCAAATAACCCTGCCATTACCAAGCCCACCAGAACTTCCGGCAGCAAATGCTGGGCAATGGTGGGTAAGGAGAGCTCGGCGTCAAAAGAGGCGCTTTCCGGCAGGAGGACCCGAGCCAGAAGCCCCACACCAACCGCACACAGAGAGAAGGTCGTGTACCAGGAAAAGTAGATGAGCCGGGCTTGTTTCAAGCTTTCAGCGCTTTCAATGGCCATAAACCTCACCATAATGTGTGGTTGACCAATAACCCCCATGCCGGCCACAAACCAACCCACAATAAAGAGCAACGGGCCAAACATAGTATCCACCGGTGTAAAGCTGGTGTAAGTGGGGCTGACGGCCTGCAGTTGCATCCAAAAGGCTTCTAATCCTCCCAGGCTATTGATGCCGGTAAACAGCAGCAGAAACATGGCAAAGATCATGACAATAGACTGCGCCACATCGGTCCAGATAGAGGCTCGAATCCCGCCTGAGAAACAGTAGAGCAGCACAATAACGGCGCCAATGATGGCGCCGGTTTGGTAGGGCCATCCAAACAGCACGTGCAGGGCTTTACTGCCGGCAGTGAGCTGGGCAGCCGCATAGCTACCCAGAAACAGCACAATAAAGACGGCGCTGATTTTAATGATGGTCTGACGTTTGTGGCCGTATATTTTGGCCACAAAGTCTCCGAAGCTGGTTGGTGGGGGTTCGCCCGGCTCGCCTGGTGGATGCGGATAGTAGGACCCCAGAAAGTCAGAAAAGGTTGAGGTATCGCGTTCTTCAGATTTTTTACGGAGGGGGTGGTGGACGAAGTTCCACATGACCCAGTCGCCGACGACCCAGCCAATCATAATCCAGGCGGCAGATAAGCCCAAGGCATAGGTGGTGCCGATGAGACCGATGAACATAAAGCCACTGTTATTGGTGGCGACGGCAGACAAAGCAGCCATCCACGGCGGGATGTCCCGACTGGCCAAGAGGTAGTCATCCGTATTTTTTTCGCGTTTCAGGGCCGATGACACCCCAATCGCTGCAAACCCAAGAAGAAACAGGATAAAACTAATACTGGTAACGCTCAAAACGTCTCCCAAAGATCTATTTATAAGATGATACTGCCGAGGTTTATTATCCCACAGACGAAAAACCGCATAGCGTATCCTGTACAAGGGTGATCCAGACACGGTTATGGTAAATCTGAGATAATTGAAAACGATATCCCTATTTACCTTATGATCAAATACGATGCCGGACACGCAACAAGATGTATTAACCACCGCCTGTTACCCACCTTTTGAGGTGAGTGTATACACGGGTGAAGGCGTATTGGACAACCCACTATGGAAAAACGCCACAGAGCGACTGGTAAAACGCTTGCCGGACTGGTTGGTTGCATTTTGCAATATGTTGAAGCAGGCAGAGGTTGATGTTCCAGACGCTGAAGCGGTAATGATAGACGTTACACTGGTTACCAATGATAAGATCCAGGAAGCAAACCTTGAGTTTCGCCAGAAAGACTCTGCCACAGACGTATTGAGCTTTCCCACGCTGCCTGCCGAAGCGTTACCGCCGATAAACCTGCCGGAAACCCACTTGGGAGATATTTTAATTTGTATCGAATGGGCCCATGAGGAGATTAAAACCCCCTCTATCCGGGAACAATATGCATGCCGTCTTCAAAACACAGACAGTGAGAATCGTGATACTGAAAATGGCAATACTGATGATTCAGCGGTTTTAGATATACTGGATCAATATGTGGTGGAACGCTTGACCCACGGGTGTTTACACATACTGGGGCACCACCACGACACGATGAAAGATTACAACCGGGTCGTCGCCCTACAGACACAGGTGCTGGATGAGCTATTTAAAAACCCCTCCTAACGAGCAGAGCCGACAAGCGGTTTCAGTTTCTGCCGGTAAACAAGCCCGCAAAACCCAGCGGCGGGTAGAAGCGTTGTTGGATCACGGGTTTCGGGCCAAAAGTTTTTGGCACAGCCTGGGCTTTGCATTGGAAGGCTGGTGGTACCTTCTGAAGGCTCAGCGGAATTTCTTGATCGATTTGGTTGTGGCCGCTGTGGTGCTGGGAATGTCGGCTTTTTTCAGTATTTCTACCCTGGAATGGGTGGTGGTGATTTTACTCATTGGTGGCGTGTTGGCCACTGAGGCCATGAATACTGCGTTGGAATCTCTGGTGGATTTGTATACCGAAGGCGCCTACCACCCCAAGGCCAAGATTATTAAAGATGTTTCCGCCGGCGCCTGCCTGATTTTAGCCGTCACATCCGTTACAGTGGGCGGCGTTATTTTTGTGCCCCGGATACTCGCCGCTTTAGGCGCTTAATTTTCAACCGGCGCCACCGGCGCCAATGGCGTCATCGGCAGTTTTTTCAACGCTTCTTCATACCGGTCCATCTTCCCCATCCACACGGGCTTAAGGGTGTATACGTGTTGGTAGCCGTGGCGCACCAGTTGGGGCATAGACAGCATGGTGAGGGACATCATGCGAACGGGGTGAAACGAATACTGACAGTAAAGCAAGATGGTGGCTTCTTTATCTGGCGCCAATGTTTGGAGCTTTTCGGCAGTGATATCGCTCCCCAGGTGTTGGGCGCCTTGGATGTGTTGACGTTCGTACTGTTGGCGGCTCCGCAAATCAAACACAACCACATTGTCTTGCTGCATCAGGCTTAAAAATTTATCCAGCTCAATTTCATGGGCTTCAGCATCTAAGCTTGCTGCAAAGTCATGATAATTGTCATGAGTCACGATGTCTCGCACATCAGCGTTGACCGGCAAGACGGCTAGACATACCAGTAATAGAACGCAGTTCAACTTGTAGAAATATCGTGACGTCATGATGAGATGGGTTCCGTTCCGGGTTTGACATATTGGGTATACTGATCGATCTGGTCCTGAGTGTTTTCCAGAGATCCGCTATTATCAATAATCGTGTGGGGGGGGCCTAACCGTTGAATGGTGGCTATTTTATCCGCCATGGGCATTTGGCTGGCCAGGCGTTTAAGGGTCTCCTCCCGGCTATAGCCTTTCGCCATAAACCGATTGATTTGCGTGGCTTCATCCGCCGTGACCAGGACGAGGGCGTCAAACATAGACTCCAGATTGGATTCAAACAACAGCGGAATTTCCGCTACAGCCATGGGGTGGTTGTGATTGTGGTTGTGGGCTTGGAGGTGTTGGGTAAAAAAGTCCTGAACAGCTTCACGCACTTTGGGGTGTATCCAGGATTCCAGAAGCTTACGCTTTTCAGCATGACCAAACACAACCTGCCCAAGAGCCTTGCGGTCTATCTGACCTTGGCTAGTAAAAACATCCTCTCCAAAAGCACTTCGAATATTGACTCTCAGCTCCTCATCTTCAGCCAATAGCTGATGCACAATGACATCGGCATCGATGACTGGGACGCCTGCCTCGGCAAACATCCGGCTGACGGTGGACTTACCACTGGCCAAGCCGCCGGTGAGGCCGATACGAATGCCGGATGATTGTGTAGGCTGTGTTTGTGGCATCATTTCAAGAGCTTTTTTATACCATTCTGTTTCATCATACCTGAATTTTTAACAGCCGATATGAACTTATACTCAAAGAGTCGGCGGTCCCACAAAGCTTTTGTGTGGATGACAGCCATTTTTGTGACCGCACTGATTATTGCCAACCTGATTGGTTCACTGCTCTTTGCCGTTGAGGTGATGGGCGTCACGGTATCCTTATCTGCCGGGATTATCCCCTTTCCCATCACCTTTATCCTTACCGATCTCCTCAACGAGTTTTACGGCGGCCGGGGCGCACGGTTTGTGACCTATGTGGGCTTTGCCATGTCGATATTGGTCTTCGGATTCTTATGGATCGGCACTCAGTTGCCGGTGACGGCGGATTCGGCGTTTCCTCAGGCTCAGTATCTACAATTTTCCGGGCTGTATACCAGTATGTTTATTGCCTCGTTAACCGCCTATTTAGTGGGGCAGTTGTTGGATATCGGGGTGTTTCAGGCGCTTCGAAAAATGACTCACGGGCGGTTTTTGTGGCTGAGAGCCACGGGATCCACCATTGTATCCCAGCTTATTGATTCCATTTTGGTGACCTTTATTGCCTTTAGCGGGACGCTGACGGTGGATCGCATTTGGGATATTGCCTTGGGCAATTACACCTGGAAGTTTTTGATTGCCATCGGAATTACGCCCTTACTGTATTTGGGCCATGCCTTGATTTACCGGGCCATTGACCGCCATAGCGGGCAACTGGATCTCACAGCGGATCAGGCGACCCCCGCCATTTTGGAACATGGGGTCACCTCGACGGCGGTGGGGGACGAAGTATAATGATGAAACTAAATTGAAGAAGGGACCCTTCGGGATATGGATTTTATTGTTAGCCTGGTACACGGCATTCTGGCTGTTGTCTTAGAGTTCATCCATGGCGTCATTGACGCCACCGGCTATATCGGCATTGCGCTACTCATGGCCATTGAGTCCGCCAATGTACCGCTCCCCAGCGAAATGATTTTGCCCTACGCAGGGTTTATGGTGCAACAGGGGCAATTAAACTTTCACCTGGCCGCCCTGGCCGGGGCGCTTGGTTGTGTGCTGGGGTCTTTGCCTTCTTATGCCCTGGGCTATTACGGCGGGCGTCCGTTTTTGCGAAAATACGGCAAGTGGATGCTGCTTACCGAGCATGATTTGGAAGATGCGGAGAAGTGGACGGAAAAGTACGGGGATATGACGTTTTTCATCTGCCGGATGCTGCCGGTGGTGCGCACGTTTATCTCTTTACCTGCCGGCATTTTAAAAGCCCGGCTTATCCCGTTTACGCTGTATACCTTTATCGGCTCGTGGGTATGGAGTTACGGCCTGGTGTATGTCGGCGTCAAGCTGGGAGACAACCTGGAGCTGTTTCGCCACTATTGGCATAAATTTGACTACGCCATTGTGGGAACGCTGTTGGTGTTAGGCGCTCTGTATGTCTGGAAGCATGTGAAGCATTTGCAAGAAGGCAGCAAGCCATCCCTGGCAGCAGAAAATTCTGAAAACTAGGCGAAACACTCCAGCCGAATATCGCTCTTAAATATTCTCGAAATAATCGGGTGCCCGCGATAGAATAAGGTGCAATGAATATCCGTTGGTATTTTGTCCTTCCCGCTCTGCTTTTGGCAGGGGCGTTGGGGTTTATCGGGTATCAAAAATTTAAGCCGGAAGAAATTCCGGCGGTTCAGCTCACCCGCCAGGATGTGTTGGCAACCCTGACGGTCACGGGTGAGGTACGGTCCAAGGATCGGGTGATGGTAAGTACGCCGGTGCAGGACCGGATTGAATCGGTGTTGGTGGATGATGGGGACGTGGTAAAAAAAGGCCAAGTGCTGGTGGTCTTAAATCGCGATGATATGGAAGCCACCCTGGCGGAATCCAGAGCCAGACATGCCCAAGCCCAGGCATCTTTAGCATTTATTTTGCAGGGGACCCGCCAGGAAGAGTTACAGCGGTTGTCCTCTCGGGTGGCGGAAACCGAGGCTCGATTAAAAGAAGCTGAGGCGGGATTAGCCACCACCCAGCACAACTATGAGGAAGCCCAACGCAATGCGGCGCGGATGGAAGCATTGCACCGCCAGGAGTTTATTAGCGAAACAGAATTAGACGCCAGTAAAACCAAGGCCAAAGCCTTAAAAAGCGATGTGAGCCGCCGGCAGGCAGCTGTCACCTCGGCCAGGTCTTCTCTCAGTCAGGCACAGGCACAACTGGCTCAAGGAAAACGGGGGGCAACAGCGCCGGAAGTCAGCGAAGCCAGAGCCGCCCGGCAGGCGGCAGAGGCCGCCGCAAACTCTGCCCAGGCCAAATTATCGGACCGGGTGATTAGAAGTAACATTAACGGCGTGGTCGCCCAGCGGCTGAAAGAGCCAGGCGACTTGGCCGTCCCGGGGCAGGCCATTTTAGAACTTGCGGATCCCACAAAGCTTGAAATTTTAGCCTTTGTGGAAGAAGGGGACCTCAGCCGGGTATCGGTGGGAGATGAAGCGCACCTGGTATTGGACGCCCTGCCGGAGACACCGCTGACGGGAACAATCCAGCGAATCGGCAGCCGGGTAAACCCGGAAAACGGGACGGTGGAAGTGCTGGTGACCTTGGTCCCGCCTAAAGACAATGAGAAGGTTCCACAACTGTTGCCAGGCATGACCACCGACGTGAATATCATTAGCGCCCGGCTTAAAGACGTGATGGTGGTGCCCAGTACGGCGGTCCGTTCAGAAGGCAGCCAACGTGTGGTGTATGTGTTTGACGGGAACCAGTTGAAAGAGACCTCGGTTCAGGTGAAGAAGATTTCGCTGGAATATTTTCAGGTGCTGGGCGGCCTATCCCCAGATCTCCGTGTCGCCAAGATTGCCGATACAAAATTGTTAGAGAAGAAAAACGTGGCGCCCAAAACCCCATGAGTGTTGCTCACTGGATGCAGTACCTGCCCATCGAAATTTATGTGGCATGGCGGTATATGCGGTTTAACCTGAAGCAATCCTTTATTGTGGCCCTGGCCGTGGGGATTGGGGTGTCTATTATTATTTTTATCCCGTCCATTAACCTCAGTTTCTTTGGGTATTTTTTAGAGAAAACCGTGGAAAGTAACGCCCACATTAAGGTGGTGCGAGAGCTGGACACCGAAGCACGGAATCGGCAAACACTCAAAACCCTGTACCCGGATGAAGGTCGGATTCTGGTCTCGGATCAAAGCCTGACCCGGCGGCGAGATATTAAGGCGTATAAAAACCTGGTGTCAGAAATCATGCGCATTGACGGCATTACCACGGCGGCGCCGTATGTGAGTGAAAGCGTCATTATTGTGCGGGGCAGCCAAACCCGGACCTCCACCATGCGGGGCATTTTGCCGGAGGCGGAAAAGAACATCAGCAACATTGAGGAAAACATTCAACAAGGCAGCTTAGACACTTTGTCTGATGATCAGGTAATTTTGGGCTGGCGGCTGGCCGATGAGTTGGGGGTGAATGTGGGGAACCGGATCCAGCTGCTCACCAACTTCGGCAAAAAGAGCCTTAAGGTTTCGGCCCTGAGCAACACCGGCATTTACCAACAGGATCTCAGCACTATTTTGGTGACGCTGGACACCGCCCAGGCATTGTTAAACATGCCCAACGAGGTGACAGGCATTGGGTTAAAAGTTCGGGATATGTATCAGGCAGAAAACTTGGCCCGGCTGATTGCCAGGACGTTTGATTTAAAGACCACCAGTTGGATGGAAGACAATGCCGTGTTTTTGGATCAGATTCGGATGTTTCGGGTGATTATTGCCTTTATCAGTTTTCTCATCGTATTTGCCGCCGCCTCTAGCATTACCAGTATTTTGATTATGGTGGTGGCGTCTAAATCTAAAGACATTGGCATTTTGAAAGCCATGGGCACGCCACCCAACGCTATTATGCGCATGTTTTTGCTCCAGGCAATTATTCTCTCCCTCATCGGAGTAGTGGCAGGCATTGGGGGAGCAACGTTTTTAATTGAACTGTACAACGCCACGCCTTATTCCAAAGCCGAAACCTTTTTGGGTATTGGCCGCCAGCCGGTGACGCTGAACTTGGAATACACGGTATACGCCATTTTTTACGCCACCCTCAGCAGCATTTTAGCCAGCCTGATTCCGGCCTGGCAGGCCGGTAAGTTGGACCCGGTTGAAGCGATTAACCAATAGGCAAAAATCAACACCATGATCCAGACCGATACCATTCTTCAAACCATTGCACTCACGAAAGTATATGAAGGCATCCAGCCGGTATATGCGGTTCGGGATCTGGACCTGACCATTCCTCAGGGAAGCTTTATGAGCATCATCGGCCCCAGCGGATCCGGCAAAAGCACCCTGATGAATATGCTGGGACTGTTGGATCGTCCCAGCAGCGGATCGTTAAAATATATGGGGGAACCCACAGAAACCTGGGAGGAGAAGAGACGATCACAATTTCGCAACGAAGAGATCGGCTTTATTTTTCAGGCACACTTGTTATTACCGGAGTTTACCGCGCTGGAGAACGTCTTGATCCCGTTGCAAATTGGCCGAAATTTGAGCCCGGCCAGAATTGAACATGCGAAATCCTTGTTAGACCGGATTGGACTGGGAGATAGAATGCATCATCGCCCCCCGGAACTGTCTGGCGGACAAAACCAACGGGTGGCCATTGCCCGGGCATTGGTAAATACCCCTTCGATTGTGTTTGCCGATGAGCCCACCGGCGCCCTGGATTCGACCACCAGCCGGTCGGTGTATGACTTGATGCGGGAAATTAACCGGGAAGAAAAAGTCACCTTTGTGATTGTGACCCACGAGCGCGAACTGGCTGGAAAAACTGACCGGGTGATCACGCTGCTGGACGGTCGGCTTCAGTCAGACGAGGCGCCAAAGGAAAGTCCTTCATGAATTGCTCCCGGTTAAAAATTGTCACTGGATCACCCTTAGGGCATAATGAGATGCCGTCGATTGAATACGTTTAGATGGAATACTTCCTGTGACCGGTCCCAGTCAACCGCCCCCGCAACCTAGCCCCCAAACCTTTGCCCCTGCCAGTTCCAGCTTCCGGAAAGAGGAAAAGCGATCATGGTCTCTGCGTGGTTGGTTACTGGTGGTGACCTCAGCAGTGATGGTCAGCGCCATATTGGCGTTTGCGCTGTTTAGCTTTTACCTTTCCCCGGCAAAAATTGTGATTCCCATACCCGGTAGTAGCAGCCCAATTACCCTAAACCCTGGCTTACCGGGCGAAAAAGTGATTTTGGTCATGGGCGTGGATATTGGCTATGATCGCTCCGGCGAACGAGTAGACCCCGCGGAATTTAGAGGGGTTCGCACCGATACCATGATGTTGCTGCGAGTCAGTACGAGTAAAAAGACGGTGTCCATTGTATCGATTCCTCGCGATAGCAAGGTGTATTTGGGCCAAGGCGGAAACATTAACAAAATAAACAGCGCCTTTGCCATTGGCGGCAGTGATTTAGCGGTTCGCACCATTGAAAATTCTTTTGGAATACCTGTTGATAACTTTGTCGTTGTTAACTTTCAAGCCGTAGAAGATGTCGTTAACGCCCTGGGCGGGGTGCGGGTGTATGTGGAAAAACCCATGAAATACCGGGACCGCACCGCAAAATTAAACATTGATTTTGACCCCGGCCATCATGACTTATCCGGACAAGACGCCATGGCCTATATGCGGTTTCGTCACGACGCCTTAGGCGATATTGGCCGGGTCCGCCGACAGCAGCGGTTTTTAACTGCCCTGTCTCAAAAGCTCAAAAGCCCCTGGGCTCTAACCAAATTACCGGAGCTGGTCAGCATTGCCTCAAACCACATTCAAACCGATCTGACGCAGCAAGAGCTGATGCAGCTGGCCTGGTTTGTCAAAGAAGTGGGCGTCAGCAAAATTCGGGTTGCCACCTTACCGGGTCGACCTTCCATGCAGGGCATCAGCTATTGGGTAATCTCACCAGAACCGGCCCAACAAGTTTTAGACCGATTGATCTTGGACAACCCGTCTTCTTACCGTCAAGATGCAGACACCCAAAAGCCTCTAAAAATCGGGGTCCTCTACGATCCGGAACTCACAGAACGCCTACCCGAACTACTGCAATCTTTGCCCCAAGAAACAGGTGAGGATGCTAATCAAGATACCCTAAAGGCACCCTTTAAATTAGTTTGCCAAAGAGAAAAGGTCGGAGCCACCACACAACTTGTAGAGCATTCCCGCCGGGTAAATGATAATTGGACTCAACAGATTCAATCTCAGATACCAGGTATGGACAAAGCCCGGCTCATCTATGCGCCGGTAGGCTCTACTTTTGAAGAAAACGTTTGCCAGCACAACGAAGATTATACCTTGGTGTTAGGCAAAGATTTATAGAGAAAATCTTGATAGAATGGTACTATCGGGTAAAAATAGTACTTGTTGGTGACACGCCACATATACGGATTGGCGGAATACCTCACAGAGAAAGGGTGGATTATGGCTGAATGGCAGATAAAACGGGTTACCGGATTAGGGCTCTCTTTGGCAATGGCAACGACCAGCCTGGCTTGTTGTCTTCACTTGTCTGCCGTACCCCAAGCTTACGGGCAAATGGGGCCTCAGCCTGTGCCGCAAAAACCCAAGCCTGAAGGCAATGCGGTGGATAATCTTAAAAAATCATTTAAGCGGTTTTTTACGCCTGCCGAAGGCGAAGCAGCTGGCACAGAAGAAGGTGCTGAAGCTAAACAGCAGGTGAAAGCCGCACCCAAACGCCCGCCGTTGATTGAAAAACCTACCCTAGCCCGTCCGGAAATTGCAACACCTCAGGCCAGCAAAGAAGATCCTCCTGTCAAACTACCGTCTTTGGATAGTCCCGGAAATCCATTGGGCTTATCCGTTGCCGAGGACCGACTGAATGAAGTGGCGGACCTCCTGGAGAAAAAACAGATAGGTCTGGCGAAAGCCAAACTGGTGCCATTGCGTCAATGGCTGATTGAAGCCACTGAAGCCCATATTGATTTGTATAAAGCATTAAGCAAACTCCCCAGCGCCCGGGCCCAGGCAGAGCTGGAAAAGCAACTGGCGTTGGAATTTGCGATTTTGCGAGACAAGTCACTGTACCAAATGGCCAACATTTATGTGGCAGAACGTAACCACCGCGAAGCCATTAAAGGATTGACCGAGATTGTTAAATCTCAGCCCAGCAGTGTATTGGGAATTAAGTCCTACAAACTTCTGCAGCAAATTGGTTTCACCCAGAAACTACAACTGGTTAATTAGGATACGACGGCCCTGAACGGCGCGTTTGGTATTCAACTGGCGGCGGTTTCTGATGAAACCAGCCAGTTTGTCTGTGAGGTGCTGGATTATTTTCAACAGCAACGCATTAATATCCGCCGGATACAGTTTTGGCAGGCTGCTCAAACATCCCCAGAATG
>JAHQWC010000142.1 GCA_019634025.1 Vampirovibrio sp.
CCGTCAATATCACCTGAAAAAAGGTGATACCGTGATGGTGGTATCAGGTAAAGATAAAGGGAAGACCGGGATTGTCAAAACTGTATTGAGATCCAGAGGTATGGCCTTAGTAGAAGGCGTGAATATGGTGAAAAAGGCAGTTCGTCCCAACCCTATGATGGGACAGCAAGGCGGCTTAGTTGAAATGGAAGCCCCTATTTACGTCTCGAAACTTATGGTATATGATTTGAAGTCCGAGAAACCCACCCGGGTCTCAATGACGCTGGTGGACGGGCCGGACGGAAAGAAAAAACGAGTCCGTGTCTCTAAAAAAAGTGGAGAACAGTTGGACTAGGATGAAGGATTACGGCAACCCAGCCCAGGAATTACAAGAACGGAAGCGAATGAACAATGTCTGAAAAAGCGCATGTGTCCAAAATGAAAGAAATCTACAATGGTCAGGTAAAAGCGGCCTTGCAGAAAGAATTTAGCTTTTCTAACGTACACCAGATTCCCCGGATTTCAAAAGTGGTGATTAACATCGGTTTGGGTGATTCTTCGCAAAACTCCAAGGCCTTGGATGCTGGTGTTGAGGAGTTGACCAAAATTGCCGGGCAAAAACCTTTGGTCACTCGTGCAAAGAAATCTGTGGCTGGCTTTAAGGTTCGTGAAAATATGCCTATTGGCGCTATGGTGACCTTACGCCAGGATCGGATGTACGACTTTTTGACCAAGTTGGTTTGTGTGGCTATGCCTCGGATTCGTGACTTTCGCGGGTTAAACGAAAAAGGTTTTGATGGTCACGGTAACTATAATATTGGTTTAAAAGATCAACTGATCTTTCCAGAGATTGATTACGATAAGGTAAGCCGAATCCGTGGGATGAATATTACTATTGTGACCGATACTAACAGTGATATTGAGGCTAAAGCCTTATTAACCCATTTAGGGTTTCCGTTTAAAAAGCCCAAACAGCAAAAAGCTGGATAAAATACGCGCAACAGCATCATAAACTCGCAAAGTAGGAGCAATAACCTTGGCAAAGACATCTGCAACAGACAAAGAGCAAAAACGACGGGCATTAGCCGAAAAGGGTAAATACCCTAGGGTTCGTTTAGTAAACCGGTGCTCTATTTGCTCACGTCCGCGAGCGTACTACCGTCAGTTTGGCTTGTGCCGGCTGTGTTTAAGAAAGTTTGCCCATGAAGGCAAGTTACCCGGTGTCCTCAAGTCAAGCTGGTAGCTAAAGGTAACGTAACAAAGTAACGCGACTTGAAACAGAAGATAATTTAGGTGATTTTGAATGAATACTGATCCCATTGCAGATTTATTGACCCGGATTCGCAACGCGTCTCTCGTGGGGTCTTCTATGGTAGAGATTCCGGCATCTAACCTGAAGGTTGAAATTGCCAAGGTTCTGCTTCAGGAAGGCTATGTTCGTAGCTACGAAATTCGTGAAGACGGCAAGCACCGTACCTTGCGTGTATTACTGAAGTATGACGAAGAAGGTTATTCGGTGATCCGGAAGCTGAAGCGTGTTAGTAAGCCTGGTCTGCGTAAATACTTTGGGATGAAAAAACTGCCTCGCGTATTGGGCGGTGCAGGTGTTTCAATTGTTACAACCAACAAAGGCATTATGACAGATCGTACTGCACGCCGGGAAAATCTCGGCGGTGAAGTGCTCTGTCAGGTGGAGTAATTGAATTATGTCTCGTATCGGAAAAGCCCCTATTGATGTTCCCGACAAGGTAGAAATTTCCTTGGATGGAAACACTGTTACCGTAAAAGGCCCTTTGGGGACCTTAACCCGGACATTCCGTCCTGAGGTCACCATTCGCCAAGACGGAAACGTACTTCACGTTGAACGTCAAAATGATCAACGTCAATCCCGTTCGCTCCATGGCTTAAGCCGCACTTTACTGGCCAATATGGTGAATGGTGTTAGCCAGGGCTTTAAGAAGGAGCTGAAGATGGTGGGTGTTGGTTACCGTGCTCAGGTCCAAGGCCAAACCTTGGTGATGCAACTGGGATATAGTCATCCGGTAGAGATTAACCCTCCGGAAGGCGTCAAAATTTCCGTGGAAGGCAATGTGAACATTGCTGTGGAAGGCGCCGATAAAGAAACCGTGGGCCAAGTCGCTGCGTTGATTCGGAGCAAACGAGCACCAGAGCCATACAAAGGCAAGGGTGTGATGTACACCACGGAAAAAATTCGCCGTAAAGCTGGTAAAGCTGGTAAGAAATAAGCCGCAAAGAAATAGCCAGGAAATTAAGAAAGACCAACGTCATGTCTGCTAAAACAAGCGCCAAAAAATATAGAACCCGTAACCGGCACTACCGGTTGCGTCGCAAGATTTCTGGAACCACTGAGTGTCCAAGACTGGCCGTCTACCGTAGCGGTAAACACATCTATGCTCAGATCATTGATGATCTGCAAGGCGTGACATTGGCTGCTGCCAGCTCTATTGATAAAGACTTAAAATCCGGTGGTCTAAAAAGCGGCGCCAATATTGATGCTGCCAAACAGGTGGGAGACTTGATTGGACGCCGAGCCAAAGATAAAGGGCTGAGCGTTGTGGTGTTTGACCGGGGCGGTAACCGTTACCATGGTCGGATTGCCGCGCTTGCTGATGCAGCCCGCGAATGTGGGTTGCAGTTCTAGCAACCTTTCCGCTTACTACTTATCTTCTTCGCGGATCTTCTTCTCTTCTGCTTTGACTTGTTTTTGTAAATCTTCTGGTAAGTCACCGTCTAGATTACCGAGCAGATGTCCTTGGCTTACAATTGAATTGATGCCAGACATAGTGGTGCCGATATCTGAGGGGTTTGCTTGTTTAAAGGCCTGATAAATCGGGTCGCCGGCAATTTGCTGCATAATACTCAGGCTATTGGCGACTGGATCACTGCCCATCAGTTGCAGGGTGAAGTTTTGAAAAGCATTGTTCTGTGTACCTTGAACGGCTTGGCTCAGGTTTGGATTGGCGCCAGCATCAAAGCCTGGAATATTTTCTGCTCCAGGAAGCATGATGCCACCCATACCCATATTTGCACTTTGACCAGGAATTAAGCCACCGAAAAGGGCTGCCAATGGGTTTGGTGGTGGGCCGCCCAGAAAGCCGCCTGCGTCAAAAAGACCGCCTCCGCCAAGACCACCAAGACCACCAAGACCGAGCTGTAGGCCGCCTCCGCCAAGGGCTTTACCTAGTAGGAAATTTAGGCCGTTTAAGGTTGTGTTCACTTTTTGCTGAGCCATAAGTGCAGAAATATCGACACCGGCTTGGCCACCACCGCCTTGGGCTGCAAATAATGCGTTTAGCTCTTCGAAAGATAGATTTTCAAGTTGCTGCTCTTGTTGCTCAGCAGTTGAAGTGCTTTGCTCAGCTGCTTTAGGCGGCGCTTCTGCCGCCTGCGGCTTGGATGTATTTGTACCTTGGGTACCTAAAGACGTCATCGCGTGCTCCCTTAACCTCTCTCACCATATGTGAATCTTATAATAATAAAAACATTAAATAAGGTGAAATTGCCTTATTTGCAAAAAAATTTACAAAAAAACCGGAAGTTCTTTTATAATAAGAAACTTCCGGAGGTAGTCGGTTGATGGTAAATTTTGGTTGCCACGGAAACATTCGTGGTTATATAGGCTGGTGGCTTTAACGTTTAACAGTGTTTATTTGGTATGCCTTTAGCCGACCCGGCTTCTCACAACAGGGATATTAGCCACCAGGGCAATGGTGTCGGATTCGCTCTCCAAATTGAGTTCCAGTGCCTCTTTGTCGATTTCTACATACTTGCTGATGACTTCCACCAGCTCATCACGCATCTGCTCAATGACGTCCTGAGACAATTGTGTTCGGTCGTGCATGAGTACTAGCTTTAATCGTTTACAGGCGTCCTTTTTGGAACTGACGACTTCGGCATCTGATGATGCCGAAGGGCCTGATCCTTCTGCAGGTTTGTTGGTGACATCTAGGTTAAATAATTTACTTAGCCAGCCCATCAGGTTTCTCCTTTTATGCTTGCCTTAAATACTTGAAAGTATCTTTCTGAAACGTGGGTTATGCGCCAATCGATTTATGAGGCGCTGCGATTGAAGAATCCTTTGATTTTGTCTACAAAGGATGTGGGCGCATCCAGGTTCATAAAGGGTACGTCTTCTCCTGCCACCCGGCGGGCAATATTACGATATCCTTGACCTGCCAGAGAGTCATCGGAGGTGACAATGGGCTCGCCTTTGTTAGTGCTGATAATGATATCTTTATCCTCTGGAATGAGACCCAACAGCTTAACGGACAAGATTTCCAATACATCGTCCACGTCCATCATGTCGTTGGTCTTGATCATGTTGGGCCGTACGCGGTTGAGGACCAATTTGTAGTTGGTGATCTCTTCTCTGGCTTCCAACAGCCCGATGATTCTGTCCGCATCGCGTACGGCAGACATTTCAGGGGTGCAGACTACCACGGCTTCGTTGGCGCCAGCGATAGCGTTTTGAAAGCCTTGCTCAATCCCGGCAGGGCTGTCCACAATGACAAAGTCAAACTCTTGCTTGAGCTGTTCACACAAGGTGGACATTTGTTCTTCACTTAGAGCTGATTTATCCCGGGTTTGAGCAGCGGGGAGTAAGGACAAATTGGGCATCCGTTTGTCCTTGACCATCGCCTGCAGCACTTTGCATCGGCCTTCTACCACATCCACAATATTGTAGACGATGCGGTTTTCAAGGCCCATCAGTAAATCCAGGTTTCGTAATCCTATGTCTGTATCCACCAAGGCGACTTTGTAGCCCATTCGGGCCAAGCCAGTGCCGATGTTTGCCGTGGTGGTTGTTTTGCCAACCCCTCCTTTCCCGGAGGTGATGACAATGACTCGACCGGCGTTTTTGGTTGTTTTAGCCATAATGACGTGGTTACCTCATCTTCCAATTGTTTCTTTGTAAATCTTGATCTCGCCATCCGACACTTTGGCAACCTCGGGCAATACCAAGCCTTCGGTGACCACGTCGCGGTGGTGAAACATTTTATCGGGACGGCGGGCAATGTAGTCGGCAATGCGGAGCTGCAGCGCCTCGATTTTCCATGCCCGGATTTCAGAGCGGTAATCGCCTTTTGCGCCGTCAATGTTAGCGCCAGCATGGGCAATACCCCGAAGCTCTCCCCAAACTAGGATATCTCCGCTTGCAGTCACTTCACTGCCCGTGTGAACGTCACCAATGATGGTGACATGACCGTCATACTGAATGGTTTTGCCGGAGCGCAAACTTTGTTTGAGGTAAAACGTATTTTTCTTGTCGCTGCTGGTTTGAGCCTGATGGGCAGAAATATTGAGGACTTCTTCAACCTGCTCGATATTCAGAGCGGGTGGCGCTAACGGCTGCTTATCTCCCCACAGCGGATCTGATTTTTTGAGAGGATCTAAAATATTGGCGATACTGTCCAGGTCATCAAATGAGGGTGGTTTTGTATTTAAAACGAAGGGTTGTGCCGGTGGCTTCTCTCGTACAAAAAAACCGCTATCTAATGCTGCTTGCTGAGTCTGCGGTAGCGAAGCGTAGATAGTTTCAATTTGCAGGCCTGCTTCTTTTAAAATGTGCTGCATTTTCGATAAGACATTTTGAGTTAGCATTAACTCGCCGACATTTAAGTTTACCTGCTGGATTTTTTCAGGGTTGAAGGTTAGGGTCTGAATTGCATCGGTAAGCATAGTTAATGCCTGAGCAGAGTTTGATGCTCTGTCCAGACGAATTAACAGAACATTCTCATGGCCCGAACTTTGCTCTAAGTCTCTATCCCGGATATCTGACGACATGCAGCCCTCTCAAATGATTATTTGATGGTAATTACCTAAATCAAACCTTCTCGATAAGGTAATCAACAAATAAATGACTCTCTCATTAACGTACTCAATTATACTGATGGGGATCATGCCCCGCTACAACTGTTACGGTTTATAAACGTTAAGTCTTATGAAGATCTTAGCGAAATGTACGACTCCAAAACATTTGACAGAAAGGTTTTTACCTTTCTGTCAAATGTTTTGGAAGGCTTTTGTTATGGATAAAGCCCACGTAGTGATTTAGCCGCTGCTACTCGACCTACGCCGATCATCATGGCTGCTGTTCGAGTATCTACCCCCTTGGTCTGGGACAGGTGGTAGACTTCGTCAAAAGAGCGACCCATGAGGTAATACAGCTTTTCAGTGACTTCTTCTTCTTTCCAGAACAGGTGCTGGATATCCTGGACCCATTCAAAGTAAGACACCACAACTCCCCCGGCGTTGGCTAAAATGCCCGGGATAATGAACACGTCTTTTTTAAGCAAAATTCGATCTGCTTCTGGCGTACACGGGCCGTTGGCGCCTTCCACAATGAGCTTGGCCTGAATTTTATCGGCATTTTTTTCGGTAATGACATTGGCCACGGCTGCCGGGACTAAAATATCCACCGGCAGTTCCAGCAGTTGGGAACCGTCAATTTTTTCACTACCGTCAAATCCTACAATGGTCCCGTTGTCTTTCACATACTTCATGAGGTTGGGAATATCTAGGCCTTTGGGGTTATAAATAGCGCCGTGAACATCGCTCACCGCACAGACGGTGACCCCTTGCTGATCCAGGTACTTGGCGGTCACGCTACCCACATTGCCAAACCCCTGAATGGCAGCCGTAGGGTGTTCAATACCCCATTGCAATTTTTCCAGCGCTCGGGTGGTCAGATAGGATACTCCTCGGCCAGTGGCTTCGCCCCGGCCCAGTGAGCCGCCGACATTCACCGGTTTGCCGGTTACAACTCCGGGTACGGCGTAGCCGACAAAGTTGCTGTAGGTGTCCATAATCCAGGCCATGGTGCGTTCGTTGGTGTACATGTCCGGTGCCGGAATATCTTTTTCCGGGCCAATGATGGATAAAATTTCGGTGGTGTAGCGCCGAGCCAGGCGTTCCTGTTCTCCAACGCTCATCTCTTCGGGGAAGCAGCATACTCCGCCTTTGGCGCCGCCGTAAGGTAAGTTTAGGAGTGAACACTTCCAGGTCATCCACATAGCCAGGGCCGCGACCTCGCCCAAATTTACCTCGTGATGAAACCGGATGCCGCCTTTGGTGGGTCCTAATGTTTGATCGTGTTGTACCCGGTAGCCGGAGAATACTCGGGTCTGACCGTTATCCAGCTTAATGGGTACTGAGACCAGCAGCGCTTTACGCGGGTACCGTAATCGTTCGTGAATGCCGGTTTCCAAGTTCATCAGCTCGGCCACTTCGTCCAACTGTTGTTGGGCCATTAAAAATGTTTCGTTGTGATACTCCTGCATGGGGTGCCGTCCGTCCTTCTCCTTAAGAAATTTATGAGTCTATATACCCAAAATATGTACCTCACGGTAACAAGAATTCAGTGGAATTTGAAGGCTATTCCTCATAGGATTTATGAAGAATGCACTCTGGCTCGCGTCTACTTCGTCACTGTGCTGACACCGCAAGGGTGAACCTGCTCCCTAGGGCTCATTTCATTCGCTAAGGGTTCAGGTTTCCCCGGCGTCACGTACTACGGTACGCTCCTTGCTTCCGCTGCTCGTTCCTCGTATCTGCGTCGCCATAGCACATTCTTCATAAATCCTACCTTTTTTTCACTGCATGTAACCGAGATGCTTTTTGGTCTTGATACAATGACCCTGTTTTTATCAAGAGATCCTAAGTTGATGCGACTGGATAAGTTTTTACAGGTGTCCCGGTTGGTAAAACGCCGGACGGTGGCCAATGAGCTATGTGATCATGGTCGGGTGAAAATCGGTGGCCGGAGCGTGAAAGCCGGTACAACGGTAAAAGAGGGGGATGAGTTGCAGTTGAAGTTTGGTGCCAAGACAATGGTGGTAAAAGTAGTGCGGGTACCCCAAAAGGCAGTGCCGGTTCAAGAAGCGCCGACGTTGTATGAAGTGGTGTCTGAGATCACCGAAAAACCTTCTTTATAAATTGGTTGGTTTGTTTGAATGCTTGGATTCGGTAAGGAATACCGGTATAATGACAACTGGTTGAGTTGAAGGAGACGGCAACACAATGGTTACCTACATTGAGCACGTGTCGGCGAGGGAAATACTGGACTCTAGAGGAAACCCGACCGTAGAAGTGGATGTTGTCCTCTCCGGCGGAAGTATTGGGCGGGCTTGTGTCCCTTCCGGCGCCAGCACCGGTACGCGTGAAGCCGTAGAACTAAGAGATGAAGACGCGTTGCGCTTTGGCGGCAAGGGCGTGCTTCAGGCTGTTGAAAACGTGAATGAGGTGATGGCCAAAGAACTCATCGACAAAGATGCGGTGAATCAGGCTGAAATTGATCAGATTCTGTTGGACCTGGATGGTACCGACAATAAAAGCAATTTAGGCGCTAACGCCATTTTGGGGGTTAGCCTGGCTAGCGCCCGCGCGGTGGCCGGGGCCATTGAACTGCCGTTATATCGTTATTTGGGAGGCGTCTCGGCGTCTGTGTTGCCGGTACCCTTAATGAATGTAATTAATGGCGGTGCCCATGCCGATAACAACGTGGATATTCAGGAGTTTATGATTGCCCCGGTGGGTGCGCCAACCTTTGCCGACGCCCTGCGGTGGGGAACCGAAATTTTTCATCAACTGAAAGCTGTGTTGAAAGCACAGGGTTTAAATACTGGGGTAGGAGACGAAGGCGGCTTTGCGCCCAACCTGGCCAGTAATAGCCAGGCCCTAGAACTCTTGTTGACGGCTATTGAAAAAGCCGGATTTAATACCACCGATCAGATTAAGCTTGCCCTGGATGTGGCCAGTTCCGAGTTTTATGAAAATGGTAAGTACGTACTGTCCGGAGAAGGAAAAAATTTCAGCTCTGGAGAAATGGTGGCTTACCTGGGAGATCTGGTAAAGCAGTATCCCATTATTTCTGTAGAAGACGGGTTGGATGAGAGTGACTGGAATGGCTGGGGACAGCTAACCCAGGCTCTTGGAAACCAGGTGCAACTGGTGGGAGATGACCTGTTTGTGACCAACCCGAAAATTCTGGCAAAAGGCATTGAAAAGCATGTGGCCAACAGTATTTTGGTCAAGGTAAATCAAATTGGCACCCTGACGGAAACCCTGGCTACCATTTCTATGGCGCATCAGGCCGGGTATACCACTATGATCAGCCACCGCTCAGGTGAAACTGAAGATACTTTTATTGCGGATCTGGCCGTGGCGGTGAATGCCGGGCAGATTAAAACCGGATCGGTGACCCGTTCTGAACGGGTGGCCAAGTATAATCAGTTGCTTCGCATTGAGCAGGAACTTGGTCCCATGGCCCGCTACATTGGTATAAAAGCTTTTAAGGCTGGCGGCAAGTGTCTTGGCACCGGCAGCACAACGGCCGGTAACCTGGAGCCGGTAAAACTATAGCCTTTTGTTCTCAAAGATTCCCCAAACGGGGTATGTTCAAGGGGCGAACGATTCTCTAAAATGAAGATATACCTGTTGTCTTGTGGAAAGGAGCCTGAATGAAAATTATTACCACCGGGCGGAACATTCATTTAACCGCTGCGATTAAAGAGCATGTGCAAGAGAAGTTTAGTCGGATTGCCAATCATTTTGACTTTGTGAATGAGATTCACGTGTTTTTAAGCGTCAACAAAAATCCCCGGGTATCTGATAGCCAGCATGCTGAGGCAACAGTCCATGTGAATGGCGCCATTATTCGGATTGAGATGGCTTCAGACAACCTCTACAGCAGTATTGATCAACTGGTAGAACGCGTAGACCGCAGCCTGAAAAAACACAAAACCAAGTTGTTAAATCGGGGCAAACGTAAAGACGTTCGAGACAAATCCATCCGCAAAACCGGCTTTGAAGAAACCATGGTGGCAGTGGATGATGATGCTGGAGAAGAGTCGGCATTTTTAACCGAAGAAGAAGGTCTGGAAGAAATCTTTTACACCTTTGAAGGCGTTGAAGCAGGCGAAGGCCAGGAAGTCACCGAGGCAAACGAACCGGTGACCACTCAATAACCGGCGTATAGTCAAATAGTCGAACCTTTCTCTTTTTAGGGAATACCGGTACAATCAACGTATTCATATTTAAAAAACGAAGGTTCTATTAGGGCCTTGATTGGTGTTGATAACCCCGGAGGTTCCGCTGTTATGACTGCTCCTACTCCTCAACCTGACTCTAGTGATGATAATTTAATGGCCGGGCTATCATACCTAGGCCTGTTTCTGTGTTTGGTACCTACTATTGTTATTTTTCTGATGAAAAAAGACAGTTCGGCGTTTATAAAGTTTTGCAGTATACAAGGAATTGCGTTGTGGGTTACCGGATTTGCCCTGTCCATTGTCTTGATGGTATTGAGTGCCGGGGTTCCTGTTATTGGGTTTATATTCGGGTTAATTCAGATGTTGTTTGGTCTGGTCTTCATGGGGTATACCGTCTTCTTAAGCATTCAGGCCTTCCGAGGAGAAGCCACTGAAGTGCCTTTTGTCGGCCAATTTGTCCGTGAAAAATTCATGAATTAATCATTTACGTTAAAGCCGGTTTCTTAGCTTTACCTGCAAGTATTGATGAATTACCGATTCATCTAGCCGCTCCGGGGGGACGTCTACGATTAAGGCGCCTTGGTGTTTGGTCATGGCTTGTAATGCGGTATGGCGCACCTGTAATAGATCCATTGCTATCCCTTTCTGGTAGGCCTGCTGGGTACTCCAGGGCATTTGGGCAGCGGATGACAAGAGATTGCTGTCTGATAACGTTACGATCATAAACAGGTGTTGGTGGGAAAAGGCCTGCAAGCTTTTCATCAATGCTTGAGAGGCAATAGGGTCAATCAGGTCTGTAAACAGTACAATCAA
>JAHQWC010000143.1 GCA_019634025.1 Vampirovibrio sp.
TAATAATATACACAATGCTTCGTACCCGCTTTGAGCGGACAGTAGGTGATACCGGCTTTGCTGAAAATATCGTTTTGTGGCTTGTAACACCAACGGATCATCGTCTACATGTAAAATGACCGGCAACCTAACATTGCTGGTAAATAGGGATTTTGTAATGCCTGTCTCCACTGTACTATCCACCATTGTTTGCCCCTCTTTATTACAGGACTATTTTATAGATCCGTCAGTCATTCCCTTCTAGCTTACTTGGGCATCTTATTCTGTCTTTAAGTACTTTTATGACTTTCATGAGTTTTATGCCCAAATTGACAGTTGGCAAACACAATGGTTGTGAAAACTTTACATTCCATAGGAGGAGAGTATTTATTAACGCGAATGGCTAGTTAGGTATTTATTGATCACCCTAGACTAAAGTCTCTCGCTATAAGAAAAATAGCTTCGCCCTGAACTCGATCTCGTTGCTGACGTTAGGAAGCTTACGAGGACGGATATCCGTAAGGTGGACCAACGGGACGTGAGGACCTTGTTGCGGGATTGGAAATCAATGCGATCCCGGTGCAAGATTGCCACCTACGGATCTCCCTATCCGTACGGTTCTTTCCTCACCTACGGCTACGGGCCGACTCGCTGCCACTCGTCTCGCAATGACAGCGTTTCCTATAATATTGTAACTAGCTATTCGCGTTTATTAGTGTGTGGATAAAAACTTTGCCTGCTTATTTGTCAGGGCTTACGCAGAATATGCTCTGCCTCGCATCTAGTTCGTTTATTTGTTGAAAAGATTGGTGGAACCGGAGGTTGGTTGGTGGGCGCATGCCATGCGCCCCTACGGCCTTATCCTTGCGTCAGTTGCTCGTTCCTCGCATCTGCGTTGCTATAGCACATTCTGTATAAATCATAATGTAAAAAAATATTAACAGTTTGACTACAGGAAAGTCAGGTTGGGCATGAAATAAATGGAAGTGCTTTGTGACTCATAAAGAGATAAATAACATCACTTCCGCCAATCCGCCAGCATAAGCATTGAATTAAACGGATTAAATTAAAAAAGGCAGTTAAAAATCATGACAAAGAAAAAGACCCTGACCACCACCGAAATTGCCGGATACTGTGATGTGAATTTTCGTACCGTGATCCGGTGGATTGAGCGGGGGCTGCTTAAAGCCCATCAACTGCCGGGACGGGGGGATAACCGGGTTGAAATTGCCGATTTTGTGGCCTTTTTGAAAGAGAACAATCTACCGATTCCTGAAGCATTTCAGGATTACCGTGGCATCAAGCATGCCAAGGGTGGTAAACCTTCGGTACTGATTGTGGATGATGATCCGTTGATGGTGACGGCCATTGAACGAATGCTGAAAACTCAAGGGTATGAGACCCAAACGGCGACCAACGGATTTGAGGCCGGGGCGCTGCTCTCTTCTGCGACGCCGGACCTGATGACTTTGGACTTGAGTATGCCTGGCATGAGCGGGCTTGAGGTGATCCAGTTTGTCCGAAACCTGGAAACGGCAAAGGATGTGAAAATCCTTGTGATCTCTGCTTTGACGCCAGAAGAACTGGGCGAGGCGGTGGCGGCTGGGGCGAATGATGCCCTGGAAAAGCCTTTTGAGCCGGACCAGTTGATTGAAAAGGTAAACAATTTAGTGGGTAAGGCATTGTCAGGAGTGTCAGGAGCTTCTAAATCTTAATGTCCTAATACGCCAAACTTTAGGAGGCATGATCTGATGGTTGGAACACGTGTGGTAAACATAACAAACAACGAGACAGGATACTTAAACGAAAAGTCCAATTCGATCCCTTTGATATTGCATGTGGATGATGAGCCCCTGATTTTGAAGGCGGCCCAGCGTCATTTCCGGAACCGTCCGTTCCAGGTGCTCCAAGCTCAAGGAGCGATGGAAGCTCTGAACCTGGCTAAACGGTTCCGGTTTGATATGGCGGTGTTGGATATCTCAATGCCCAGGGTAGACGGGTTTGAATTGATGAAGATGCTTCGTAAGCAGCAGTTTGGCTTGCCGGTGCTGATGCTGACCGGTCTTTCGTGTGATGAGGCGCTCTATTTTTCAGTTGCATATGGATGTGACGGCTTTTTAGAGAAGCCCTTTGATCCGCAACGCCTGGAGCATGAAATCCAGTCGGTTCTGCTTAAACGCCGACAGCTGCGTCGGGAGCATACCCACCTACAGCCAACAGGCTTCATCCAGATAGATGCCCCCCAAATTATAGAGACCCTGAAAATTTAAGGAGCTTCCCTGATGAAAGGTGTTGTTTTTACATTGTTGAACGAATTGGTAGAAGAAAAATTTGGGATGGACGCTTGGGAGGCGGCCTTGGATGGGTCAGATCCACCTTTGGACGGGGTTTATACCGCTGCAGGCACCTACCCGGATAAGGAGTTGTTTGCCCTGGTGGGACAGCTTTCTAACTTGTCTCAGGTTCCGGTAAATACTTTGGTCCATACCTTTGGGCAGTTTATGCTGGGAAAACTGGCTTTACTGTACCCTGGTTTTTTCAGCAGCGCCTCTACCGCCAAGGAATTTGTGCGGTCTGTGGATAATGTGATTCACGTAGAGGTGAAAAAACTCTATCCTCAAGCGGAATTACCGTCTATTACCTACGAAGACCCAGGGCCTGATGCTCTGGTGATGATCTACCAGTCTCCCCGGAAGCTTTGTTATTTGGCCGAAGGGTTGATTGACGGCACGGCAAAATACTATGGAACCGAGATTCAGCAGCAACAGACCCGGTGTGTTCATAACGGGGATGATCATTGCCGGTTTGAGCTTCAGTTTGGTGACTCTATATAAAAAAGGGGTGTGTGTCATGAACATTAAAATATTACGGTACTTGATTGGCAGTTTTACGGGCGATTCCAATGTTCATTTTTACGTGTTGCCGCTTCCCTTAAATAGACGCAGACGGGCTGCCCGTAATCGTTATGGGCGGCCCGAAGAGATAAAGGCTAACTCTGACAGATAGGTTATCCACTTTAGCGAATGGGAAGCTACCCCAAATAACGAAGGTAAAAGGTTAAAAAGGTAAGTTGTATGAGTGCCCCCACGCCAACCCCACATGAGCCAGGAGCTGAGCCTCCAGAGATGGTTTCCCAGCGGGCGTTTCTTCGGGAACGGGCGGCGCGGAAACAGGCGGAGGATTTACTGGAAGAAAAATCCAGAGCGCTTTATCTGGCCAATGAACAGTTGGAACAGGAGCTGGCGGAGCGCAAGCAGCTTGAAGTTCATCTGATCCATTCGGAAAAAATGGCTTCCGTGGGTCAACTGGCTGCCGGGGTGGCCCATGAGATTAACAATCCGGTGGGGTTTGTGACGTCTAATGTGAGCACCATGGGAGAGTATCTTCGGGTGATGAAAACCGTGTTGAGCCATTATGAAGCCCTTACCGCAGACTTGAAGGCTCAGTTGGAAATCGGTCAGCCGGATCAGACGGACTCACTGCACTCATTGCGCTCATTGCAATCTGGGCTTCTGGAAAGCATCACCCAGATTGAGGCTTTGCGCCAGGAAGAAGATCTGGATTTTATTCTGGAGGATGCTCATCAGTTGCTGGCGGAGTCTAACGAAGGGTTGCGCCGGGTGAAGGATATTGTGCAGAATTTGAAAACGTTTGTGCGGCTGGATGAGTCGGATGTTCCGAAAATGGCGGACATCAACCAGTGTTTGACCTCCAGCTTAAGTGTGGTGTGGAATGAGTTGAAGTATAAATGCCAGGTGCATAAAGACTTTGGCGAGCTGCCTCCAATCCCATGCCATGCTGGGCAACTGAACCAAGTGTTCTCAAACCTTTTTGTGAACGCAGCCCAGGCCATTGAGAAACAGGGGGAGGTTCGGGTGAGCACAGAGGTTGACGACGGGTTTGTGGTGATTCAGGTAACGGATACCGGCAGCGGGATTCCGCCGGAAAAACTGTCTAAAATTTTTGATCCATTCTACACCACCAAGCCGGTGGGTACCGGCACCGGCTTGGGTCTTTCTATTTCTCACGGCATTATTGAAAAGCACAAAGGCCGTATTGAGGTAGACAGCACCGTGGATGAAGGGACAACCTTTACGATTTACTTACCGATAACAGGAATTCAAGCTGATGACTAAACCTGACCAACCGACGATTTTGTGCGTGGACGATGAACCCAACATTTTGAGCGCCCTGAAGCGGGTGTTGCGTAAGGAAGGGTATACGGTGCTGACGGCCACCAGCGGCCGGGAGGGGTTGGCGTTGTTGGAGGAACACGCTGTGCAGCTGGTGATTTCGGATCAGCGGATGCCGGAGATGACCGGCGCAGAATTTTTGAAAGAAGTGAAGGACCGTTGGCCCCAGACCACTCGGGTTATCTTGTCTGGGTATGCCGAAGCCGAGGCCATTTTGGATGCGGTGAATAACGGCGCCATTTTTAAGTTTTTGGTGAAACCCTGGCAAGACCAGGACTTGAAGCAGGAAATTCGAACATGCCTGGCGCACAATGAAGAAAAGGCCGCTTTGTATGAGCAGGCGGCAGAAAATCGCAATAATCCAGAATTTCCGGTGGTGCCTCCCAGAATTTGGTCCCATAAAAACCCTGATAAACAGGAGGTGATGTGATGACAAATGATGATTACGCCGTTGAGAATCAAATCATGCCCACCCCTACAGCGGCTAACAGGGCTGAGGGGAAACCGGCATCCGAAGAAACCGCCCCGGATGTGATGAATGTGTTGGTGGTGGATGATGAAGAGAATATCCTTCGGTCCCTGAAGCGGTTGCTTCGCCAGGAGGAGGTGTCTGTTACCATCACAGATTCGCCGGCTGAGGCGCTGGATTTGATCAAACAACAGGAATTTGCCCTGGTTTTATCGGATCAGCGGATGCCGGATATGCAAGGATCTCAACTGCTGGAAAAAGTATGTGAGCTTTCGCCCCATACCGGAAGGATTGTTTTAACCGGGTATGCAGATACCCAGGCGGCGGTGGACGCCATTAATTGCGGCAAGGTGGATCGGTATTTGTCTAAGCCATGGGACGATGATCAACTGCGTTTGGTGGTGCGGGATGCGGTGAAACAGTATAAACTGGCGGCTCACAACAAAAAGCTGCAAGCCCAGGTGATGAAGCAGCTGGTGGAATTGCGGATGTTAAACAGCCGGCTGGACAAAAAGGTGGTTGCTCAGACAGAAGAGGCAACGACGCTGAATACAAAGCTGGAAGATAGTTTTAAGGCTTCTGTGCAGGTGATGGCAAATTTGTGCGAGATGCATAGTTCACTGCTGGGCAGTCATGCCAAGCGGGTGAGCCAGCTGAGCCAATCCGTCGCAGAAACCCTGGGCGTGACGGATGAGGAGACGTTGTTTCAGATTGAGGTGGCGGCGATGTTGCATGACATTGGGAAGATCGGTATGCCTGCCGGGCTGCTGGAAAAACCAGAGGGCATGATGACGACGATGGAGCAGGAACTGTTGAAGAGCCATGTGGAACAGGGGGAGGCGATTTTGCGGACCATGCCGAATTTGGAAGAAGCCGCCCTTTATGTGCGGCATCATCATGAGCGGTTTGACGGTATGGGGTATCCGGACAAGCTTAAAGGTGAGCCTATTCCCCTTGGGGCAAGGATTATTGCCTGTGTGGATGCGTATGATAAATTGTTGAACCCTCGTCAGGGGTTTGAATCTGCCAGCGCGGAGAAGGCGTTAAAAAACCTGCAGAACCGTTGCCCGGACGAGTTTGATCCGGTAATAGTAGAGGCATTGCGGCGCTGTATTTTGGCCAATGGTACGCCCACTGCTCAGACGGTGGAAATGGAGATTCAGCCCCAGGATTTGCGGACTGGTATGGTGCTGTCTCGGGATCTGGTGACGGTGCGGAACAAGACGTTGCTGTTGCCCAAAGATACGGTGATTGACGCCATGCAGGTGGTGCGTCTGAGTAAGTTTTTGGCGGTGGATCCCCCGGCGGGTGGGGTGTTTGTGTATCGCCAGCAGGCGGCAGTGGACTCGGAGGATTTGGTGGCAAGTTAAGGTGTCTGATAAACATCAGCTTTAGTTTCTCTCCTCCGGTTGCCGGTGGTCAGGGGGGTGGGTATTTCGTACAATGGGAGAAGTAGGTGGTGTCTTTGTGTTGCTTTTGGGTGGCTTTTGATACCTATGGGCTAGAATAAGAATGTAGGACTAGGACTAAAACTAAAACCAGGCTAGCTTGTAACCCCTCACCCGCATTCGTACGCCTCGTTGCACTTGGCTACGATTGCTCCCTCTCCCGCGCGGGAGAGGGGTAATGACTGTTATGACTCTGTTTCGGGCTTATTTTGGACTTACCTATTTTGGACTTGGTAAATTAGTAAAACAGGAGGTGGATGGGATGTCCCCTCAGACGCTTCAAACCCTTGGCGATAAAATCCGTCGGTTTTTGGCCCTGAAAAACGGGTCTGCTTTGCGGCGTTTGCTGGCGCGGCATAACTTTGCCGATGTGGCTGAGGTGTTTGAGCATGAGCTGAGTGAAGACGAGGCCACCACATGTTTTCAGTACCTGACCATTTCTCAGGCGGCGGCGGTGTTGATTAGTTTGAGCGATGTTCGCCGGAAATCCTGCCTGGACACCATGACGGATCTGCGGGCCAGCCGAATCTTTCGGTATATGCCGGCGGATGATGCGGCGGATATTTTGCAGGAGATGGACGCCGAGGAGCGGCGGAAAATTTTGGCGGAGATGCCGTATGATGCCGATACCCGGACGTTGCAACATCTGATGCTGGAGGAGCCGGACAGTGCGGCCGGGTTAATGTCGCCGGATTTTATTATGGTGTCTATCCAAGCCACAGTAGGCGAGGCGATGCAGGTGATTCGCCGGGCGGATCCTCAGGATTTTATTTATTACGTGTATCTGGTGAATGATGAAAACAAGCTGGTGGGGGTGGTGAGCCTGAAGACCTTGATCCTTCAGGAGGAGTCGCTGGCATTGGAGAAGGTGGCGGAGTTTGATGTGAAGTCGATTCTAGTGTCTTACGATCAGGAGCTGGTGGCGAACTTATTCCGGAAATATTACAACCTGCTGGCCATGCCGGTGGTGGACCCGGAGGAAGTGTTGCAGGGGATTATTACCCTGGATGACGTGGTGGAAGTGATTGAGGAAGAGACGGCGGAGGACATGTATCTGTCTTCCGGGATTCACCTGGAGGAGATGGACGAGCGGCATCTGCTTACCGGTCCGGTGACGGATGCGGTGAAGGCCCGGATGCCATGGCTGGCTATTACGGTGGTGGGACAGTTGTTTGCGGCGATGGTGATTGCGTCTTATGCTGAGACGGTGGCGGCAGCGGTGATTGCGGTGTCGTTTATGCCGTTGTTAACCGGATTAACGGGGAATA
>JAHQWC010000144.1 GCA_019634025.1 Vampirovibrio sp.
ATGGTAATGGTTACCGTAAGAAGATCTGCACCCACGAATACTCATATTATTTACCCCTTTTAGCCTATTCAGTAACGTCCCCATTACATTCGTACACGGGCCTATAAGCACCTGTGCTTGATGATGTATTAAATTAACCAGCCTAATATTCTTCTGTTTATTTAAAAACAACAAATAAGATTTTTGTGCGCAATAAAGCCCACACATGCATAATTTGTTTACAGAGCCTACTAGCTGGCAGAAGTCGTTTTTTTGCCTTTAGCTTCATCCACCATGTGCTCAAAACCCTTTCGGCCCATTAGCGCATAAGTATATTTTTTCGCCAGCTCCACCCCAGGCTGATCAAACGGATCAATGTGGAACAGCGCCCCGGCAATGGCCGTTTGTACCTCTAACAAATACAGCAACTGGGCAAAGTGGTAAGCATCCAACTTGGGCAACGTAATGGTCACATTAGGCCGCTGGTTGTTGGTCAGGCTGGCCCGGGTAGACTCAAATTCTGCCGTCATCAGCTGGTGGAATGTCTTATTTTCCAGATAGGATAGATCCTCTATTTTAAAAGGAGAGGGAATAGAGAGATTCCCATCCGGTGCTTGGACCTGCACAAAGGTAATCACTTTGTTATTGGGGCCTTCGTTAAACAGTTGGACCTGAGAATGCTGATCCGTAACACCCACCGACCGAACCGGTGTGGGGCCCACGTGAACCACTCGGCCATCCAGGTCCAATTTTTTACCCAAGGACTCTGCCCACAGCTGCACATACCAGTCGGATACCGGCGCCAACCGGGCAGAGTAGGGCATAAACACCGAAATGGTTTTGCCTCGGCCATACAAAAGGTATTGCACCAAGGCGTTTTGGGCAGCCGGGTTTTGATTTAAATCAGGCTGTTTTAGCTGGGCGTCCAAGTCTCGGATGCCTTGCTGCATCTGACGGATATCTACCCCACACAGGGCTGCCGGCAACAAACCTACAGCGCAGAAAATGGAAAACCGTCCACCCACATCATCCGGCACCTCAAAAGTGGGATAGCCTTCCTGGGTGGCGAGGTCTCGTAAAATACCCTTCTTTGGATCAGTGGTAGCCACAATATGCTTTTTGGCGGTTTCAGCGCCTAGGGCTTTATCCAAGCGGTCCTTCAACAGCATAAAAGCGCTCATGGTCTCTGCCGTGGTGCCGGATTTGGTGATGACGTTGACCAGGGTGGTGTTCAAATCCAAAATATCCAGCAGACCGTTAATCTGATCCGTATCCACGTTGTCCACAAAGTAAAACCGTGGATATCCACGACGCTTTTCCACCGGCAGATCATTCCAATAAGGATGCAACAAGGCCTTGAGCAACGCGAAGCCACCCAAAGAAGACCCACCAATGCCCAGAATCACCAGATCCGTGTATTTGCCCTTTACCGACGCAGCATATTTTTCTATCTCATTTACCAGTGCCTCGTCATACGGAAGATTCAGCCATTTCTTCCATCCGCCATCCTGATCCTTACATGTATAAATGTCTTGAACAATTTTTTCCAAGGAAGGCCCATAGGCCTCATACTCTTTTTGCAAATCCAACCCATGTTCGGCCCCAACTGCCTGATTATCGGTATTCTGAACAGTCAATGTGAGCATCTGGCCCATCCTCTCTTATGGCGCAATCATCAGCCTTATTATCGTTGAAACACCCTGAAATCAAAAAATTTGGCAATTTTTTGACGAGTGATGTTTCCTTATTACTATAGATAGTAAAGTTATTCTCGTTACTCCCCCTGGCTGGACCGGATTTAATGCATTCACTCTCACACTACAATCAAAGAACCTTCGGGGCTCTCGCACCTCAAAACCCATTTACCGCCATTCCAATATCGGCAGTTAATTCTGACCATCAGTGGATTTCAACTTCAAAAATCTCTGGAACAACCTCCCAAGAGATCCAGCAGATATTGGATGCGTTATTTACGCGTAAACCAACACAGCACTGGTATCTATAACTTTCACGAGCCCTCTTCTGATAAAAGCCCCTCAGGCGTCAAGGAATAAATATCAATCGGTGCTTGCCGCCCTCGAATTTCTGCCGTATCCAATTTTCTCAAAATCAATGGCTGCAATGCCGAATCGACAGTTTGCCAGGTGGTTTCACTCACAATCAGTGGGGTATCATAATGTTTAGTCATTTCCTGCAGCCGGACACAGAGATTTACCGTATCTCCCACTGCCGTATAGGATAGTTGCTCATCGGTAGCGCCTAAAAAGCCTACAAAGGCATCACCGGTATGAATAGAGATGCCAATACCCAAGTTCCCTTTAATTGTCGTCTCCGTCACTGACGTTAGTCGGTTTTGCCATTGGGCACATAAAGTCGGCGCCAGCACCAAAATCTCTTGGGCAGCGGCCATGGCCTGCCGGGCATGATCCGGGTGGTGTACCGGAGCGCCGAATAAAATCAAGGCGCCATCGCCCATAAACTTATCCACCGTCCCCTGATGGGCAAACACCACTTGCTGAATCGCTGTATAAAACTCATTCAACAGCCGAGTCACATCCGTAGGCGACATGACTTCAGAAACAGCGGTAAAATTCCGAATATCCACAAACATCACCGTAATCTCCCGGCGATCCCCGCCGGCGCCTAACAGTTGCATGCCTTTTTGCCGAATCTCGCGATACACTTGTGAAGGCACCATCTTCGACAGATTCTTTAACCGACGACCCAACATATACTCTTGGCATCCGCTGCCCAAAAACAGACCCAACAACATTAAGCACTCCGGTATCAGGATGCTCACCAGGATGTTTTGTTGAGTGAGGAGGATAAACACAATATATAAGTACACCACCATGGCGGCAACCGTATAGAAGAATCCCCGCCGAAAGCTGTTGAGTCTCAGACGCATCCAAAATACGGCAACAAATAGAATCAAGACAATCAAACCATCCAGCCAATTTGGCAAGAGCTGAAGCGCATGGCCCGACAGCAAATTGTCGATAGCTGTGGCATGGACATCCGTACCCAAATGATTCGCAGAAATCGGCGTATGATAGGCATTATCCAGCTGAGACAATGAGAAGCCCACCAAAACAATTCGATTTCTCAGCAATTCTTGCTCTGTCTTTGTTAATGCGGCCGTCTTATCAAACAACCGCCAAGCAGGTAAAACCGGATGCGTAATGCCCAAGGTTGCCTCATCTTCGCTGACCGGCTGGTACCAGCGCAGCAGCAGTTCACCCATTGAGGTCAACGGAATCCGGTTTTGCACAGCACTTGGGTTTCCTTCTTGAAACACATGCAACTGCTTTCCCCAAATCTTATGGGGAGCCGCCATGGCCATAGTCCAACCGCCTTTGGCGGAGCGATGATTACGGTATTCCAAAAAAGCGGCTGTAGAGAGCGCCGGAAAGAATCCGGACCCGAAAACTTCTTGCTGGTGCAAACTAAAATACGGCATCACCGTCCGAAGCCGCCCTTGAGCATTGACAGGCAGATGAATAACCCCAAGTCCCAAGCGGTAAAAGTCAGGATGGTGAGGGCTGATATTCAGGTCTTTTATCGGCGTCATACCGGTCACCAGCCGAGGAAACGCCTGCCAGCTTGCATATAAATCAGAATCTTCAGAGATATGATTCTGATAAAGACCACTGGTGGGGATATCTAATGCCATAACACTCGGTTGTTCTTTATACAGGGCTTTTAAAAACCGAAGGTACCCTGCCTGAGACCACGGAAAACTACCAAGAACCGGCTCCAAACGGTGTACTGTTTCATCATCAATCAGCACTAACGTCACTGGTGTTTGGGTGTTTTTCGCCGCATACCATCGAAGGAAACTATCCTGGACATACGGCTCCATTTGCCGCAAGACAATCCACAGGCTAAAAACCCCTGCTCCCATTAGAATAACCGGAATCAAACGGTTAAACAGGTAGGCCATTGCCCGGTAGACCGACGCCTTGGAAAAGTTAGTTAAAAAAAGGTTCAAAATAGCGGTCTTTCCTATCTTTCTCCTATTTTAACGGCATCCAGCAGACATCAAATGCTATTAATGGCGTATCTCACAGATATGCATCCGGCATTGCTGATCTAAAAAGATGTAAAGATAGATGAACAAAATCAAAATTCACTAGCAACTTTATCTCAATTATTGTTTTTATATTAGTACAGAGAGTTAATAGACCCCTTATATACAAAACCCTTTGTATTACAAAAGCCCCTAGTACGAGAACCAGGGAGACAGCAACGAAAACAATCGTTAGGAGATTGAGGTATGACAGCAACTGGCGGATCCAATAATAATTTTCAAGCTAAACCCATCTTGCCCACACAAACATCTCAAGTGCAGAACAACCGGCAGGTGGAAGTAAGACAGCAAGAACAAAGCCAACAACTCGCCGCAAAAGCGAATGGCGACTCAGTTCAGCTCAGTCCTTTCGGGCAGCAATCTCCCACCCGGCAGGTGTTTAACGCCACCCGGTTGTCTGCTGCAATGAAGAAAATGGACCCGAGAACACTAGACTCTTTAAAAAATATGGCAACTGAAGGCCGCAGCGAAGTAGATAGCGTCCTTGCCGATGAGTTCCCAGGGTTAATGAGTGCCGGACTTCAAGAGAAACTGGCCGATGATACCTTAAGCCGGATTCTATTCAGCTAATCAGTCTGGCCTGGATCTCACCTTAACTGTTTTTCGTGCAACACCGTCTGATATCAGACGGTGTTTTTGCGTGTTTAAATGATCTTAAGATAATGTAAAGATTTCGTTATATTTCCTGGAGATGTTTACAATTACTACCTAAGGCCTGTATCAATCCTATTGCTTTCAGGTCTATGAGCGGAATCGGCTTTGGCCGGTTTCGAGCTGTATTTTCTTTCACTCTCATTTCTCTGGAATGCCGCAGAACGATTTTTCGATCTGCGGTTTTTTTTGTGCGCACCTACGCATTTTTATTTAGGGGCGCTACCCTTCCGGCAAGAACGATACCACTCTATTACTGAGCTTTGTATCCCATGCTCCTTCTTACCTACCCCGCTTCAGGTAAAAGAAGACTATGCTGTTCTAGCTTTTTTTCGGCTCTAGCAATTCTCGCAAGCCATCTCCCAATAAGTTTAAGGCGATCATAGCTGTAAAAATCATCAGCGCTGGCGCCAGCATAACATGGGGGGCAATGCGAACCAACTGCCAACCCTCGCTAGCCAATGTTCCCCAACTGCTCAACGGCGGCTCTACCCCCAGGCCAATAAAGCTCAAGGTAGATTCGGTCAAAATAGCCCGAGGCACCGTAATAGTCGCTGTCAAAATAATAAGCCCTACCAGGTTCGGCAAAAAATGCCGCCCGGCAATACGCCAAGATGAACCACCCAAGCTATGCACCGCCTCCACAAACTCTTCTCGTTTCAGGGCCAACACCTGCCCCCGAATGATCCGTGCCGTATCCGGCCAGCTAAACAGCGCCAAGGCCAGCACCAGGCTAAGCACCCCACGGCCCAAAAACACGCTGAACAAAATCACAATCATCAACCCCGGCAGGCTATAAATCACATCAATCACCCGCATCATCACCGTATCAACCCGGCCTTCAAACTGTGCCGAAACAATGCCATATAGGGTCCCAATCACCACCGCCACCAATGCTGTGGCAATCCCAATTAAAAGCGAAATTCTGGCCCCCACCGCCACCCGGCTAAACAGGTCTCGGCCCAAGTCATCGGTACCAAACCAATGCTCTGCTGCCCCCGGCGCTATTGTGGGAATATCCGGATCAATCATATTGGGATCCGGTCCCACCCAAGGCCCTAAAAGGGCCATCAGAGCAACAAGTCCCAAAAATAGCCCACTCCAAAATATCTTCGGCGGAATCATCGCCAACCAATTGGTAGGAGAGGTTCTCTGTACCGATCCAGAGCTATCTATCACTGCGACCCCAGTCATACCGAATTCTCTCCCACATCCCGCAGTCGAGGATCTAATAAACCATACAAGATATCACTCACCGTATTAAAGCCAATCAGTAGCATGCTATACACCACCGTAATCCCCATCACCAAAGTATAGTCCCGGTTGGTCACGGCAGTGACAAAGTGCTTCCCCATACCGGGTATGGCAAAAATGTATTCAATAGCGAAAGAACCGGTAATAATAGCCGCCGCCAATGGCCCTAAGATAGACAACAACGGTACAAAAGAGTTGCGTAATATATGCAAATACGTCACCTGGCCGTCCGGCAGCCCGTAGCTTTTTTTGATGAGAATAAACGGCTGGAGTTTTGTTTCTTTCACCGAGGTTCGCACCAACAAAAACGCATACGCAAAAGGAACAAGTGAGAGGGACACGACCGGCAACACATAATGGGCAGGCGTTTGTAACGTTGCGGCGGGCAGAATACCCAGATGCAAGGCAAACACCAATACCAGCAAACCGCCAAAAATAAAACTGGGCAACGATAGTGTAGAGAGCCCCAAGATAGACAGTACCCCATCCACCCAAGGGCGTTTACTGACTCCGGCCCACGTACCAGCCAGTACCCCCAACACTGTGCCAATCAACAGAGCCAAAGACCCTAATAGAATAGAAATACCGGCAGACTCTGCCACAATGGCATTAACCCGGCGAGACCTATATTTAAACGACGGTCCCAAGTCCCCCTGAACAATATCACCCAAAAAATACCCGTACTGCACCCATACTGGCTCATCTAAATGATACGTCGCCTCAATATTCGCCTGAATCTCCGGCGGCAGCTTCCGCTCTGCGTCAAAGGGTCCTCCAGGCAAAAACCGCAGCAAAAAAAACGTGGCACTCATCACCACCCACAGGGTAATAATGCCGGTAAACAGCCGCTTTAAGACCAGTTGAATCATGAATAGAAATGGATTCTCTTAATATTGAAAATATCGGAGAGTCTGATAAACACATCCAGATAGACCTCCTCATTCTACTCATTGTATCCGTTTTTCGCCTGCTTCGGCGCATTTTATAGAAGGAATGCCGCTTTTTGTTTGAGCTAGAATCGCCATCATATAACTATTCCAAACAGGAGAGAGCCCATGCGAAAAAAGCTTATTCCAGCAACCCTAACTGCATCCATCTTATTAACCGTCACCGTTTTTATGTCCGCCTGCCAAAAGCCTCAAGAACCTGTGGCTAAAAAACCTCAACCAGAAGGCGCACTGGCAAAAGAACTTGATGAGATGCGTGAATCCATGAAGGCCAAGGTTCCGCTTGACGCCAAAGCGGTGATGAAAAAGGCCAACCAGGATCTTATCGATTCCGGCATTTTGGACACCGCCCTGAAGGTAGGCGATACAGCCCCAGATTTTACGCTGAGTGATGCGACCGGCCAGCCGGTACATTTGGAAAACGAGCTAAAAAACGGTCCCGTGGTCATCACTTTCTACCGGGGTAAATGGTGTCCTTACTGCAACACAGCCCTGGTTGCTCTGGCCGAAACCACGCCTGCCATCAACGGCGCCGGCGCAAGAGTTTTAGCCGTCTCTCCTCAAACCCCAGATAACAGCTTATCCACCCAAGAAAAACATGATCTCCCTTATCGGGTTCTCAGCGATCCCGGCAATCAGACAGCCAATGATTTTGGTATTGTCTTTACTCTGGCTAAGGATCTGGTCCCTATCTACAAGAAATTCGGCATCGATCTGGCGGATGTCAACGGAGAAGACTCCAACCAACTGCCCTTACCTGCCACGTATGTCATTGATACCAATGGCAAGATCACCTGGGCCTTTGTCGATACAGACTACACCCGCCGCGCCGAACCGGCAGAGGTGTTGGCAGCTGTGGAAGCGTTGACCACATCTCCTCACTAACAAAACGCCCTCACATAATAACTGTGAGGGCGTTTTAAAAATGGTTGCGGGGACAGGATTTGAACCTGCGACCTTTGGGTTATGAGCCCAACGAGCTACCAGACTGCTCCACCCCGCGATAGGGACAATTACTCAGAGTCAACCGTGCTGCTATTATATCGCGCTTTCTGAATTGCGGCCCGGTTCTCCAAAAGGTCCGTGATAACGGGCCAACAGTTTCTCATTTAACTACGAACACACGGCGTGTCAAACTAGCCAGCCGGTCAAACAGCCGGATTTAACCTTGTGAAGACGGCCCTTGGCGGCGGATCCAATCGGTTTTAAGGGAGTTCACCCGGTCAATCATCAACACCCCATCCAAGTGATCCAACTCGTGTTGCACTGCAATGGCCTCTAACCCCTCCACCTGGTATTCCTGATTATTTCCGTGTTCATCCTGACAGACTACCGTCACCTTCATGGCCCGTTTTACATTGGCCAGGTATTCAGGAAAGCTTAAGCAACCTTCTCGCACGTTTTTATTTTTGGATTTTTGAACAATTTCAGGGTTCACCAAAAACTTTTTAGCCGTTTTATCGCCAGACGCTGTCACATCAATCAATACCATGCGAATGGGGTTACCCACCTGGGGCGACGCCAAGCCTACAGCACCGGTACAATCGTACATGGTGTCTTCCATATCCTGCACAAATTGTCGGAAGGTCGGATCCTCAAAATTGGTCACCGTCTCACATTTTGCACGAAGCACGGGATGGGGATATTTGTAAATCTTTAAGACTGTCATAATGCTGTTATAAAGCCACCGGCTCAATCTCGTGATACCGGATTTCAATGCCCAACGTGGTCTCCAGATCTTTAAACGCTGTCTCTAACGGACCAAAATCAAATCCCTGAGGAATCCCAGCCTCTACCATCATGATATAGACGCTGGAATCAGCCTCTCCGGTAATACTCTGGGCGTTCAAATCCGTAATATTGATTTGGAAAGACGCTAACAAATTGGCCACTTCATAAGTGATTCCAGTGCGATCGTGTCCGGAAACTGAAATCATATAGGGGGTTAAGTTGTTTGTGGCTGCCGCCGGCGCGGCAGGCAGTTGTAATGGTTTAAAAGCGACACTTAAGCCCAGTTCTTTTTCCAACACTTCCAAATCTGCTGCAACAGCTTCCTCAGACACCGTATCTGCCATGGAAATAATCAAAATCATGGCAAATTCTGGGCCCAAAATCGTCATGCTGGAATCTTCAATATTGCACCCGTGGCGAAACAGCACCTGGGTAAACCCGGCCACAATCCCGGGCCGGTCATGACCAATACCGGATACCACTGCTTTTTTCATCACCGGGTCTCCTCTTTGCAGTATTTTCTGCCCACTATCGAGCAGAACTCCTCTACTTTACCAAAGCAACAGCACTGACAAAAGATGGCAGGCACAATGTCCTTGCCCTGGCTGATGTCAATGGTGTAACACCCCGCTAAGCTATAAGAAGCACCCCACAAACTCTGGACACAAAGCATTTGAACGAGAACGCTCCACAAACCTTGTTTGACTATCACCAACAAACTTTAACCACGCTGGACAAACAGTCCGCAGAGTTACATGAAGCCAACGCCGATGAGATCAATTGCAAAAAAGGCTGCAGTAGTTGTTGCATTGATGGGTTTAAGATCCGATACATCGAAGCCGCTTGGCTCCTCAATGGGTTTGCCCAGCTGCCACCAGCAATCGCACAACAGATCATGCAACAGGTACAAGCAAAGCCTGATGCTATTGGTAAATGCCCCTTATTAATTGACGATGCCTGCAGTCTTTACCAGCACCGTCCTGCACTGTGCAGAGCATATGGCGTGTTGGTCAAGGTTAATGATCAGGTCAGTACCTGCGATCTAAATTTCAACGACGCCCCGGATACGGATTCTCTACCAGATACTTACCCTGTACTGGATCTTCACGCCTACTATGAAGTACTGGATGACCTGTCCGATCGCCTGTGGCAATCTTCCAACCAAACTCCTCTGGCGGCAGCACTCCAGTCGGATATCAACAGCGATGTCTCTAAACTGCCGGTTTTCTCCATCCGATCACTGTTTCAAGCTTTTTTCAACATCACAGGATCCGATTTACTGTAACAACATGTAACGTTCTGAGCCATTGAACGCAATTCACCCTTTTTAATTGTTTTTATTTTTATATATGTGTATATGTGGCATTGCCATGTATTGAGGAAGTTTGAGAAACAGCTTATACAGAGGATTCAGGAAAATAATCAGTCTTTTGTTTGTTTAAATATTTTTAGTAGAGATAAGTAGAGAAATAAAGGAGTACAGAATATGCCAAGCGTTGGAGCAGTTGGTGCAGGTGCAGCCGGAAATGCCGGTGGCGCTTATGGTACAGGTGCAGCCGGTGGTGCTGGAGCAGCCGGTTTAGGAGCCGCAGGTGGTGCAGGTAGTTTGTTAGCCGGAGCCGGTAGCGCCGTTCCCAACTTAGGTTCTGGTTTCGGAACCCCGGGAGCCTTAGGTGGTGCTCAGGGTGGACTGGATTCCAATATGATCATGCAATTCGCTATGACACTGTTGACCTTCATGTTAAGCATGATGACCGGTGGCGGTGGCCTTGCCGGAGCAGCCGGAGCAGCTGGTGGCGCCGGAGCGGCTGGCGGAGCCGGTGGTGCTTACGGCGCTGCAGGTGGCGCTGGTAATGCCGGGAACGCTGGCAACGCCGGGAACGCTGGTAATGCCGGGAACGCTGGCAACGCCGGGAACGCTGGTAATGCCGGGAACGCTGGCAACGCCGGGAATGCTGGCAACGCCGGGAACGCTGGCAACGCCGGGAACGCTGGCAACGCCGGGAACGCTGGCAACGCCGGGAACGCCAGAAAGAACAACGACTAACCCCAAAGGATATAGGGATGTCATTCACCTAAACAAACATCCCAGAGAACAGATCCAAAACAAGGCGGCCAATTGGCCGCCTTGTTTATTGCTGAATGCAACCATCCAAACTCCTAATAGGTGAAGCTTCTCTACTGCCACTAATACGACAAAAAGAATCGTCAATTTGAATCAGTTCTGAATCACTAATAGCTTCCCTCAAAAGAGCGCCCTATGGGTGGGACATAGGACACCCTTCTAAAGCCGGAAACCTTTTCAGTACCTAAACTTTCAAGCCATGTCCCATTTTCCTTGTTTTTGAAAACGAGATATTTTGGGGCACTTCCTTACCTAATCCTCAATAGAGAAAGCATCCAGACGTCATCCCTCAATAAATACTTGTTAACCTTTGTAACGAACTCACTCCACAGAAGCAATTTATCCCTAATGATTGTTTTTATTTATTTGTATACTATTAACCCCAAAGTATCAGGTTTTGGTATGCACCCCCGGGAACATTTTCCCACTGATCCAAAATCGTTTGAGGAAGAACCGTTGAGGAAGTTGGAGATTGGAGATATGAACACACGTAAATCAATGGCATAAATGTCCCCAGGTAAGGCCCACCCTGATGTGTGGCCCAAGTAACAGTCTTTTGAGTATCCAAAGTTATTGAGTAGTAACAACCAAATGAGTAGAGGAGAAACCTAAATGAGTGCATACGGTGTAGGAACCCCTAACGCAGGTATCAATCCCGCATTAACGGGCATTGGTGGTGCAGGCGGCATTGGCGCCGCAGGTGGCATTGGTGCTGCCGGTTCAGCAGGAACAAGCTTACTGGGTGCAGCAGCACCTGGAAGCCCTTTAGCCTTTAATAACGCAGCCGGATTCGGCCTTGGCGCTGCAGGCGCACCCACCGCCGGTATTGGCGCGGGTGGCGATGTAACCCAGCAGCTCGTAGGCGGCTTGGTCCAACTGATGCAAGTGATGGTCAGTATGTTTATGGGCCAAGGTGGCGCAGGTGCAGCGGGTGGCGCCGGATTAGCCGGTGGCACCGCCGCAGGATTACCCGCCCAGATTAACGGTATCTCAGATTTAACCACCCCTTTACAAGCAGCCAACGCAGGTGGTGCAGGCGGCGCATACGGTAACGCTGGTGGAGCCGGAAATGCAGGTAACGCTGGTAATGCCGGAAATGCAGGCAACGCCGGTGGCGCAGGTGCTTACGGTAATGCTGGTGCAGCCGGAGCCGCAGGTAATGCTGGTGCAGCCGGTGGTGCTGGTGGCGCGTACGGTGCCGGAGCAGCAGGTAACGCTGGCGGCGCAGCCGTGAACCCCGTCCTCGCCCAAATGATGCAAATGCTCGGTCTACCCGTGGCAGGTGCAACAGCCGGTGGCGCTGGCGGAGCCGGTGGCGCATACGGAGGTGGCGGTGGCGCAGCCATTGCAGGCGCATTAACGGCAGACCAAAACGCTTTACAAGCCTACGCCGATAACGTTGACCAAGGCGGTAACGTAGATGCTAACGGATTAGCTGAACAGGCCGGACTTCAAGGAGAAGGCCCAACCAGAGCCGCTATTGTATCCGGCTATGCCGCAGAATTTGTGACCGGTGGCCGGATTGATGACGGCGCAGAATCTCTGGCAGGCGTGCAACGGCTCCAAACCATGTTAACCTCAGGCACTCCGTCTCAACAGCAAGCAGCGCAGTTTGCTCTCACGGCCTCTCGGTTTAAAAACGCAGGCGGAAACTATAACGATGGTGCAGTAGCCAATATGCTAGAGGATACTGGTAACGGCGATCTGGTCCAAGGCGGCGTAGGTGACACAAACGTTGAAACCTATAATGCTGTTTTCCAAGCGCTAGAACGAGGAACACTGACATTAGATCAGCTAGATCCAAATGAAATACTTGCCGATGGTGACGGAAACCAAGGCAAGTTTGACCGAGCTATAGCAGCCGTATCTGCTGGCGACCTTACGTCTAACATCGAAGACGGTGATGGCGGCGGCGGTGCCGGGAATGCTGGCAACGCCGGAAACGCAGGTAATGCCGGGAATGCGGGCAACGCCGGAAATGCTGGCAACGCTGGTAATGCCGGGAACGCCGGAAACGCTGGTGATGCCGGGAACGCGGGCAACGCCGGAAACGCTGGTGATGCCGGTAACGCAGGCAACGCCGGAAACGCTGGTGATGCCGGTAACGCAGGTAACGCTGGTGATGCCGGTAACGCAGGCAACGCAGGTAACGCTGGTGATGCCGGTAACGCAGGCAACGCAGGTAACGCTGGTGATGGTGCCGGTGGTGGCGCCAGAAGCGTCGCCGAAATCCGGGCTGACATCTCGGCAGCTAGAAGTGTACTGAGCGATCCCGAGGCCAGCGACGCGGATAAGGCCACAGCGACCCAAGACCTCAGTAACTTGAACACTGAACTTCGGCAAGCATTGGCAGCAGAACGAGCTGAAGCGAATGCCGAAGCTGAAGCTGAAGCCTCTGCTGAGGATGCCGGTGATGCTGGTGATGCTGAAGGCGCAGATGGCGACGGCGACGCTGGTGAGTCTGGCGGTGCAGCAGCAGCAGCTAACGGCGAAGGTGATGCCGGTGATGCTGGTAACGCCGGAGACGCTGGCGACGAGGATTCTGATCCTGACGTCAAAGTCCAGGCCGCAGTCGGCGCAGAATAACCCTAACCCCCCCTCTCAAAATCAGAGAAAAAAGAAAGAGAAGATAGTTCAAAAATTCAAACGCCCGGTGAATATTCACCGGGCGTTTCTTTATCTAAAGACTTTGATTGAACGCTAGAAGCCAACCAAGTTCAACATCGGATCCTCATCAGCCAACATATCGGCATCCATTCCAGCAGTATCGGCCATAGAAGCATCCGCAATTTCAGGATTCTCCGGCAACACCAGGCTGTCTTGAATGGTCATCACCGGCACATCCTGGCGAAGGTTACGGGCCTGGGCGGCATCCACATCCACCGCCGCCACCAGCAGGTTCATTTCCGAATCAACATGGGTATCCACCGTTGACGTAGCTTGCGTGTCTGATTCCTGAGTAGGTTCGGCTACAGAAGATACAG
>JAHQWC010000145.1 GCA_019634025.1 Vampirovibrio sp.
CTTTGAAGAATGGCAAGATCAAGCTGCTATTGACGCCCATTTTGAAATGCCTCACTTTAAAAACTTCCAAGCGAAGATGCTAAGCCTCATAAGCGATGTTGAACCTGAACTGGTCATTTACGAAGTGAGAGCAGCAGTAACAGTTTAAATACCGAACATGCTCTCAGCTTAAAATAAAGATAATCTATTTATCTTACCCTAATAAGCAAGAGTTATATAGGTACCTTACTGTCAATATGTTCACTAACTTTTTGAATTAAGGTTGTGACAGTAAACGGTTTTAAAAGGTAGTCTTTCACAATTACAGATTGCTGTTCAATGTATCGTAGTAAGTCTTTTTGACTCAAAGCAGAGGTAACGAAATAAGGAATAGTATAATGATCTAAAGATGGAATAAGGCTTAACCCATTTCCGTCTGGCAAAAGTACATCCAACATGACCAAATCTATTTTTGTTTCGATAATTGACGTATTTGCTTCCCCTAAAGTAGAAACAACTTGTACCTGATGATGGAAATGCTCCAAAATATCCTTATTAATGGTTAAGGAATTTGGATCATCGTCGATAATTAGAATATTTGCCATGTTATTAATATGAAGTTCTTTACTTATAATGGAGGTGTAGTGAGAAGAATACTTTCTTCTTCAAGTTTATTTACATCCTGGAAGACAGGTAGGTAAATAATAAAAGTGCTGCCTTGTCCAAGTTTAGATTGAACTAATATTCTCCCTTTATGATAGTCAATAATATTTTTAGTAATGGGTAGGCCAAGACCTGTTCCCTGTGTATATTCTTGGTTTTGATTTCTTGTTTGTTCAAAAGGAAGAAAAATTCTATCAATATCTTTTTCAGGAATACCAGATCCTTGATCTGAAACAGAAATTATCAATTCATTATCATCAGATAACTGTGCTGAAATGAGAATTTGTGTATGTTCGGATGAGAACTTATGAGCATTTGTGAGAAGGTTAATGAGTGCTTGTTTAATTTTTATGCGATCAATATACATATAAGGTAGATTAGGATCAATTTTTTTGATTAAAACCTGGTTTTTATTTTGAATAAGAGGCTCTATAAGATGACAAGCCTGATCAATAATAATTTCGATACGATTTTTATCGCAGTTTAGAAAGTATTTACCGGATTCTATTTTTGCGATGTCAAGAAGCTCATCAATCAACGATAATACATGTTTTCCACTTTCATTCATTCTGTAAATATAGGAGGATTGCTTGTCTGAAAGCTCACCAGTAACCCCTTCTAGCATAAAATCAGATGATGTAATAATGGTACATAAGGGTGTTCTTAATTCATGGGTAATGCTGGATAGAAATTCGCTTTTCTTTTGACTTGCTTCCTCCGCTTGAATTTTAGCCTCCATCAATTCCATTTCAAGCTTTTTCTTTTCTGTAATGTCTCTAATAATACCAATAAGCCCAACAACTTCTCCGTCATTATCAAAACAAGGTGCTTTCATTGCCATATAATATTTTTGCTTTTCCCCATGAGTAGAATTGAGTGTAAATTCAACATCGCTTGGCAAGCGACTATTAATGACAGCAATATCTGAGGCTTTAATTTTTTGATACGCATCGGGCATAAATATATTTTTATCATCTTCGCCTATGATTTCTTCAATTTTCTTTCGGTGAAAAGTAGCACCTGCTTGATTAATATAATCATATTTACCGTTTAAATCTTTAGACCAAATAACATCTGTTGCAATATTCTCAAACGAATTTAAAATAAAGCGGGTTTTTTGTGAGAATGTCTCTTTATTTGGACTTTTGTGTAGCTTTCGCTCTAATAATTGTTTAATAGCATAGGCAAAAACCTTATATTTGGATTTATGAAAAATATTATCAATTTGCAATGAGAATAAATATTGAGCTTGATCGATAAAATACTCTTCTACCAAAACCCAAAACGTAACTTTATCGTTTAAGAGAGAGCTTCTTACTCTAGATAGTGTTTCTAGGCCAAATGTTGTCAAGTCATAAATAACAACCGTGTGTATACTTTCCGAAAGCTTGTCATCCAGCTTACCCAAATAATCGACATGTTGAAGCTTAACTTCCAGGTGGAAGCTCCTTAATTGTTTAGCATAGTCAACCAACAATTCTTTATCTTTGGTGAGGACCAGACATTGACAGCCTGAATCTTTAGTGGGGCTTGTTATCATAACAACCTTTTGAATTTTTAAGGTTTTTTCTATCTTTTGATACATGTCAAATGTACCTTTCGATACATTTTATTCTAATCGAATTCCATTGAAAATAGGAATAGAGAGTAATAGTACTTTTTTACTAGGTGACTTATTGGGATAAGTATTCAGAATTTAAAAAGGGGAAATTAGTGAGCTTATTGCCTGAAAAAACAGAACATATGGGATCTGACGGAACAGTATTGAAGAGTGGTAATAGAAGTAGTGTTCTGGCTCGCTCTGGCTATTGGTCTAATCGACCAGTTTTTGAAAAAACATTATTAAGAGATACAACGAGTTATCAATCTCGCCCTAAGCCCATTTCTGAGGAAATATGGAACCTTATTACCAGACGGTCAGACGGTTTGAAAGATCTGGAAGTACTAGGTAGCGCTACTGATGTGTATGCGGTTGGTTATGAGTCCCTTATTCCAGCTTATGTGAATCCGGAGATCAAGAATACTGCTTATCGCGTCACAATTGGCAGTAAAAAATGTAAAAAACCCTATGAAGCTTCTATCTTTAACTGTTCTGCCCTTAGTTATGGGCCTTTAAGTAAAAATTTTATTATGGCCATCAATAAAGCTGCATCAAAGGGCGAATTCTACCAAAACACTGGAGAGGCCGGGATTAGCCCTTATCATTTTGGCATCGATCTCGACATTGAAGATCCGGATTTTGAAATAGATAGGTTTATTGAGGATCTTTCTGAAATACCTATAGATATGCTGCCACAGATAGGGGATATTGTTTGGGAAATTGGTAACGGATACTTTGGATGCCGCACAAAAACAGGTGAATTCGATCCCGTCAAGTTTCAAAAAATTGCTCAACTCCCCTACGTCAAAATGATTGAAGTGAAAATTTCGCAAGGAATGGCACCGAATAAAGACCTTCCAATGCCAAGCCTGACTACAGGATTTGCAAAGATTTTGAATGTTGATCTGGATACTCGAGTTAAGTTGTCACCAGGGCATTCGGAGTTTTCGACGCCGAAAGAGCTTGTTGAGTTTATTGATAAACTTCGGACATTGTCTGGCGGTAAACCTGTTGGGATTAAAATGTCGCTGGGGCGAAAACATGAATTCTTAGCTATTTGTAAGGCAATGGTCAAGTTAGGGTTGCCGATTGATTTTATAACCCTGGATGGAATGGAGGCAGGGACCTCAGGTAGTGCAAGAGGAGTTGCTGGTTTTTGTGGTGTTGCCCTAGATGATGCCATTGTTTATGTTCATAATGTTCTTTCTGGATTAAATATTAGAGAACAGGTAAAAATTATTGCATCAGGGCGAGTTTTTACCGAGCGGGAAATTATTCTTAAGCTTGCAAGAGGAGCGGATATTTGTGCGACAGCTCGAGGAATTATGGTTGCTGCGGGCTGTGAGCAGCAGCGTGACTGTTATAAAGGAACATGTGCTAAGGGTATTGCAACACAGGATAAAACATTACAAAACAGGTTGGATCCCTTTCTGACTGCTGAACGTATCTATAGCTATCACGAGATTACGATGAGAGAAGTGACCGAACTACTTTCTATTGCTGGCCTTACTCATCCAAGTCAACTGCGCCCTCATCATGTGTATAAACGGATTAGCTATACCGAAGCAGTTCCTCTGGACAACGTTTACGACTATATAAAACCTGGACAGTTGATGTCAAAAATAAATTGGCGTCTTCCAAAGCAATATCGTAAAGATTGGTTTAGGGCAGATATTCACACCGCATTTTAGCATTTAAAGAGGTAGTCACTCATGAACACCTATACAAAGACCTATAAACCTTATGAACGTATAAAAAATATTGTATCTCTATTGCGAAGTTCGCAAGTTAAAAAAGCTTCTGAAGAAATAAGAACTTTTCCTAAAAATGATCTTATAGGCTCATCAAACGAAAAGCTTTTGGAACAGTATTTTCTAGACACTATCCATCAGTATATTGAGAAAAATGCCTGGGAAGTTCCTAATTTGTATCTCATTGATGATAATCATGAGCAAATTAAACTTTTTAACCTCATGGCAAAAAAATTTATTCTTGTTACAGAAGCACAGGAAATGGTCAATCGACTGATTAGAAATCAATTGACTCTAGAGTCTTGTCAGTCAGACACAATTTCTATTATGGATATTGGGATTGGATCTGGACAGCAATTGTGCAAGATACTAAAGCTATGGTATGAGAGTCACATAGTATTTCCAAAATTAATATACGTTTATGGTATTGAACCTTCAGTGGAGAGCCTAAGTTTAGCTCAAGAGCGTTTGGAGAAAATAGCTATAGATTATGGGTTTCTTCTAAAGTTTATTCCTTTTAACATGACAATAGAGGAAATGATGGTTGAAAACTGGTCTAATATTAATGAGATGGTTTATTTAACGGGTAGTCGACTGGTTGTCAATGCTTCTTTTTCTCTCCACCATATTCCTATCAAAGATAGGGATAAAATATTTATTCGATTACAAAATCTAAAACCAAGTCTATTTACCTTTATAGAACCTTACGCAGACTATATAACCGAAGATTTAATGACTAAATTTAACAGTGCATGGCAGCATTATTTAATGACTTTTAGTGTGATTGATGATATGAGTGTTACAGAGGAAGAAAAATTATCAATTAAAACAAAGTTTTTTGGGCGGGAAATTCAAGATATATTCTCTGAAAATAGTATTGAACGGTATGAAACAGCTGAAATGTGGCTTATGAGAATGGAGTTGATGGAATTCTGCACTTACAACTATCATAAGGCAATTACGGACTATGATAAAGATCCCCGTCTAGACTATGAATTTCGTCCTGGTTATGTGACCTTGGGTGTTCATAATGTTCCAATAGTAACAGTTGGAAGCGTCTTCTCAGAATAGTACTAGGAAACTAGTAAATTGTGGTTTAAAGCTATAGAGGCTGCATGCGCACGGTTTTCAGCATTAAGCTTTTTCCGAATATTCATGACATGCGTTTTAACAGTTCTTTCGGTTATAAAAAGCTTTTCCCCAATGTATTTGTTGCTTTTGCCTTCAATAATATACTTTAAGATCTCTTTTTCTCGAGGACTAAGAAGATCTTGAGGGTATTTATTCTGATAATGGCCAGACCATTTATATTCCTTTTTTATAGTCTGATGTTGCCACATAGCCCGACGTCCAAGAGATTCTATATAAGCAAGCATAACGCTAGATTCATAAGGTTTTGTAAGGTAGACATCTGCCCCCTTTGATAAACCTTCTACTGTATTTTGCTGAGTTGTTTTAGAAGTAAGCATAATTATAGGAAGGCGGCATATATAAGGATCTTCTCTAATAGTTTTTAAGACGCCTATGCCATCTAAACCTGGCATTACAATATCAAGAATCACAAGATCATATTTTTCTTTATCTTGATTAAGAATTTCTAACCCTTGATAACCATTTACAGCAACATCCACATTATAACCATGGAAAGTGAGCAAGTCACAAACGGCATCTGGCTCATCATCAACAACGAGAATATTCATAGAGCTTTTTACCTCCACTCCAAGAGGGGTATTATAAGTTCGTTACGTGAACTTAAGTATAACAAATGATTTTATTTAGTTAAAGTTTACTAAAGATGTGTTAAACCTCTATGTATTTTATCCTAAAACTTGATGGGTAGAGATTAAATGTTAATGGGAGACAAAAATTTTGTTATTACTACTAGGTTTAAATCTTCTTTCAAATGTGAATGCATGTTCATTGGGACCTATTTCCGTAAGCAACTTTAGACGCTCTTTTGCCTCTTTAAGTGTTGGTCGTATATCTTTGCTGATCCACCATAGAACATAGTTGGGAGTGCTCATTTCACAAAACCATTCTCTGCGTCTATCCATCATTTTAGTATGTTCTGGACTGCGAGTGTAATCCCATAGTGATTCAACAGATTCCCAAACAGAAAGATTAAAAAGCATTCCAGGTTCGCCATACATTGTAAGGTCATCAGGGTTATTAATATCAACTTTAAGATGCCAGACAAACCCTGGACTCTCATAAGCTAATTGGTTAACACGAGGTAAATTTTCGACAAAACCAGCCATAGGTTTGTCATGAATATAAGCAACTGCTGGTGCTACATTTAGATGGCACAGATGATAAGCACTTGGTTTCAAATTTTCATTTTCAGGAATTGGGCTGCTCATTTCCTGTTTCCTTTTATTTAAGGCGTACCAAATGCTAGAGTTTATGACAGCGTGAATAAATCTATCGAATTATAGCCTAAAAACAAAATAGCACTTTGGGATTGTTAGTCCTTTTGATACATATAAAATTTTGATTTATGAGTGTACTCTAAATATTATATGATAAAGTAAGTGAGGCTATATTTAAAAAATGAAAGCAACACGTAAATATTTCAAGTGCCCAAAATGCTCTGAAGTATTTTGGGTTCCTTTATCTAAAGGCGAAATAGCAGTTGAGCTAACGCTTTACAGAGGGCATGAAGGGATGTTTCAATTTTGTACAAACTGTGAATATGTTAATTTAATTGAAAACTACCCTGAATCTTCTTATAAAGAATTTGCACGGTATGTTGCAAAACAAGGCGTGGGATGACTTATTCTATTAGGCAATTGCCAGGCAGAAAGGAATATAATGCCAGAGCTAACCATTAATCAAGATACTCAAAGTGATCACTGCCAAAAAGCGCTTTCTTCTCAATTCATGCAAATGTTAACCGGTTACTGGGTCTCTCAAAGTATTATGACGGTTGTAAAGCTTAACATCGCTGACGAATTGAAAGAGCAGCCCCAAGATATTCACATGCTCTCAAAATCTGTAGGGGCACACCAAGATAGTCTATACCGGCTTATGAGAATGCTCTCAAGCATTGGTATTTTTAAAGAGTCAGAATCTCAAGTGTTTGGACTGACACCATTGGCTGAGCTTCTATGCTCCGATTCTCCGAACTCTATGAAACCAATGGTGATGATGCTTAGTGGTGAAAACTATACTGCCTGGGAGCATTTGTACGAAGGTGTGAAATCGGGTGAATCGCCTTTCGAAAAAGTATTTGGTATGGAAATTTTTCAATACTTTAATACTCACCCTAATGCTCAGCAGGTTTTTAATAATGCAATGGCAACTCTAATTAGAAGTGATAGTACTGCCATTATTAACGCTTATAACTATGATCAACACCAAACGCTTGTTGATGTTGGTGGTGGCAATGGTATGTTACTGACCACACTCTTGAGCCATTACCCAAGCCTATCTGGTGTATTGTTTGACTTACCTTCAGTAATAAATGGTGTAACAGAGAAACTCCGCGCTGAATTTGAGGATAGGTGCCATACTGTTTCGGGAGATTTCTTTGAATCTGTGCCTGCTGGCGGTGACTGCTATGTTCTTTCTAGAGTGATTCGTGGTTTTGATGATGAACGCGCTCTTAAAATCTTAAATAACATCTATAAGGTTATGCCTGTTCAAGGTAAGCTCTTGCTTATGGAATTTATATTAGAGTTGGGCGATGATCCTTCAACGGCTACAACGAAGTTGATGGATATCAATATGATGGTATTCGCGCCTGGCGGAAGAGACCGGACAGAGGAAGAGCATCAAACTCTTCTTCAAAAAGCTGGCTTTGAGTTAATCAAAGTGATATCAACAGAAAATGATATCTGTATTCTTGAAGCGATAAAGAAATAATCTTTTTACACGTAAACGCTTAATTTTTTGCCCATAGATGCTTAAGCTTAGCTTTAATTCTTGGAATATGATAAAGCCATTTTGTGTATAAACGCCCTTTTACAGATTTTGGATTGGGTATTACCAAACTATAACAATCATTGGTGTGTGTGGTAATTTTTAATTTATAGGGGTAGTCTCCGTAACACATGTTCACTTCTGTAATACCCCACTCCGGTGCTATTTTCAAAATTTCATACATACACAGAATAGATGGATAGTGATCCAAGTATTTACCGGTGTTAATCCCTAGAACTGAATACAGGGTATTTCCAGAGATAATATCCACATCCATAGAAGCCACCTCATCCCCAAGCCGGTATTCATAGAGGTGCAGGAGTCCAGCCTCTGCCAATTCCTTTGCCCAGGCTACCATAAATTCCTGTTCTTCAGGGTCTTTAAAATAGGAATAACCGGCTTTTTCTTCCCAGTATTCAATGTGGAGCTCAAAAAACTTTTTAAAAAACGCATCAATATTTTGTTCGCCCTCAATACGAACCAATTCCGGGTTTAAATTTTCAACAGCTTTAAATTTTCGCTTAATATTCTTTTGACGGCTTTTGCTCTTTCCAGATAAATAGCCTTCCCAGCCTCCGGTTAAATCAATCACGTGCTCTGACGGGATGGGTAGTTGATAAAGAGTATACCCTTGGCTTTCCAGCAGGTTAAACGCTTGTTTACTTCGGCGGTGGTTCCCCCATTGAACCATCATATAATCCCATTCCACATTGTCAGCATAGGGTTTAAATTCACTTACCCGTTTCAGGTTAAAGTCTTGGCAGTATGCGTTATTCCATCCCGCAATACGTATTTCTTTCAGTGTTGTCAATTTTTTTAAAAACGGCTTATGGTGCACACAAAAATCTCCTTGGCGATGGGAGATCAAAAATTTAGGCGCCAAGTGCTGCCACCAGCACTGATGAAAGCTGTCTGATTCATATAGATATTCATCAACGGGTGCTTGTACATCACCAATCGAGATAGGTGTAGTCGTTGCGGTCATTGCTGTTTACCTGAGTGTCCATCAACATTGCAAGGATGAATGCTTTCATCTGATTGACCTCATAAAGTTGATCCAGGAGTAAAATTGATCACTTACAGGAGATTATTTGCAAAAATTAATATTTAGGCGTTATCCATACAGAGTAACACGGGTATTACCCAAGCGGACAATGAAGTACACAGAAGGCTTTTCTATAATAAGAAGATACGGTGTATAAGAGAAAAGGGTACTTATGATGAAATTGATAGAGGCCATATCTGATTTAAGGTTGAGTAACATACAGCGTATGGGTGGATGGCTGATGGTCATGTTGCTGCTGCTTTCTCCTACGGTCGAGGCTAAAAAATCGATTTCCGGTGTGGATCTGGATACCAGCCATGTTCAGAAGATATACCTAAAGAAAGAGGTCTTTGGTGGAGATAAAAAATCCTCGTTGAAGCTGTTAAACGATAGCCTGCACCAAATTCAAGAGGATACCGGCTGTGCGATGGAGTGGCGAGAAGCTCCTGCTGCCGGCCCAGGCTTGCAGGCCACAGATCTGCCGGGCAAAACCGAAGCTCAGCCTCGATTAATGCTGGAGGTGGACATCCCCTTGCCTTCTCCGCCTGCCTGTATACAGCGGTTAAAAGAACTTGGCGGAGAATAACCATAGAGTGGATCTTGTTCTTTGAAAAGAGCCGGATCTTGGATCTTATTGTGGATTATAGGCTTTCAAAAATAAAATCCATGACGTCTTTTTCTGCGTTGGGATCTTTCTTGCTGTAGAACGGGAACCAGTGAAGCTTTCTGTTGAGCACCTGCAGTTTGACCGGTGCGCCTGCCTCTTTCAGTTTTTCAGCCATAGAGACGGATTGGGAGACATCCACAATTTCGTCCCAGCTGCCATGAAATAGATAAACCGGTGGCGCATCAGCGTGGGCGTAATTGATGGGAGAGGCTTCCTCGGCGGAAGCGCCTCTTAAAAACAGTTTTTTACCTGTGGTGCATAGCTTGCAGGATTTTCGGGTGGTTAAATCAGTAGGGCCCGCCAGGCTAATGATACCGGCGATGGGTAAGTCTTTCTCTTTGAGACCTACCAGCAGAGAAAGATGCCCTCCGGCAGAGTGGCCTACCAAGACAATTTGTTCGCCGTTGAAGGGATATTCTTTCGAGCCGAATTCTGCAATATGGTTTTTAATCCAGAGAATGGCGTCTTTTAAGTCATTGGGTGCTGCGGGGTAGGCATGTCTGGGAGACAGGCGGTAGCTCATGGTGGCAGAAGGATTGCCCTGCCGGGCGGCATATTTGCAGTGGCCATAAAAATCCCAACGGCTCCCAAATCCTTTGGTCCATGCGCCGCCATGGACAAACAGAATAAACGGCTTTTGGGCTTGTTCTTCAGTTTGCTGGCGAGGCAGACAGAGCACCATTTTTTGGTTGTGGTCGTTATACGTGACTTTTTTGATGATGGGCTTGTTGGTGTCTTTGGCAAGGGCTGTAGTTGAAAGGAGGACTGCCAGGCCCAGGGTGTAAACACAGGCACAAGTAGCTTTTCTTAGTATGGACATCCTGCGTACAACTCCTTTTATCGATTCACTTTAATGCCAGAAGGCCCTCAGTATAACAAAGCTTTAAAAATATTTTATGTATAATGCGCCTACCTAACTGTAAGTAGAACGGAGCGCGCTGATGAGAGGTTTACTGGTACTTGTTCTATTTGTAGGTGTGTTATTCGGAGGGCGAACTGCCATGGCGGGGGATGAAAAGGTGATTGATTTTATCTATATTCACGGCGTGAAGTATAGCGGTGAAGGCCGCGAGGATGACTTTGCCGAGCAGGTTTCGGAATTACATACCTATGTTTTGGAGGAAGCTGCCCAAAGCGAAATCTTTCAACAGAATGTGTTGAAAGACGGTCAGTATTCTCTAAATTCAGATCCTATCGCTTTTTACTGGGGAGACCAGTTTGGGGAGTCTGAGTTGAACTTTTTGGATGTGCAACTGGCCTGGTTAAAAGAGTCAAAGTCCGGACTGGTGAGTGGTATTCAAAAAACCGTGGCCCACGTCATGCGAGACGGATTTTGGCTGGCAAAACCTCAAAATCACCGAAAAGTCAGCCTCAAGCTCCATCAGACCATTCAAGCTAGCCTGGATAAAGGACATCAGGTTGTGATTTTGGGCCACAGTGCCGGGTCTATTGTGACCCATTACTATGCACTTTATCACTTGCCCTATATTGATCTGCATGAGGTTGCGTCTCAAGATCCCGAGACACCTCCAGAAAGCTTGGATGCCTTAAAAGATCCGAAAGTCCGGTACAGCTGTATTGAAGCCCTTATAGAATCAGATCTGGTCCGATTTGATAAAAACGGTAACCTCACTGCCTTTTTGGATGGGGTTGATATGAAAGATAAAGATCAGCTTCAGCAATTTGAGCAAGCTTATACTCAGGAAAAAGTTGCTCAACTCGCAGACTACAATCAGAAATTTTGTATTCCCAAAGATCGCCTGAAGGGCTTGGTAACCTTTGGCAGCCCTAATGCTATATTGTCTTCCAAAGGGGGACAGTCCGAAGGGGACTTGGGGCTAAGGCTTTTTAAACATGCCTTTGAACAAAACATTTTCTGGCTGCATATTAACCATCATGATGATGTGATTGGTTTTCCGTTTCCGTTTAAAAATGAGGAAGTGCTTCGGATTGTTGAAAAAGTGGAAGGGATTACTGTGACCCCGAAGGGTGGATTCTTTTTCAACTACTCCGGTATTAAAAAAGGCGCCAATTTCTTAAATGGCCACTTTTGGTATTTTAAAAAACCTAAGAAGTTTTCTAAAGCGATTATTGACGCCTATGAGCAAGGCTATTATCAATGGGTTCACCCGATTCAAGCGGATGCAATGAGCCACAGGTAGCCAGATGAGGAATATTTGACAATAGTGAGAAGAGCCCATCTCTCAAAATATGTTTTGGCTATAATCGGCAGATTACAAAGCACCTTGGAAAATAGGTCCAAATAACCCTTTATGTGCCTGTCTGCTTCTAGACTCTTTCTATCATTTTTGGCTGCGTGTATTCTTATCACGCTGAGTGTTATACCGTTGCAAGGGTTTGCCCAGGTCAATCATTTCTCTGCAAATTCTGTGTGGGGGCTGACGCCGATAAAACCTAAAACCATTGCCGTCATTCAGGACGGGCCGTCTTCCAGGTTGAACCAATACCTGACATTAATGAAAAAAGAATTAGCAATACTGACGGATGATAAGTTGACGGTGCGGTATAAGGTTTTTACGCCGACTCAGGCTAAATCGTTGCCTGCCATTAAACAATCGTTGAAACAAGCTTTACGGGATCCAGGGGTGGACTTAATTTTTGCCAACGGAATTCTAGTGTCCGGATTGGCGTTGCAGCCGGATGTGGTATTGACCAAGCCGGTGATTAGCAATGTTTTGCTGAACCGAGATATGGTGGAAGAGCTGCCGATTCTAGCCAAGACCGGGCGAAAGAAAAATCTGGGGCTGGTCCTTAGTCAGCGTCAGCTTTCCAAAGATATTCAACTGTTTCAGGACATGGTGGGGTTTAAGCAGCTTTATATTGTGGGGAACCCGGATGTAATCAGGCTTTTCCCGGGGATTGACGTGCAACTGCAGCAGATGACTGCCGACCAAGGTATTACCATTGCAATATTACCGGAGCAAAGTAGCGCTCAGGCAACTCTTGGACAATTGCCGACAGATGCTGAGGCAGTCCTGCTGACTCCGTCCATCATGATGACAGATGCACAGCAGCAGGCCTTTATTGATGGCCTGAATGCCCGAAAAATACCAACATTTACCTTTGCCGGGCGTGACATTGTGGAAAAGGGTGTGTTGGCGACCATGCAACCGGACCTGATGGAGCGGATGTCTCGCCGGGTAGCGTTGAGCTTGTACCGGGTGATGGTGCTGGATGAAATTCCGGCGGATCTGCCGTTATATTTACCCATGAACGAGCAATTGCTGATTAATGCGGCGACTGTACAGAAACTGGAACTCTCCTTAAAAAATGAGTACTGGTTGAAAGCTGAGGTGCTAAATTGGCAGGGCGCGTATTTATACCAAGGAGAACGGTTAACCCTGGATGAAGCGATGAAAACGGCGAAAGAAAGCCAAATTGATGTGACCATTGCTAAAACCCAAACAGAGAGCTTGCGGCAAGAAAAAAATATTGCGACTACCCGACTGCTACCTCAGGTGACAGGGGAATTCCAGGAATCTCAAATTGATAAAGATCAGGCCCAAGCCACCGCCGGGGCACAGCCCCAACAATCCGGCACCCTTTCATTGACGGTTCAGCAAATGATTTATGACGACAGCTTGGTCAGCAATTTACGGGCATTGATGAAAAACGTGAAGGGGCAGGAATGGCAGCAGGCGTCTACCCAGTTAGATGCCATGCAAACTGCCGGTAAACGTTTTATCGAGGTACTCTCTGCTCAGCGGCTGTTGCAGATTGAAGTGGACAACTTGAATTTGACCCGGGAAAACTTGAACCGGGCAAAGCTCCGTCAGCAAATTGGATCTGCAGGACCTGAGGAGGTGTACCGGTGGGAAGTAGAAATAGCCCGGCAGCAGGGGAATGTGATTGAACGTGCCGCTGCAGTCGATCAATCTCGGGTGGCTTTGAATCAATCTTTAGGCCTTACCCAAACCACAAAATGGACCTTGGAAGATTTGGCAAAAAAGCAGGAACAGTTTTATTTCCTTGGCAAGGCGTTGGCCCAAATAGTGACCAATGAAGATGATTTCAAGGTGTTTGAAAACTATGCCGTTCAGGTCGCTTTTGATAAATCCCCTCAATTAAAGGCGTTGGGCAAAAACATTGGCGCGCAAAAAATTCTGGTAGGGCAAGCCCGGCGAAAGTTTTTTGTCCCCAACGTTAATTTTCAAGGCCAGTGGAATTACCGTCTTCACGAAAACACCTCCGGTATTTCGGCTGCCAGCCCAATTATTGCTGCCAATCAAAATACCATGCGGGTTGCTGCGGTGGCGTCTTATCCGATTTTTCAGGGCGGAGGCCGGGTATTTGGGGTGAAGAAGGCCAAGGCCGATTTGAATCAACAGTTGGCCAACTTGGAAAAGGCCCGCCAACTCATTGAGCAAGAGGTCCGCAGCCGGTCCTACACCATGGATAGTGCTGCCGCCAATATCAAGCTGCAACGTCTTTCTGCCGAAAGTGCCCAGCGTAACCTGGAGGTGATTCAGCAAAAATATGCCCAGGGGGCCGAAGACATTATTAAATTGATTGATGCTCAGAATGAAACGTTTACGGCCAATCAGCAAGCCGCCATTGCTATCTATGGTTTTTTACAAGAGTGGATTGACTTCCAGCGGGCCATCTCGTGGTTTGAAACTGATATGACTGATGAGGAGAAGATAGCTTGGATCGATACCATTCAGCTTCAGCAGAACCAACAACAACAGCCTCAAGGCACAGGAGCTACACCCTAATGCGACTTACCCCTCTCTGTTTTCTCTTCGCGCTCATTGTATCGGCAACGCTATTAACTGGCTGTGCGCCTCAAGCGCCTGGGTTTGAGGAAAAGGATATTATTCGTCCTGCAATGGTGCAACAGGTGGGTCAGGCGTTGAGTACCGGCGTCAGAACCTTTTCTGGCATCACTCAAGCAACTCAAGATGTAAAACTTAGCTTTCGAGTTGGTGGTCAGTTACAAAATTTGCCCATTAAGGTAGGCCAACGTATCCGTCAGGGGCAAATTATTGCCCGGGTCGATCCCATTGATTTTGATCTGGAGGTTAAGCAGCAGGAGGCAACCCTGGCCAATGCCATGGCCCAGTTCCAACAGGCAAAATCTGAATACGATCGTCAACTATTGCTGTATGAATCCAACAACGCCAGTAAAAGTGATTTGGATCAAACCCAGGCCAGTTATCTGTCTGCAAAGGCGCAACTAGAGGCAAACAAAAAAGCCTTGCAGCTTAATAACCAGCAACGCGCATACACAGTGTTACGGGCAAAATCCTCCGGGGTCATTACCACTGTGGAAGTGGATGATTATGAAATGATAACGGCCGGGCAAACCATTGCGACCATGGCAGACTCTACCAGCTCAAAGGTGGCGTTGGGCGTGCCGGCTACGGTGGTAAATCGCATTTCGCAAGGGGATATAGCCCAGGTGTTGATTGAAGACTTGGGGGATGCTCCGATGCCTGGCAGGATTACTGAAATTGGGATTCAGCCCGACGGATCCAGCACCTATCCGGTGACGATTAAATTAAACAAACCCAACCCTTATGTACGCCCCGGCATGGTGGCGGATATTACCCTACCCCTCAAAAAATCTGTTGAAGAACAATCCACGTTGTTTGTGCCGTCTCAGGCCGTTCAAGGGTTATCTGGAAATCGGCATCAGGTTTGGATCATGAACCCCAAAACCAATATTGTTTCTCCTCGAAACGTATCTGTGGGGGTGATGACCTCAGAAGGGTTACAAATTCTATCCGGACTTCAGCCCGGGGAAACCATTGTGGTCAGGGGGATTCACCGACTGAAGCCGGAGCAGCAAATTAACCCTCAACTCTTGAAACAATCTTCTACAGGTAAAACAAACCCGCGATGAATATCTCTGAATGGTGTATCAAGAATAATCGAACGGCCGGACTGTTTTTTATCGTCGTTATTTTTGCCGGCATTTTTACGTTCCAATCCATCTCTAAATTAGAAAGTCCCGAAGTGCCTGTGCGGGCTGCCACCATTATTACCCAATTTCCCGGCGCCTCTCCGGAGCGGGTGGAACGGTTGGTGACGGACAAAATTGAAAAGAAAGTCCGGGAAATTAGCCAGATTGATGAGGTAACCTCCCAGTCTATGACTGGCGTGTCTATCATCACGGTGATGTTGGAGGATAAATATAAAAATCTTCAACCTATTTGGACGGTGTTGCGCAACAAGGTGGACGAAGTTGCGGATGATCTGCCGGAAGAAGCCTTGACGCCGGAGGTGAATGATGAGTATGGCGATGTGTTTGGCACGCTCTTCACAATTCAGGGAGAAGGGTACTCCTACCGAGAGCTGAAAGATTATGCTGATGATGTGCGCGATGCCTTGCTCAAGGTCGATTTGGTGGCCAAAGTAGATTTATACGGCACACAGCAAGAGCAAATTTTTGTGGAATTCTCTAACGCCCGGCTGGCCGAATACGGGGTAAACCCGGATAGTCTGGCCAATATTTTAAGCTCCCAAAATATTATTCAGCCCAGCGGCAGCATTCAGGTGGGACCGGAACGCATTATTATTGAAGCGTCTGGTGAATACCAGGATGTAGAAGCGATTAAAAACACCACTCTTGCCAGTCCCGGCAGCAGCGAGTCCATTTACCTGAAAGATATTGCCAAAGTAACCCGAGGGTATGCTGACCCGCCTAATACTATGGTGCGTCATAATGGGCAAAAAGCCATCTTAATGGCAGTCAGTATGGCCAAAGGCGGCAACATTGTGGCCATGACCGAGGGGGTAAAAAAGCGGCTGACGGAATTGGAATTGACCATGCCGGTGGGCATTACCTTTGACATGATGTATGAAGAGGCTAAGTTCGTTGAAAACAGCATCAGCGAGTTTATGGGGAATTTAATGCAGTCTTTTGGCTTTGTGGTGCTGGTGTTGTTGCTATTTACCGGCATTCGAATGGGACTCATTGCCGGGGCATTAATCCCGTTGGCCATTGCAGGATGCATTACGTTACTGCCCCTATTCAACATTGCCATTGAACAGGTGTCTATTGCTGCCTTGATTATTGCCCTGGGCATGATGGTGGATAACGGTGTGGTGGTGAGTGAAAACATTTTGGTGCGGATCAGCAACGGGCAAAGCCGGATTGACGCCATTCGGGAAGCCAGCGGCGAATTATTCATTCCGCTGTTAGCAGCTTCCTTAACCACCATTTTTGCGTTTATGCCCATCGCCACGGCCCAGTCTGCGGTGGGTGAGTTTTGCTATTCCATGTTTATGGTCATTACTCTCACCTTAATCTGTTCGTGGGCGTTCTCTCTAACGGCTGTGCCCCTGATGTGCTACTTCTTTTTAAAGCCTCAAAAAACCCAGCAATCCTTTGATGGCCCCTTTTATACCCGCTACCGCAACTTTCTCATTCAAATGTTGAAAAAGCCCAAAATCTTTGCCGCAGCTATTTTGGGGTTGTTTGTTCTGGCAGTGTTCATGTTTCAGTTTGTGCCCCAGGTCTTTTTCCCGGCAAAAGATCAGGAGACGGTGCTGGTGGACTTTTGGAAACCTTACGGCACCGATATTACCGAAACGGCAGAATCTATTAAGGCGCTGGAAACCTATTTGCTTGATGATGAGGCGGTGACGGATGTGGGAATTGTGATTGGAGAAGGCGGCCCCCGGTGGAATTTAGGAGCTTCGGGCGAACAAAAAAATGATAACTATGCCTTTTTGATGCTGGAAACCAACACCCCTGAAGATGTGGCGGCGGTAATTCATCGCACCAAAGAATTTATGAAATCGGCTTACGCCAATGTTCGTTATACGGTTCAGCGGCTGGACAGTGGCCCGGCGGTGGCTGCCGACATTCAAATAAAACTTTCCGGAGATGATCTCCCGGCCTTATTTGCTGCCAAAGACAGGATTATCCAGTTGATTGAACCCCTGGACGGGGTCACCAATATTCGCGATAACTGGGGTGAGTGGATTAAAAAACTGGTGGTGGATGTGAATCAGGAGCAGGCCAAACGGGTGGGCCTGACCAGCCAGGATGTGGCAAAATCCCTTAAAACCCAGATGAGTGGCCTGGTAGCCACAGACTACCGGGAGGATAATGACGCCATCCCCATTCGCTTGCGGGCCAAAAGTGCTTACCGAAATGATTTGGGGAATATTGAAGGCTTAAATGTCTATTCCTACACCCAGAACGTTTCAGTTCCCTTGGTCCAGGTGGCCAAAACCAAACTGGTCTGGCAGCCCAGTAGCATTCGCCGGGAGGATCAAACCCGGACGTTAACCATTGAAACAGATGTCACAGAAGGGACCACTGCCACAGAGGTTCTGGAAAAGATCCAGAAAGCATTGAACACTTACATTGGCTCTGAAGATTGGCCGGCAGGGTTTGGTGTGGAATATGGCGGAGAAGACGAGTCCAGTAAAGAGGCCAACGAATCCATTGCCGCCGGGCTGCCGTTGGCATTTGGCTGCTTGTTGCTGGTGCTGGTGGGGCAGTTTAACTCTATCCGCCGCACGGCCATTATTGTGCTGACCATTCCGCCCATGATGATTGGCATTACTCCAGGCTTGCTGGCGACTCAGGCGCCTTTTGGGTTTATGGCTATGTTGGGGCTCATTAGCTTGATGGGCATTATTGTGAATAACGCCATTATGCTGATAGACCGCATTGAGACTGAACGCAAAGACGGCCTGGAGGTTGAAGAGGCTATTGTGTCTGCCGCCCAACAGCGCCTTCGCCCTATTGTGATGACGGCCACCACCACCATCATTGGCTTGATTCCGTTGGCGTTACAGGGCGGAGAAATGTGGCGGCCCATGGCCAACACCATTATTTTCGGCCTGGCCTTTGCCACGGTGCTGACCCTGGTGCTGTGCCCGGTGTTATATGCCTTGTTTTTTGGTGCTAATTTCTCTCGGTGGGCAGTTGAAGAGGCCCCTGTTGAGACGGACCCTGAGATAGAGTTAGGTTAGGTACGGGGCAACAACTTAAAAACCGCTCTGGTCAATCACAAAAGCGGCTTATTACATCAATATAAAAATGGTGGAGGTGACTGGATTCGAACCAGCTGCCTTCTGCGTGCAAAGCAGACGCTCTGCCAATTGAGCTACACCCCCATACGGCAGTTGAGATAGCATATCGTAAATCGGCCATAGGGTAAACCGGTCAGGTGCAGGAGAGGGCTAAGTGCCAGTGGGCACAAAATAAAAAGCACGGTCGTCCAGACCGTGCAGCGCTATGAGGAGTTAACTGTCGAATGAGTAAAGTTGTAAAGCTTGAGAGAGAGGAGGATCAGGAGGTTATATAATATATATCGATTATATTGGCAAAATGCTTTAGAATTGGGCTTAAACTCAGAGTAGAAAAGGGTTTTGCTGGGGTGAAAAAGGGTAAAAATAGCCCTTTTTTGATAAAGTTTTGTAACAAAAACGGGCTATAATTGAAGAAACTGACAGAAGCGAGTCAGTCTAGTGAGATGAAGGTTACGTTTTTAGATGAATAGTTTGATGACACCCTCCTGGGTTCGTAAGGTCCTCATCCTTATCGTGGCCGTTGTCCTCTTTTCTATTGAGGGACTTACAGCCGGGGCCGAGTCAAAAGATGCTGATTTGCTGAAAGAAACCTGGCAGGCATATAAACACCGCTATATTCAACAAGACGGGCGGGTCAAAGACCCCGGCGCCCAAGACGTTTCTACCTCAGAAAGCCAGTCTTACGCCATGCTCCGGGCGGTGTGGATGGATGATCGCGCGACCTTTGATAGAACGTACCAATGGTCCATCAATAACCTTCAGGTACGAGGCGACAAGCTGTTTGCCTGGCGGTGGGGAAAACAACAAAACGGCAATTGGGGGCCGTTGGACCGTACTGCTGCTTCAGATGCCGATGAAGACATTGCTTTGGCTTTGCTGATGGCGCATCAACGCTGGCAAGTAGAACAATACCGTACTGATGCCTTGGCCCTCTTAAACGACCTGTGGGAAAAAGAAACCGTCCAAACCCCGTTGGGCCCTGTCTTGTTACCAGGCGACTGGGACTGGTCGAAAATTCCGGTGAAAAACGATGAGGGAAAGCGTCATCAGCGCCTTAGAAAACGGCGGATTAATCCATCATACTTTGCCCCCTATGCCTACCGGGTGTTTGCCCAGGCAGATCCTCGCCATCCCTGGATGCAGTTGGTGGACAGCTCTTATGAAATTTTGAGGCGTAGTACCTATCAATCTTTTACCCGGCTTCCATCAGACTGGATAGAGCTGGATTTGGTGAGCAGCACTCTTACGCCTTATGATGACCCACGGGATACCCGGGGGGATTTTGGCTACGAGGCGTTTCGGACGTTTTGGCGCATTGGCCTGGATAAACTTTTAAACCCCACAGAGCAACGCGCCTGGGCTTTTTTAAAGAACGGCACTGTTTTGCGGGACTATTGGGTGATTCACAATACTCTGCCGGGTCCGCTCAGCTTATCGGGTGTGCAACGGGGGCGCTTAACGTCTCTGTCTATTTATGGGGGCGTTTTACCGGCGCTTCAATCCTCAGATCCTGCCATTGCAGAAGCGGTTTACCAAAAGATTTTTCTATCCAATTTAAAATCCGGCATCTGGCAGCCCTCTAAAGATTACTATGCGCAAAACTGGCTCTGGTTTGGGGTATTGACGCATCATGCATCTATAAAACCAACCTCAAAAAGCTCTAAACAGTCCGTGTTAACCCGAATACTCTTGTTGCATCAGGACTAAGGTGCGCACTCATAAATTCAGGCGCTTGTGGGATATGGTTGCCGGGGATCTGTGCCAAAGTGAGTAAAAACGGCTAAAAACGGGTATTTACTGTATAGAGTCATAAAGCCGTCCATTCTTACTGAAGCCGTATAACGTTTGACGGGAACAGCGCATGAGTCATCCTACTCCTCCTCCCTTTGCACAAGTACCGCCGCCACAAGGTGTGGGAACGCCTGAATCTTCTGGCGGCAATGCTGCTGAAGATAAAATGTTTAAACCCACCGTCCCCAATGTCTTGGAAGATACGGGACTGAATGATCTACTGGTGGAAGACCTGATTTTTAAGCTGCTTCTCAGTAAAGGGGTTCTCACAGGCCGGGAAATCTCTAAAGAGTTATGCTTGCCTTTCCGAATTATTGATCCCATGTTGATGGATCTGAAAAATCGATTGTTGTTGGCCCATAAAAACGCCTCAGAAATGGGCGATTTTATGTACATGATGTCGGAACAAGGCCGAGAGAAGGCATTAATGGCCATGGAATTCTCTGCGTACATTGGCCCGGCCCCAGTATTGTTTAAGGACTACCTAACCAGCTTTGAAACCCAAACCATTCGAACCGAAAAACCGGGTGAAGATCAGTTATTGGAGGCCTTCCAAGACCTCTTGCTAGACCCGACTATGTTTAATACTCTGGGTCCTGCCATCAACTCAGGACGAGGGCTCTTCCTGTTTGGGGAGCCGGGGAATGGAAAAACCTCCATTGCCGAGCGAATCTGCAAGTGCTTCCATAACCACATCTATATTCCCAAAACCCTCCTCATTGAAGGTCAGTTGGTTCAGTTTTATGATCCTCAATGCCATGAAGCAGCGCCTGGTGAAGAGAGCCTGCTTGCCGAATACGACCAGCGCTGGATCAAAATCAAGCGTCCGGTGGTCATGGTGGGGGGCGAACTGGTGATGGAAAACCTGGAAATTCAGTACAACAGCATCACCAAGGTATGCGAGGCCCCGTTACAGCTTAAAGCTAACTGCGGCGTGTTCTTAATTGATGACTTTGGCCGTCAGCGTGTACATCACGCAGACTTGCTGAACCGGTGGATTGTGCCGTTGGAAAAGCACATCGATTTCCTGTCGCTGCCCAACGGAAAAAAGATTGAAGTCCCATTTGACGAATTGATCCTGTTTTCCACCAACCTGGATCCCAAAGACCTGGTAGACGATGCATTCTTACGTCGGATTCCCTATAAAATCCATGTCACCGACCCGTCAGAAAAAGAATTTCAGGCCCTATTTAAGTTTATGGCCGAGCGTAAAGGCATTACCTACGATGAAGAGATGTTCCAGTATTTGGTTACAACTCACTACCATGGTAAGCGTCCTTACCGGGCATGTCAGGCGCGGGATATTTTGGATCAGGTCATTAATGCCGCGAACTACCACCGGGTGGAACCAAAAATGACCCGAGAGTTTTTAGACGCCGCTTGCCAAAATTATTTTGCAGCAATGGAGTCCTCTGTAGACCACCTCTAGATTAAATTTGAGGATTCTTGAATATTTGTTAGGTTTAAAATGCTTCGATGGTGACAGGAACATCCTACCAAAGTAGTCTGGGCAGTTTTGCCAGTCGCATTAATACTATTAATGGTGACTGAAGGGAATTTGCCCGGAGCTATTAAGAGGTGTTTGAATGCCGCCACGCTGGATGAAAGAGCTGAATACCATTGATAATGGTAGCTTGGTGTCCTATACCCTCAGCCGTCTGGAAGAAGCAGAGGATTTAATGCTGAACCAGAACTACCAATTGGGACTTTTAGAAATACGGCAGTCTGCCCAAGCCTTGGCACAGTTAGAGCAAAGATCTTCTTTTCAAAATGTCCGCAATGATCTTCGGTGAGACGTGGGATGTTATAGACAGGTATAGTTTTGGGATTGATGATTACCGGCCTGACAGATACCAGAGGAATCAAAGTGGACGGTTTCTGACGCTAAAGCAGAATCACTCATTAAACCCATATCATTCTGTACAATGGACTGCACGGCTCCGTGCTGAACGACTTCACCTAAAAATAAAATCTCGCAGGCAAACTCTTCAATCAATGCTTTAACGCCAGGATCGTTCATGGCCCCACTAGCTTCTGCTTGGTGGTATAAATCAATGAATGCTTGAGTCTCTGGAAAAGCTAAGGGAGCACTAAAAGGGTCTGGTCCAACATCCTCCGGCCCGACCACAATATTTACGCCACCATAGCCGACAGCATTAATTAAATCTGCTGTTGTGTAGTATTTTCCATCAATGGTGACATAAGAGCCTTGAAACTCGCCAACAGTGTGGGCGCTATCTGCAATGGTTGCCAAGTGCCCTTGAATTTTCCCCATAAAATGTCCCTGATTGGCCAAGGCCATGAGTAATGATTGCTGGTTCTTGTCAATTTCTCCAGACCTTGCCAAAGCTTTTGCTAATGCTTTCATTTGGTTGGCTAGTTTCATCGTTACCCCGTTGGCACCTGTGGCATCAATTTCTGCCTTTAGGGATTTGGGGAGCTCAAAACTGAGAGATTGACCGTTGCTAAGGGTGATTTCAACCTGATGAGAACTGGATGTGCTCGTAGACGTGCTGGTTGATCCTGTGGCAGAAGTGCCGGATGTGTTTGTGCCATTTGGTATTCCGGTGGTAGCTGGCTGATTGGCTTGTTGGTTTGAATTCATTCGGTCAGCCATGTCGCTGCTATATGTTTCCAAGCTTGAGGATAAACCTCCTACAGAAATAAAGGCAAAGAGGGCTACCATGGCGCCCATAAAGCTGTATTCGACCATTCCCTGTCCTGAATTAGAGAAAGTTCTCATCAACTGCATAGACCTCTTCAGCATAATTAAGGTGATTTGTTAATCCATTACATGAAGAATCGACAAAATACCCGATTGGTTAATAGTGATGTAAAGAGATATAAACTCTCTATATCCGTATAAAGAGGTAAAAAAATAGTTACATTTGCCCGTCAACGGGCATGTTTTTTTGTAGGCTGTGTTTCATAGGGGTGTAGGCCGTTATACTGTCTAATTTAATTGCTCAGGGTTGAGGATAGTATAGCCAAGGTTTTCACCATTATTTTGTACTGTAATATTGGGAGATCTCAATGTCAGGCGTCGCTGAAGCTCAACAGCCATCACTTATCTCCAAGCTTTTTCGGACCAAGAATCTGGATAAGATTCTGACGGATGCCGAGAATCAAGAACATAAACTCAAGCGGACGTTAAGCGCGTTTGATTTGGTCATTTTTGGTGTTGGCGCCATGATTGGCGCCGGTATTTTTGTGCTGACCGGGGCTGCAGCAGCTGGCTCTGTGGGCCACCCTGGTGCTGGCGGCGCATTGACCCTCTCCTTTATGCTCACCGGCATTGTGTGTTCTTTTTGCGCCCTTTGCTACTCCGAATTTGCCGCCATGGCGCCTATTTCTGGGTCTGCTTATACTTATGCGTTCTCCACTATGGGGGAATTTGTGGCCTGGATTATTGGTTGGGCGTTGGTGTTGGAATATGCCGTTGGTAATATGGCTGTGGCTGTGGGGTGGACCGGCTCTGTGAAGGAGTTCATGATTCAAAACTTCAATATTACCTTGCCTGCCACCCTTACCAGTAATATGCTGGACACGGTGGAAAGCTTGGAACAGGTGAAAGACCCGTCTATTCTAATTAACGCCTTTCCCTTCACCATTCCCTTCTCAGATACCAGTATGTATCTCTTGCTGCAAAGCGCCTTTAACTTACCGGCTTTTATTATTGTGGCCTGCATGACACTGTTGCTCATTGTGGGTGTGTCTGAGAGTGCTAGAAGCGCAGCAGTTATGGTGTTTATTAAAACCGGCGTAATTCTGCTGTTTATCGGCGCAGGGGCATTGTTCCTGTTTGGCGGTAATATGCATGTGCTGGAGCACAACTGGTTTGCTGACGGGTGGAACAGCTTTGCCCCTAATGGATTTGAAGGGATTAAAACCGGAGCCGCTACTATCTTCTTTGCCTACATTGGCTTTGATGCTGTGTCTACGGCTGCTGAAGAAACCAAAAACCCGCAACGGGATATCCCTATTGGGATTATTGGTTCTTTAATTCTCTGTACCATTCTCTATATCTTAGTGACTACCGTTATTACCGGAATTGTCCCCTTGAATGAGATTAACAAGGAAGCCGCTGTGGTTGGGGCCATGAACTTTATGGGCTATCCCTGGGCCACCTTTGTGGTGGGAATTGGCGCTATTGCAGGCTTAACGTCTGTGTTGCTGGTACTGCAAATGGCTGGCACCCGGATCTTCTACGCCATCTCCCGGGATGGCCTGTTACCCGAGGCGCTCTCTAAAATTCACCCCAAATTCCAAACCCCTCACATCTGTACCATTATGGTAGGTATCTTTGTGGCGTTGGGCGCTGGATTATTGCCCATCAATCTGTTGGCTGAAATGTGTAACATCGGAACTCTAGGCGCCTTTATTGTGGTCTGTCTGGGTATTACGATTCTCCGGTTCTCAGACCCTGATCGAGAACGGCCGTTTAAAGTTCCCTTTGGTTTGACCTTCCCCCTTATTGGGATGTTGGGTTGTATCTATGTGATGAGCGGTCTGCCTATGGTCACCTGGGTGGTTACCATCGGTTGGTTCCTGCTGGGTATGGCCCTCTATTTTGGTTATGGTTTCTGGAACAGCAAGCTGAACCAAGAGTTGCCTTCTTAAGCCCAACATAAAAATACTCTAAAAAAATGCCTTCCTGGTTTATCAGGAAGGCATTAGAGTTTACTTGCGGGTGAAAAAACTTAAAATTTGCGATGGGCACGTTGCATAGGCTGTTGGCGGACATACAAATATGCAGGTTCAAGCTGGCGGCTATCCATTGTGCCAACAGATTCCAGAGTGTTAACACGATTTTCCCCAAGCTGAATTAATGCAGTCCATAAGCGCCTGAAAAACAGGTTCATTGTGTGTATGCCCCTTCGATTAGTCTCTTTTCTCAGTTATTGTCTAGTAAAAAGGTCCTGGCAACCTACAGAACAAGATTTTGCGGGTGTTGCAGGTGTTGTTCTATGTATTTAATATAGCGGCCCCTGAAATTGGCTGTATCGTTTTTTCAGGGGAGATTCTATGGTAAAGGCGTCTTTACAGTCTCAGGCTAGCATTGAGCAGGATGCTATAGCGGGTTTTTACCTGGGGTGCCTGGATTGCGAGGGTATACGCCCAGAGTTTGCTTTTCTTTGCTAAAAATTGCTAAGGTAGATCCCCTTAACGCTTTTTGGGTCAGCTCATGCACATTATCCAGTTTAACGGATAACGTCGTTATTGCCTTTTGAGCCGTCGAGAGTTCTTGCTGGCAGGACTCTCCTTTCATTGCAATAATGCGCCCTTTTACTTTGACCATAGGGGCAGATAATTCCAGCAGTACCGGAATCTTTGCAACGGCCCTGGATACAGCAACATCAAACTGCTCTCTACTTGCACTCCCTTTTCTTCCAACTATTTCTGCTCGATCATTGATGACAGTTAAACGGTTTTCCAGTTGAAACGACTCCCGAATCAAGTCTATAAACCGGCATTTTTTCCCCACAGACTCTACAGCGGTTACGTGAATATCTGGCCGGGCCAGTACCAAAGGAATGGCCGGAAAGCCGGCGCCACTCCCAATATCGATGACCTTGGCGTTTGTAGGAATCCACGGCAGGAGACTTAAGGAATCCAGCACATGGCGGAATAAAAAACCATGAGGGTCTGTAATCCGGGTTAAATTAGTATGTTGGTTATAGGTCACCAACTCCTGATGAAGCTGAACGATTTGATCAAACAGGGCTTCTGGAGAAGCGTCGGGTTGAAACTCAGCAATCGCCGCCAGCCATTGGTCACGATAATCAGATATCGGCAGTTCAGACGTTGGTTCAAGGGGGGTAGGGTTCGTATAATCAGTCATAGGATCAATAGTACAATAAGTTAGGACTTACGGAGAACGCACTCTGGCTCGTATCTACTTCGTCACTGTGCTGCTCAGCAGCGTCACGTACTACACAGTACGCTCCTTGCTTCCGCTGCTCGTTCCTCGTATCTGCGTCGCCACAGCACATTCTCCGTAAGTCCTAAGCCAATGGTTATAAGACTCATACACATCGGATAGGGAAACCCATGGGTACGCCAACGTTTATCCACTACAAAATTATTCAACGTCTGACAGACGGGTCGTTTGTGGCCAACCGTCGTTCTAAAGCGGGCTCGGTTGGCATTCAAGACCGCCGGGATATGGTTTCTCCCTTGGCAGTTACCAAGCGGTGTGTTCGGTATGAGCCTAATGTGTTTGCCAACCGCAAGCCCCTGATCATTAAAATGGCCAACACCTTGAACGATTCGGCGAAAAAACTGACCTTGGTATCTGGTTCTCAGGGCTGTGGAAAGACGTCTCTGGTTCGAGGTGTGGTGGAGCTGATGGGGGGCGGTGAAGAGCAGGTGCTGTGGTTTGATGTAAGTATCCACACCGGCTTTGAAGAAATTATAGATTTCTTGATCCAATACATTGCCTATATCTGCAAAGCGCTTTCTGTATCCGGCTCAACTACAGAAGTAATGACCAAAATGCAATCTCAATCAACAGAAGTTCCTCACGATCTAGCTCAACTCAAAGCCATGCTGGATTCAGTGGCTCAAGTTCCACTGTTACTGGTTGTAGACAACATGGAACACATTGTTGATCATGATTTTGCCTTGCGGTCTCAGCCGTTTAAAGAGCTCTTAAACTTTCTGTTGTCGTTCCCCAATATTAAAATGGTCTTATTGGGAGAGCGTTTGCCGGTGTCGGATATGAGTAGCCGTCCGGAACTTTTGACCAGCATTAAGTTAGGAGGGCTGGAAGAATCTGACTTTATGGAGATTCTAGCCGGACATACTTTGAAAGCAGAAGATGCAGATCTAAATGCCCAACATTGGCAAGAGGTGTATCAAAAAACCCATGGCGATCCCTGGCTCATCCGTATCTTGTTGCGACTGTCCAGGTGGACGGATGGGGATGCAGAAAAAACGTCTCAAGTATTGGAAATATTTGACAGTCAGCCGGATATCTTGCTGGAACAATTGGTGTGGTTTATTTACCAACAGCTGGCGCCGTTAGAACAGCAAGTAGTAAGGCTATTGTGCTTTTTACGCCACCCTACGGATCTCTCCGCCGTCATTGCGATGTCTCGGTTCTGCTTGCCGGATTTCCCTGTTGCGGATGAACGTCAGTTTCAACAACAACTTGAAAAATCTCTCCTCATCTCGCTGATGAAAAGAACCTTCCCCCCTCAGGCGGTGTTGGCCCATGTGCAAGAACGTCACCAGTCTCCCAAGACGTTTCATCCCTGGTATGAGTTCTACCGACAGGTCAAAAAAGTAATTTATCGTCAGCTATTCCAGGAAGAACGCTCGAGAATTCACCAGCAGTTACAGGAATTTTACCTGCTGGAAAAGAACAAGCCTTTTGCCCAAAGGGTGTATCGGGTAAAAAGTGCTGATCTGATTGAAGAGGCACGGCATCACGGCAACGCCATGCGTAAACGCCGGGCGACCATGGAGTCTTCTCAGGCCATGATGGATACCAAAGCTTATTTCTACAAAAGTATCCAGCCCGGCCCCAGTCCAAAACTGTATACCTTGGGTGATTATCGAGAGATGGATCTCCCTGAAGATCTGTCTGAACGCGAGGCAATCCCAAAAACCTTACCTCCAACCCCTGAGAAAGAAGTGTTTCAAGCCGTTGGCGAAGACCCCTGGGATGTTTCCAGCTCAGATGATCTTGCCCTGACTGAGGAAGAAAAACAGCTCCTTTATGGCGAAGAAAGTCCTTTGAAGGAAGAAATCTCGCCAAAGCCCAACTTGTTTCATAATACTCAGGTTTCTGAACCTGAGGTATACCAACATAGCGAAGATATAAACCTAGCTGAGTCGCCGTCAGGACATACTGATCCGATGGAAACTCAGATTAAGCAGGCCTTGGCTCAGGCGGTGGCGTCTCAAAACCGAGGGCAAATGGCGGAGCAGCTTATTGCTTTGGCACGGCATCGAATTTCTAAGGGGCGGCATTCAGCCGGAAAACATTGTCTGGAAAAAGTCCTGGCTATGGCAGCCGAGATTCCAGTGCTTCAGGCCGTTAACGCGCATCAGTTGTTTGCAGATATTTATCGAGAACACCAACAACTGGAGCCCGCTCAACAGCATTTACAGCAGGCTGTTGAGCTATTAGAAGCCGGCTCTCTCACGGAACCAGAGGTACTGGATCAACTAGGGGATCTTTATCAGGGACTCGGGCTGCTCTTAACAGCAGACAACGACCCAGCATCTGCTATTCCTTATTATGAAAAAGCCTTAGCGTATTTCACTCAGGCCAAAAATCCCTACCTAACTGCAGAGCTGCATTTTCATTTGGCAGAAACATACGACAGATTAAAACAGCCGGAACAAGCCTTAATTCAGTATCAACAGTCTTTAGTGTTGGATGAAAGCAATGGTAATACGGCCTCTTGTGCTGTAACACTGGCCAACATGGGCAGTATTTATTTAGAGCAACGCAGCCGTACCGGGTATGAAAAAGCACTGGCTTGCTTTGAAAAATCTTTGGCGTTTGATCGAGACATTGGCAACTTGGAAGGCGCTTTTAAAACTCAGGATTTAATGGCCAGTACCTACAGCGCCTTGCGGCAGCCGGAAAAAGCAGAAGAAATATATAGTCGTTTGTTGGCCTTGGCGTTGAGGGAAAACAACGACACGTGGAAAACCTTGGTGTATTTAAAGTGGGGGCACCTAGCGCACCACTTAAAAAACTGGACCGGCGCCCTGGAGAAATACCAATCGGCCCTGGTGTTTGCACCTCAGGTGCTGACGCAAAAGGGGATTGATCTGTTACAGCAAAAAGTCCGGGAGGCCGAACATGGCTTGCAGCACCACACACTTTAAAGAACGTTTATTCCAAGAAATTCAGACCCGCTCTTTCCGTAAAGGAAAATTCACCCTGGCTTCCGGTAAAACATCTGATTATTATATCGACTGCCGCACGACCACTCTGAGTGGAGAAGGCGCTTATCTCATCGGTCATCTGCTCACCCCTATCATACAAGAACTCCAGGCAGACGCCGTAGGCGGGATGTCTATTGGAGCAGACCCTATTGTCTCGTCAGTCCTATACCATAGCGCTGCCATGGGTAAGCCGCTAGAAGGCTTTCTGGTTCGTAAAGAGGTCAAAAAACACGGCGCCCAACGTCAAGTGGAAGGGAACCTGCAACCTTGGATGCGCGCCGTTCTGGTAGAAGATGTTATTACCACTGGCGGCTCCACATTACAAGCCATTGAGGCCATCCATAAGAGCATGCCTTCCGTACAAATCGTTAAAGTACTGGCGTTGGTCGATCGATCTAATGGAGATAACCTGATTACGCAGAATGGGATTCCGTTTCAGGCGTTGTATCCGGTGAGCCAATTTCTTCAAGGCTAGGGTCTTCAGATGTAATCTCTTCAGGCATGAGCTCTTTGGGGATCATACTCTGCCAGTTTTCATCCAGCCCCTGGAAAAACTCGTGGGCATCCAGCACATCATCTTCCCGGATGGGGGGCAAGGCGCCTAAACGTTCAAAATCTTCTTCGGTAAATTCAGGATCCTTGAACTCATAGAGATCATCAGCGCCGTCCTGAACCTCAACACCCACAACTGCAACGCCGGCTTCTCGCTCACAGTGATGGCAATTTACCTTCACCACAAACACGCCTTCGTTTTCCTGCATCAGTTCGACGTCGGCTTCTTCAAAGTTTTGCATGCAAAAATTACACCGCATCCGGGTAAAAAAGCTTTGTATCATTTCAAACGCGTGGTTCATTTTCCGTACTCTTAAATTTTCTATTCCCGGCAAGCAGCGGCTTGCTTCAACCTTGTATAGGGTTCTTTCACCTGTCCCTATTGTAACGGTGTTTTGGGATTTTGGCAGGGATTTTATAATTTTATAAGATTCCAAGCCCGTCGCCACAGGTAAACAGAGCTGTTACAATGCTAAACGTCCCTTTAGGTAGAGAGGTATCCTTTTGTCTTCCAACACTTCACTAGAGACAGATGAAACTAAAGCTGTTGAATATATTTTTGAGGTGCCGGTACATATTTTTGACACCGATTGCTATGGCGTGATGTGGCACGGCGCCTATACGAAATGGCTGGAGATGGGGCGGGTGGATTTATTAAAATCCGTGGGCATCTCTTTACCCAAGCCGGAACAAGCCGACGGTTACGTATGTCCCGTGGTGGATCAGCATTTTACGTTTAAACACCCCGCCAGAATGAACGACGTCTTGATCCTAACCTCTCGAATGACCCAAGAGGGTCGTCGACTGGTGTTTCAGCAAACCTTTACCCAAAAAGACTCTGGTAAAACCGTCATGATTGGCACCACCAAGTGTGTCCTGGTGGATCAAAAGTGGAAGCCTCTCCGGCAACTGCCAGAAGAGATTCAGAGGCTATTCAATTAACGTGTCATTCCCGCGAAGGCGGGAATCCATCCTCAGCACTTGAATAAATGTATGACCAGGGTTCTGCATCTACTTAACTCCGCACAGTGGATTCCCGCCTTCGCGGGAATGACACGAGGGTTTGTACTTTAAACCGCTGCTAAAGCGCCTTCAAAGGCTTTTACGCCGGCTTCGGCTACGGCGTGATCCTGATCGCCGGATCCACCACTTACGCCAATGGCGCCAATGACTTTCCCGTCGCGTTTGAGGGGAATGCCGCCGGCAAACACCATGATTTTGCCGCTGTTAGAAGCATGGATGCCAAAAAACTGCTCGCCGGACTGGCTGTGCTGGGCCAAGTCTTTGGTGGCAATGTCAAATGCCCGAGAAGTGTAGGCTTTTTTGATGGAAATATCAATGCTGCCAATCCAGGCGTCATCCATCCGCACATGGGCCACCAGGTTTCCCCCGGCATCGGCCACGGCAATATTCATGGGCTGGCCAATTTCCACCGCCTTCTTCTCCGCTGCGTCAATCACTTTACGGGCATCTTCAAGGGTAATCATCTCTCTGTTCTCCTTAAACGCTTTACAAGACTGGGGTCATTATAACAAAGCCCAAACTTTGGGATCCTGGTTAGGAATTTTAATTTGGGATCTTTGGGATCTTTTGGGGAGCGTTGGCATAGTATTTTAGATCTTTGTTGAGAGGGTAGCCGGATTTGGGTGGGTGTCAACGATGTTGGTTATTACGCCCAAGGTAATAGTATCAACAGGTCCATTTGGATCCATTCCTCGGTTGGGGTAGGCTTTTAAGGAATGGCGAGAACGATTTGTGATTGTTGGGGAATTGCGTTTGATCACCTTGGATCAGGTCTCCAAATCTTTTGATGGCGGCAATACATTTGCCGTCAATAAACTGTCTTTGCAAATCCTACCCGGAGAACTCTTTGTTCTCCTGGGATCTTCCGGCTGCGGTAAAAGCACCACCATGAAAATGATTAATCGCCTCATTGAACCCACTTCGGGCCGAATTGAGGTGAACGGTCAAAACGTGTTGGATCAGGATCCGGTTAATCTAAAACGCTCCATTGGCTATGTGTTTCAGGGCATCGGCCTGTTTCCCCATATGACCATTGAAGAAAACGTGGGTATTGTCTTAAAGCTATTGGGGTTCGATAAAGCCAAACGATACGAGCGCTCTAAAGAACTGTTGGACATGGTCAGTCTGCCGCTGGAAACCTATGGCAAACGTTTCCCCAAAGAACTCTCTGGCGGACAACAACAGCGTGTCGGTGTTGCACGAGCCTTGGCCGCAGATCCTGATATTCTGCTGATGGACGAACCTTTTGGCGCCCTGGATGCCCTGACCCGTGATGACTTGCAGCAAGAAATACTGCATCTCAAGCACACCCTCAATAAAACCATCGTCTTTGTGACCCACGACCTTTTTGAGGCATTGGCCTTGGGTGATCGCATCGCCATTATGCATGCAGGCCAGTTGGAGCAGGTAGGCACCAAAGAAGAGGTGCTTCAAAATCCAGCCACTGATTTTGTGAAAGATCTGTTTGAAAAGCCTGCCAAACAACTCGCCGCCTTCCAAGAAATCCAGCAAGAGCTTCAGGAGGGACTGGGTGAATGAACGATTTTGACTGGATTGCTTTTGTCTCTGAACGCTTCCCGGAACTGATTCAACGGCTTAACGAACACTTGTTGCTTACCGGTGTTTCCACGGGTCTGGCCGTTGTTATCGGCCTTCCTATTGGTCTGTTGGCCTTCCGCTATCTCTGGCTCCGCTCAACCATCATGGGGCTGGTGGGCATGCTCCAGACCATTCCCAGTCTGGCCATGTTGGTGATGCTGTTGGCCTTGTTCCAAAAAATCGGCACCCTCCCGGCGCTGATTTCCCTCACGCTCTACGCCCTTCTCCCCATCGTCCGAAATACGCTTACCGGATTGCAGGGTGTTGCGCCTGCCGTCATGGAAGCTGCGCGCGGCCTGGGGATGAATCGCTTCCAACAACTCTGGATGGTTCGACTGCCCTTGGCCATGCCGGTGATTCTCGCCGGTATTCGTACCGCTGCTGTTGTTGGGGTGGGTATTGCGACGTTGGCGGCTTTTATCGGCGCCGGTGGCCTGGGTCAGTTTATCAACCGGGGGTTAAGTTTATCTAACACGCCGCTTATTTTACTGGGCGCCATTCCTGCAGCATTGCTGGCCTTGCTTGTGGATTTTGCTATTGGATGGCTGGGCAAAATTCTGGACAGCACTCAAACCCCTGCCTCTCAGCGTAAAACCGTCGGTGTTGTTGCAGGTGTATTGGCTTTGCTTGTTGCCGGCTTGGCTGTGTTTAACAGTGTGAGTCAGGCAGGGAACACACAGGGGGTGATTCGTATTGGCAGCAAGCAATTCTCCGAGCAGCTTATCCTCGGTGAAATGATGGCGCAGCTCATTGAAGCCAACACGGATCTTCGAGTGGAAAAAAAGTTTAATTTAGGCGGCACCTTAATTACCCACGGCGCATTAATTAATCGTGAAATCGATTTGTACCCGGAATATACCGGCACGGCCTTGTCCGTCATGCTGAAGATGGACCCCATTACTGATTCGGAAGAAAGCTTCCGTGTGGTTCGACAAGGGTATCAGGAGAAATTTAACGTGGTATGGTTAGACTCTTTAGGGTTTAACAATACCTATGCTCTGGCTGTTCGCCAGGCAGACGCGAAAAAAAATGGCTGGTCTAACATTTCGGATCTTGCTGTTCCTGCTTCGCAACTTAGTGTTGGCCTTCCTGCCGAATTTACCGAACGAGAAGATGGGTACCCTAATTTCAAAAAAACCTACTTTGACTTTGGTGAGGAGCGTGATTTGTTTTCTGCGCTGATGTACGAAGCGGTGGCGAAAAGCCAGGTAGACGCCATTTTTGCTTACTCCACTGATGGCCGGATTAAGGCCAATAACCTGCTGCTCTTAAAAGATGATAAAGGGTTTTTCCCTGTTTATACATGCGCACCGGTCATTCGACAGCAGGTGCTCGATGAGCATCCTGAACTCACCGGCATTTTGACAAGCTTGGCAGGCGCCCTTGATGAAGACACCATGATGGCCTTGAACTATGACGTGGATCTTAATCAACGATCTCCGGCCGTAGTGGCCAAAGAGTTTTTGGAAAAGAAGGGCCTTCTTCCTTAATCAACACGGTTTTTATGGTATTCATATGCTCAACAATCGTGTTCCTTATTCCTGTTGAGTAACTGTTATGAATCCGCTACTGGCCTATTTTATCGGCTCCTTTATTTCATTGGCCTCTATCGTGAATCCGCTGATGGCGGCGCCGATTTTTGTCACCCTGACCACCCAGATGGACGCTAAAGAACGTCGGCACGTGGCCTGGAAGTCTACCCTTAATGTCCTCATCATTCTGCTGTTATTTTTTGTGGCCGGTAGCCTGATCCTAAGCTTTTTTGGCATCTCCATTCACGCTTTGCGAATTGCCGGTGGCATCATGATTCTGAACTCCGCCTTCGGCATGCTCAACAAACGCGACCGCCTGTCGCCTGATGAACAAAAAGAAGCCGAAGACAAAGAAGGCATCGCCTTCTCTCCCCTGGCCATGCCGCTGATGAGCGGTCCCGGCGCCATTGCTGTCCTCATTGGGATGACGGCTGACGCCACCAGTCCGGCGCATTACCCCTTAATCCTTCTCATTATTCTGTTGGTGAGCCTGGGCTGCTATATTACCCTTCGGGGCAGCCACTTCCTGATGGATAAGCTGGGGCCCACGCTGATGAAAGCGTTTACCCGGATGATGGGGTTTATTCTGCTTTGCGTGGGGGTACAGTTTATGGTGAACGGCATCCAGGGGGTGGTGTTGGATTTGTGGCCTTTACTGTCTACCCAGCTTTCCAATAGCAAGGGTTAAGCGTATAATAAGCCTCATCCATTTCTGATCAGGGTATTTTTTCATGCATCTCACACCAACATCGGCTTTGGGGCGTGGGCATTCTATTTCTCCAAAAGCCTCCACTCCTTCAGCACCTGTTCCAGATACTATCGCAAACCAACCCCTGCGGTTTGGGTGCCGTGTTATGGCTGTGTATGCTCCTAAAGATCTCTCTCAAACAGAACAGCAAGAGATGATCCAGACGAATAGGGATCTATTATTAGATGGTGAACACTCTTTGGCCTCTCAAAGCAAGCCTAAAAAACAAGTGAAAAATGGTTTTACCTGGATCCAAACGCAATTTACTCCTAGAGAAAAAGATACATGGTTACATGGCCATGAAGAGGGTTATGGGTTTCTAGGGTTTAATAAGCACAATATGTTAGGGCCTTTTAAGCAAGGCAAAACAGCTCATGAAGATATTTCGGATTATCGCAAAATGATGGGGAAAGTATTACATACAAACCCATTGATAGGTCATGTTCGCCACGCAACTCGAGAAAACGGTATGTTTATGCCGATGCAGGAACAAATGGCTGCTCATCCCTATATTTATAAGAACTGGGCGTTTATGCACAATGGCGCAATTATTTCATCTGGTAAGAAGGTTCCAGAGATTGCTAATGACTTAAAACAACATGAAAAACGTTTAGGTCTTCAGGTAGAAGGCGCAACTGATAGCGAAAGGGGTTTCCATTATATAGTGGGAAATATTTTGGAAAAAACGGGTTCTCTTGATAGTAAAAAGATCTCATTAGATATACTTAAAAAGCATTTTAAAGATGCTGTTGACCAGCTAATCATGCACAGCAAACCTCATACTGAGATTGGCATTATGGTAATGACCGACGGTAATGTCATGCTTGTCCATAGCGATGAGCGAAATAATGCCTATTTGGGCATTAAAACGCTTCAATCCGGACGGCAGGTTCCCATCATTGCTTCAGAACCGGCGCTGCTGACACAGGGCGAGAATAGCTTGCGCTGGTCTAAAACACCGTTGACAAAGCATGTCGTCCACACCATTCGATGGGATGACGCCACGCGTCAGGTGTTGCTCAACGAAAAGCCGGTATCAAACGCTGCTGATGTACCCGTTTCTTTACCGGTGGCGCCGGCTAAAACTACTGTTGCCGTTGCTGGTTAAGAAGGGGTAGCATCTGCAACATCAGCTGTAAAAACTGGTTCATCATCTGAATCATACCCTGTTGATTCCCCATACCAGGGTTGCCTGGTTGTTGCGGGTATTGAGGGTACTGGGGGGGATACTGTGGGGGTGCAGGTGGGTATCCTGGCCCTGGTGTTGGGGGCATACCAACCGGCGGCTGACCCGGAAAATACGGATTGGAAGGCCGACTTAATGGATTGCCTGCCTGGTAGTTTGGTCCGGCAATGAGCTGAATCTCATTTAGGTTTACGCCACGGCCACCTTGGGTATTTTGGCCCGGAAAAGCAGCCTGGAAATCCTGACCGCTAAAGCTTTGGTCGTTTCCGTCCATGGCAGCCAATTGTTCCATCTCGTTCAGCTGCACTTTGCCATCCTGGTTGGGGTCAAAAAACAGGCCAAAGCTGTCGTTGCCACCCACCAAAAAGGTGGACAAAAGTCCGGCAATGCTTCTGTCTACCGGGTTACCGGTCGTGTTGTGGTCTAAAATAGCTTCTGCTATCTCTGTGCGGTCTAATCCATCCTGCTCATCATCATACCGAGTAAAAACACTGTTAAATTTGCTCAGAATATAAGAACTATTCAGTTCCATAAACACTCCTCCTATCCATCTGTAATATAATAAAAACATGTTATTGAGGAAAATTGCCCCCAAATTTGAAATAATTTATATCGAGTGATAGCAGAACTGCTATCCATCAGATGCTTATCAGGGCTATTCCAGGGATCAAAGGGTTTTTCTAATCAGGGTTTTAAACCATAAACAGGTATGGTACATATACGAGACGGATAAACACGTTTTGATTCAAGAAAGTCTTCTTCTATGTCCGCTGCTGCCACCCTGTCTCCTCAAATGGCCATGCTCCCCAACATTGTGTTGGTTCTGGCGTATATCTTCATCTCTTTAGAAAAAGTCCCCAAAGTAGTTATTGCCCTGCTGGCAGCCTCCCTGATGATGATCACGCACGTGGTGAGCCAGGAAGAAGCCTTTGCCTCGGTAGACTGGAACGTCATCTTCCTGTTGGTGGGGATGATGATTATGGTCAATATCCTGAAGGAAACCGGCGCTATTCGTTATTTGGCCTTAATGGCCGCCAAAAGCGTTGATGGCAGTGGGATGAAGTTGATGCTGGTGTTTGCCACCATCACTGCCGTGCTCTCCGCTTTTCTGGATAACGTCACCGCCGTCCTCCTCATTGGCTCTGTGACCACCGCCATCGCCAGCCGCCTCAATATTTCTCCGGTTCCCTACCTGGTGGCGGTTACTCTGTCGTCTAACATTGGTGGGACGGCTACCCTTATTGGCGATCCGCCTAATATCATGGTGGGTAGCGCATCTGGCCTGAGTTTTTACGAGTTTCTGGTCAATCTGGCCCCGGTCATTATTGTCATCTACCCAATTTGTATGGCCGTGGTGGCCTGGATCTATCGTAACGATCTCAAACTACCGGATGCCGCCAAACAGGAGATGGCAGACATCAGTCTTCATGGCGTCATTACCGACAAAGGTTTGATGATCAAATCCATCCTGGTCTTGCTTCTGGTGGTCAGTTGCTTTGTGGTCCACCATATCTTTCATCTTGAACCCGGCACTATTGCACTGGCTGGCGCCTCAATCCTGCTGCTGTTTGAAAACAAAAAACACATCTGGGATGACGTGGAATGGACGACGATTTTCTTCTTTATTGGCCTCTTTATTCTGATTGGCGCGGTTGAAAAAGTGGGCACCATTGAATATCTGGCTGAACGGTTTTTTGACGTTACCCAAGGCGACTTTACCATTATGACCATCGCCTTGCTCTGGATGTCCGGCGTGCTGTCCGCCATTATCGACAACATTCCCTACACCGCCACCATGATTCCTTTGGTCAAGCAGTTGGGTATTCACAACCCGGAAATTACCCTGGAACCCCTCTGGTGGTCTTTGGCTCTGGGCGCCTGCCTGGGCGGCAACGGCACAATGATCGGCGCCAGCGCCAACGTTCTGGTGGCCGATATGGCCCACCGCCACGGGCATCCGATTTATTTTTTACAGTTCATGAAAATCGGTGGGCTGATTATGGTGATCTCGCTGGCCATTAGCTCCGTGTATATGTGGTTAAGATACCTGATGTAACGTTTTATGTGAAAAAAAGCATATATTGTCACGTTTATACTTTTTATAACGGATAATACGTTGCCAATATATTATAGCTAAGTAGTTTTTCAATGTTTATATCTGCTTCTCATCATGGTTCTGTGAGATTTTCCGCAACCTGTCATCTTCGAGCATCCGAGTCTCTTCCTACTACTCCAAAAAAAAGAAGAATATTAGCTAAGAACAGTATTAGAGTAGTTTTGCCTAGAACAACTATTCCAGAATGGCACCGCTTACCTCGTGAGCAACCAAAGATTCACTCTCATAATCGTGAATCACGTTTTCCTTCTGGGCCGCTACATAGAATTATTAATGAGCTTTCTATAAGAAGTGGTATATCAGATTTAATGATAACCCCATCTGGAAGAGGTATAGGTTTATTAGAAAGAAGAAGAGTTTGTGACTGGAGAGATAATGATGCAATAAAATTAACAAGAGCTGCAAAAGCTATGCACTTGATTGCAGAGGCTACACAGTGGGGAGATTGGTTTAATACTCAAACCACAAGATTACGAATGAAAGGTCGCCGTGTTGCAAAGCATCAATATAAAAAAGTAAAAGCTCGCCGCGCTCTTAAAGGTATAGAAAACACATTTGCAGTTGTTATTGCTCCTAGCTTAAGACGTACATCACGCTTAAGATAGATTTTATTATTAAAATATCAACTTTATGCTTTCTGCTACAATCAGCAAGCCATGTACCTCTATCTCCACATCCCTTTCTGCAAGTCCAAATGCATCTACTGCGACTTCGCCGTCGTTCTCTACAAATACGGTGGCCAACAAGCCTATGTGGATGCTGCCTGCCAAGAGATTCAAGCTCGATTTAAAAACATACCGCCTCAACCCATTACCACCCTCTATGTCGGCGGTGGCACCCCGTCTCTATTACCTGCCTCTCTTTATCAGCAGATCTTTGACTGCCTAAATCAATACACAACCTCTGCTGACAATGTCGAGATCACCTTGGAAATAAATCCTGAAGCCATGGCCGATGATTCTGCTGCTTATCGGGCACTCGGCTTCAACCGGGTTAGTGTCGGTATTCAAAGTTTTGACGACGCTGAGCTAAAAAAACTTAGCCGTATTCATACGGCCCAGCACGCTATCGATGCTATTCATCGGTTGAACAAGGCAGGGTTTAACA
>JAHQWC010000146.1 GCA_019634025.1 Vampirovibrio sp.
ACCACAGGATCACCCTTACGCTGGGGGATACTCACCGGAGTGATCTCACCTTTAAACTTGCCGCTGTTCACGGCATCTTGGGCCCGGTGGTAGCTGCGGGCAGAGAATTCGTCCTGAGCTTCCCGGCTGAATTTGTACTTGTCGGCGCATTTCTCACCGGCGTTGCCCATATGAAAATCATCATACGGGTCACATAGGCCGTCATAGATCATGCCGTCGGTCAGGGTTTGGTGGCCCATCCGAAAGCCGGTGCGGGCGCCAGAGGCGTAATAGGGCACCTGGCTCATGCATTCCATGCCGCCTGCCACGACCAGATCTGCTTCGCCTGCCAGGATAGATGTGGCCCCCATCATCACGGTTTTGAGGCCGCTGCCGCAGACTTTATTCACCGTGACGGCGCCCACCCCATCAGGGATACCGGCAAATCGCATAGCCTGCCGAGCGGGGGCTTGGCCTTGGCCGGCGGGGAGGACGCAGCCCATAAGGACTTCGTTAATTCTGTCAGCAGGAACGTTGGTGCGTTCCAATAAGGCTTTAATCGCAGTGCCACCAAGGTGGGCCGCATGGACATTGGAGAGAGCGCCTAAAAAAGCGCCGATGGGGGTGCGGACGCCGTCGATGATGTAGATGGGTTGTTGGCTCATGTCTCTCTCCTTGTTTTTAATTGGTGTTCTCCACGACTGTTGTAATCCCTTGGCCGACGCCGATGCACATGGTGGCGAGGCCGTATTGGATGTTTTGGCGACGCATTTCATACAGCAGCGTGGTCATAATTTTGGCCCCGCTGCACCCCAGAGGGTGGCCCAGGGCAATGGCGCCGCCGTTGACGTTGAGGCGATCGTCTTTGGGGTCGATATCCAGATCTTGAAGACAGGCCAGGGACTGGGCGGCGAAGGCTTCGTTGAGTTCGATGAGGCCGATGTCTTTAAGGGTGAGTCCGGCGCGTTTTAAGGCTTTTTGGGTGGCGGGGACCGGGCCGATGCCCATGATGGCCGGGTCCACCCCAGCGACTGATGTGGCGATGACTTTGGCCATAGGCTTTAGGCCAAGAGACTTGGCTTTGTCTTCAGTCATCATCAACACCGCAGCAGCACCATCATTGATGCCGGAGGAATTGCCTGCGGTGACGGTGCCTGTGCCGTCTTGCTTGAAGGCAGGTTTCAGTTTGGCCAAGTCTGCTAACGTCGTTTCCGGGCGAGGGTGTTCGTCGGTGGTTACCAGAATTGGATCACCTTTGCGTTGCGGAATAGAGACGGAAATCATTTCCTCATCAAATTTACCCGCCTTGATGGCGGCGGCGGCTTTTTGTTGGCTGTTTAAGGCAAAGGCGTCTTGGGCGTCTCGGGTAATCTTATATTTTTCCGCCAAGTTCTCGGCAGTTTCGCCCATACCGTAAGGGTAGTGCATCTTGGCTAAGGTGGGGTTGGTAAATCGCCAGCCGATGGTGGTGTCATACATTTCTGGTGGGGGACGCTTGAAGGCTTTCTCGGCTTTGGCCATGACATAAGGAGCTCGGCTCATGCTTTCCACACCACCGGCCAGCAAGATTTCTCCATCGCCAAAGCTTAAGGCATGGGCGGCTTGGTTAATGGCCATCAGCCCACTGCCGCACAGGCGGTTGACGGTGCCGCCGCCAACAGTCTCTGGAAGCCCGGCCAGCAACGTGGCCATCCGGGCCACGTTTCGGTTGTCTTCACCCGCCTGGTTGGCACAGCCTAACAGGACATCCTCAATCTCTGCGGAGGAAACTTGAGGGTTTCGGTCCATCAAATTTTTGAGAACCAAGGCAGCCAGATTATCCGGGCGAACATCTTTTAATGCCCCGGCATAGCGACCGACGGGGGTTCTCAGGGCATCCACAATAACCGCAGTGTTGGACATCTTCCTATTGTACCTTTGGTCTTTCTATTCGGGTACGATTTTCCCGTGATATTCAATCGATTAAGGTGAGCTGTCAGAAAGCGGCTCGGGTCCGGGTTCTGGGAGGAGCGCCGGCGGGCCGATGGTTTGTGGTTCTGGTGGGCCGGGTGCGGCTTCTACTTGTGGGAAAGGCTGTTCTAAAGCGGTAGATTCAGCAGGTCCGATCGCTTCCGTGGTTTCGGTACTTAAGTCTGTTTCTGACGCTGTATCGGTGGGTTCTTCTGGTGGCAATTGAGGACGGATGGGGGCATATGCAGGAGGAAGATTCAGCCTGGCTTTTCGGGAAACACTGGTCGGCTCTTCTTTGTGCTGGCAGCTGACAAAGACTAAACCAAATATCATCACGAGGGTGAAGAGGAGTAGAGGCGTATACTTATGGTCAGCTTTTTTACAAATCATGCCAAGTGTTCCATCCAAAAAGATAAAGGATAAGTACTATAGAGACTCACTCTATGATGAAGGGTCTGGCTGAATTTTGCAAAAAAAGTAGTTGAAATTAGTTTAAGCGTTGGATCCGGCCGGGACAGGCTTGTTTGCTTCAGAATACGTATAAAAACCCTCGCCGACTTTTTCGCCGACTTTTCCGGCCAGCATCATCCGGGTGATCAATGGTGCGGCGCGGTAGCGATCCTCACGGTATTCGGTGTAGAGGAATTGCAGGATGTCGTAAATGACATCAATGCCGATTTTATCGGCCCAGCGCAGAGGGCCTTCAGGGTAGTTGGTGCCAAGTTTCATAGCCGTATCAATATCTTCTGCGCTGGCAATGCCTTCCATCAGCGCATAAGCTGCTTCGTTGGCCAGAGTGGCCAGAATCCGAGGCATGACCAAGCCGGGGGTCTCTTTCATGGTGTAGGCTTTCAGGCCGATATTTTCCATCAGGGCGGTGGCTCGGTTCATGGTGGCGTCACTGGTATTCATGGTAGACGCCAGTTCTACCACCAAGCTGTCCCAATAGAGGGCTAAAGGGCTAAATCCAACAACGAGATCATCCCGTTGAATAGAGCCGACGGCATGATCGTACAGGCAAGAAACGATAAACAGCGTGTCATCAGTCACCTTGACCTTAGTACAGACTTCGTTGACGGCGTAAAAACCGGTGAGACAAGAAAAGACGGTGTGAAACTCAGACTCTTCTTCCAAGGTCAGTACCTCCAGGCCGTCTGCCCGAGTTACCTGATGGCCGGCCTGCTCACACTGTTTGGCTATGACCTGGACAATTTTGTCGTCATCGTTGCCGACAATGAGGATATTTTGCGGGGTCACTTTATTCATAATCGTAAAATCCTTTGCCCGATTTTTTGCCCAGGTGACCGGCTTCCACCATTCGCCGCTGATGCGGGTGAGGGCGGTACCGAGGTTCGTGGTAAGTGGCCTCATAAACCGATTCACTAACGGCAAGGTTTACATCTACGCCAATGAGATCGATGAGTTCAAAAGGTCCCATCTTAAAACCACCGGCCTCTTTGACGATGGTGTCGATGGTTTCAACAGAGGCAGCATTGCCGCCAAGAAGTCTTAAGGCCTCGCCGTAAAAGGGTCGGGCAATTCGGTTGACGATAAAACCGGGGGTGTCTTTCACAACTACAGGGGTTTTATCTAAACCCTTGGCAAACGTTTTGAGACTTTCCACGGTCTCATCTGTGGTGGGGATGGATTGAACAACCTCAACCAACGGCATTAACGGTGCTGGATTAAAAAAATGTAGACCAGCTACCTTGCCAGGGCGGTTGGTCGCCCCCGCCAGAGCTGTGATAGAGACAGAAGACGTGTTGCTGGTGAGGAGGGTGTTAGCCGGGGCCAAGCCGTCTAGCCGGTGAAACAGATCTTTTTTAAGATCCAGGTTTTCCGGGGCAGCCTCAATAATGAGATCAACTTGGGCAGCTTGTTTTAGATCTGTGGTGACGTTTAGATGCTGTTTGACGGCGTCGATCTCAGCATCGGTCACTTTGCCCTTTTGCTTGCCTGCGTCCATAAAGGTTTCAATGCGGTTCACTGCTTTTGAAAGTAAGGCGTCATCAATATCATAGAGGAAAACGGAAGTTCCTCGTTGGGCAATAATTTGGGCAATACCTGCCCCCATGGTGCCGGCGCCGATAATACCCACGGTTTGAATCGTCTGTGTCACGTCTACCTAGCCTCTCTGAAAAGGATGTGCCAAATTGGCCACTTGTTGTATGAATTGTATGCAACAAGGATAGGCGAAGTCAAAGCATCTAGAAAATTATACCCACCTGTTCAGCGCTAGATAGAGTAGGGTATAGATCTAACGGCTGGAAACCTGATTGCCTGCGGCAGCTTTTGCTAAGGCAGAAACGGTGTCTATTTCTCCAACCGATTCTCCGTGAGTGTTGGTGACGGTTAAGGTTTTACCAGCATTGCCTAAAGACAGGGCGTAGGGGCTGTCTGTCAAGTTGAGCGTTGCTTCTGGTTGCCATGTGGTGGTGTTAAAGACGGTGACGGTGTTGCTGCCTTCGTTGGCGACGTACCCTAGGCGGCGTTCAGTGTCGATGACGATGTCTTGCGGGGAGTCACCGGTTTCGAATTCTCCAATGACTTCATCTGCCCGGGTATCAATAACAATCACCGTATTGGCGCTTGCATCGGTCACAAACAGGTAGCGGGTGCCGGGGTCATAGGCCAAGGAAGTTCCTTTCTGGGCGACTTTAATGTGCTTGATGACCTCTTGGGTGGCGGCATCGGTGATGGTTACCCGGTTACTGCCTGGCGCCAGGCTGTAAGCCCGTTTTTCTGCCGGAAGCGTGACGGAAAGATGATTGATATCGTTTGCCAGACTAAGAAAACTGGTGGATTCAGTCCGTGTCTCTACCGAATGTTGAGTTGTGTTGGCGCTTTGCGAGGAGACAGCTGGCGTTGTTTGAACCTTGTTTAGATTCACGATGGTTCCCAGGGTGGTTTCAGGGACGGGTTTGATGGAAATAGATTCTGAATGGGGGTTAAAGAGATTGCTCTGTTTATTGGACTGTTGAGCAAGACCTTTGGTATTGAGCTGATTGTTTGCGCTGGTAGAGGAGTGTCCATCTGTATGTGCTTCAATGGCGTCCACATTACTGTGTTGCAGCAGCGGCCTGATATCGACGCTGTTATCTACAGGCGGGCCAGGGACGCTAAGGGATTGGCCGTTAAAGATCACTTCACCGTAGAAAAAGTTTTCGGTTTGCAAAATGTCATTGGGGTTGACGACCCCGTTAATATTGACCGATATGCCGTTCAACACGCCTCCGGCAGCAACGGTTAAATCAGCGCCGGTGAAGTTGACTTCCAACGGATCCAAGTCGGTGCCGATGGTGCCGCCAGCACGTAAGAATGAATTTTGAGTTGCCGTTACGTTCATTGCTCCTCCATTGGCATCTAAAATAGATCCTCCAGTACTTTCTAAAGTAACGCCAGTTGCGTTGACGTGGTTCAGTTGAATGTCTGCGCCAGCCGTAAGGTTAAAATTACCGGTGACGGTAGAGTCTTGAATGGTTAAGCCATCAGTTTCTGTAAACGAGACGTTGTTTGCGTTGTTAACACTTAGGCTGGTTGCAGAGAGATCAACGGCGCCACCAGTGCTGTTTAAAATATCAGCGCCACCGGCAGTCAGTGTCACATTATTTCCCGTAATGCTACCCAAAGACAGAGCTTGTGGCGCAGTAAGGGTGACGTTGCCCAAGGCGTTTGCGTTTAATTCCTGGCCGCCAAAGGTCCAGGCTCGACCAGCGGCGTTGATGTTGCCGCCGTTGGCTAAGGTTAAATCGTACAGGCCTGTTAAGTTTATGTTTCGGATGACATCCACATTGCCGGTGTAATCCGTGGATCCGATGGTCACCTCACCGGCAGAAAGGCGATTCATTTCCTGGACGGAAATATCGATTCGGCTGCCGTTGTCTGCGTTGTCTGAGGCGCCGCCGACATCAATATTTTTGTTGCGGCTGGGGAGCAGGTTAATGCTGCCCGCGCCTGCATCAACGGTGGAATTGATATCAATCCGGGCCCCGCCCAGAGTGATGGAACCGTTATTGGTACTGGTAAGCGGACGACCAATGGTGAGATTGCCGGAATTGTTGCCTTCATAATCGGCGAGGAGGCTAATGTTATCTGTAACCGTCATGTTATCCGTTACGGTGATACTGACATTGGCAGTTCCGGTAATGTTGGCGGCAGAAAGGGGATCACTGGTGGCGATAGATCCGTTGGTGGTCATGGTGATATCGCCGGTGCCGGCATCGGCTGCGCCTTGTAGGGTGATGTTTCTGCCAGACATCGTAATGTCGTTATTGGTAGAGGTTAAAACACCACCGCTACGGGTTAGCACGTTACCGGCGTTGTTTCCGTCAGAGTTGGCCGTTAGGGTAATGTCGCCGCCTGCCGTAATGGGTGTGCGGATGTCAAAGCTGTCTCGAGAAATCAGGGTAACGTCGTTTCCTGCGGTAATACCGGCGCCGCTGAGAAGACGAACATCGTAGGTGTTATGCGTGGTGGTTAGAGAAATATCCCGACTGGCGTTCAGGGCACCTCGAATATCCAGGTACTCGTCATTGACCATGGAAATATCCCGGGCATTGATATTGGTGTACATGGTGATTCGGTTCCCATCATCGATGCGGAAATCACCGTTGGTCAGGGTAATGGTGCTGCCGTTGGTGCCAGTGATGTCATCATTGACATCCAGAATCATGTCCCCATTGGTGAGGGTGTAAGAACCGTGAAGTGTAAGATCATTTCCAGCGTCCAGAAGCAAGTCACCGGAGGTGCTGGAAAAGGCGTTCGTATTTGTGGTGGCAATGGAATTGGTGGCGTCGGCATCAACCGTGCCACCCGTGGTGGTGAGATCGCCTCGGAAGTTTATGTTAACGCCGTCCAATTTGACCAAACCGTTTTCAGCAGAAACGGTACTGCCAGCCAGTAGGTTGGCATTGCCATCATTATTGCCTTCCATATCACCTGTTAATGTGAGAGTGCTATTCCCGTTCACACTAAGGTCACCGGTAATAGAGACATCGTCTCTGGCTTCAAACAGTATGTTTCCACCTGCTTGAACACTGCCGGTGGCGCCTACAACCACATCGTTTGCCGCATGCCCGTCTGCCAAGAAATGAACATTGCCCGTTGCGTTAACATCGCCGGTGACAACGACATTACCGCTGCTGGTTGTATCGTGGGTGTACAAGTTATTAGTGTCAAGATTACCGTAGAGCCTTACATAGCGACCTGAGCCGGTGAAATCACCACTGCCGGTATCCACGTTGCCGGTTAAGGTAATGGCATTGTTACCCGTAGATGTGATGGCGACATCGCCGCCGTTGCTATTGAGATCGCCGGTGAGGGTAATGACTCGGCCCAGCAAGTTAACGCCTCCACCATTACTGGTAAGGGTGGAGGCTCCGTTTACCCGGAGATCACCACTGCCGGAAGGGCCTACGCCCCAAGCGCCGGAGAAATCGTAGTTGGTGGTGAGATTAATATCCCCACCGGTGGTGGTCACGTTTTGGTTTAGGGTCATGTCATCGCGGGCCCGGAGGTTGACGCTGGTCCCAGTGCCGCCACCGGTTAGGGCGCCGGAAATCGTAATATCATCCCGTGATTCAAATAGAATGTCTCCGGCAGCTTGTAGACTGCCGGCGGCGTTGATAACGATATCGTTGTTAGTATGGTTATTGGCTTCGAAATGCACATCTCCGGTGGCGTTTATGGCGCCGTTCACCTGGATGGTGCCGGTGCTGAAGGTATCTTGTGCGGTAAGGTTATTGACTGTCATGGGGCCATTGAGTCGGACGTTACGGCCGGCTACGGTAAGATCGCCTGTGCCGGTGTTGACGGCGCCAGCAAAAGTGACAGTGCTGTTAGCCGTTGAAGTCGCCGTTACCTGGCCGCCGTCGCTATTGAGGTTACCGGTGAGGGTAAGGACTCGGCCCAGCAGGTTAACGTCTCCGCCGTTACTGTCCAATGTGGATGCACCGTTGACTCGAAGATCCCCGTTGCCAGAGGCACCTACGCCCCAAGCGCCGGAGAAATCGTAATTGGTGGTGAGGTTGATATCGCCGCCGGTGGTGGTCACGTTTTGGTTCAGGGTCATATCGTCCCGGGAGCGGAGGTTGATGCTTGTTCCGGTGTTGCCGCCACTGAGAATACCGGAGACGACAATGTCATCACGAGCTTCAAACAGAACATCTCCGGCAGCTTGTAAACTACCGGCGGCGTTGATAATGATGTCATTGTTATTGTGGTTATTGACTTCAAAATGGACGTCGCCGGTGGTGGTGACGGCGCCGTTTACCTGAATGGTTCCGGTGCTGTAAGTATCTTGGGCTGTTAAGTTATGAGCTGTGATATTCCCGTTCAGCCGAACGTTGCGACCGGCAACCGTAAGATCGCCTCCGCCGGTATTCACCGTACCGGCCAGAGTAACGGTATTTCTGTAAGTAGAAAGGGCTTGAACATCACCCCCCCCGCTAAGGATATTGCCGTTCCCGGTAATCACCCGGCCACTAAGGGTAATATCCCCGCCATTACTGGTAAGGGTGGCTGCCGGGTAAAGAGTGACGTCTCCGCTATTAGAAGGTCCTGACCCGCCAACACCTGAAAAATCATAGTTGGCCAGCAGGTTAATATCCCCGCCACCGGTGGTAATGTTTTGTTGGACGAAAATGTCATCTCGAGCTCTTAAGGTGACGGCATTGCCCGAGGTTACCCCGCTGAGATCCCAGGGGGTCTCTACATAGATATCGTTGGTAGCTTCTAGGGTAACATTGCTGAAGCCGCTGAAGCTATCTGCTTGAAAAATGGACTGGGAACCGGAATTATTGGGATCGCTGAAGGGAACATTGTTGGTTCCGCCAGGGCCGGCGGCCCGAATACGGATGATGGCGGGGTCAATCAAAATACTTCCGTTGACTCCGTCTACGGCTTGTCCGGTAGCAAATCCAGAATAAAACACGGTGTCTACGGCGCTGACCTCTGCAAACCCCCCGTCGCCAGAGATGGTGCCGCCCTGAACATCAATGACCCCACCGGATTCAAAGTGTGTTTCCACATCAGACCAGATACGGATATCGCCTCCGCCGCTGGCTTCTCCCAGGCCTCTGGCGCTGGTCAGGCTACCATCAGCCAGTAGGGTTTTTTGAGTCGAATCAATGTCGATGTTTCCTGCAGCTTGCTGGTTTGCCCCGTCTGCCTGAATGGTGCCGCTGTGGGTGATGGTATCGGCTTGAAGCGTAATCTCTCCGCCGGGCCCGATGTTCTCTGTGGCATTGGCCTCAAGGGTCCCTGAATTTTGAATGTGGGCAGAGCCGTCTCCATCAGAGCCGGACATTACAATTTTGCCGCCTTCTTTGTTGATGGCAGAGGCCCGGACGATACCAGAAGTGTTGACAACGCTTTGGTACAAGCTTTTCTCTAGCTCCGCCACCATTTCAACCGTATGTGCTTCAATTGTGCCGGTGTTAAGAATGGCGTCTTGTACCCCATCTACTTGGTTCTTTAGGGCTTCATCCACCGTAACTTCGATAGAGAGGTTTTGCCCCACGTTTACCTGGATCTTATCGCCTACTGCCAAGCTTATATGACCATTGGGCGCCACAATGTTACCGGTGTTTTGGACGGCTCCCCCTGCCAAGACCACAAAACCACCGTTTTCGGTGAGGATACTGCCTTCGTTGACAATACCCGAGGCGTTTTCGTTGCTATTTGCAAAGGACCATTGGTTTGCCAAGTAGTTTGCGTCACTGATAGGTAAGGTAGAGGCCAGAAAGCCACCGGTTTGAACGGCTCCAGCAGCTCCAATATTGATGCCGTTGGGGTTGGTGAGGAGGACGATGCCGTTGGCATTGAGCTGGCCGTTAATAAGGGTGGCACCACTGCCCAAAACCTGGTTGAGAATGCTGGCAGCACTGCCCGGCATAAAGAAATTAACTGTCTCACCGGCGCCGATATTGAAGCTTTGGTAATTGATGATGGCCTGATTAGAGTTACTGGTGATATTGAGGGTTTGACCGTCGGTGTGAAATTCCACGTCTCCAGACACTACTTGATAACCGGCAGGTAAGGCATGGGCTGTGTACGTGAGGCAAGGCGAGGAGAGGAGGAGTAAGGCAAGAAAAGCGCTGAGAGCGGCTTGGAGCTGAGGAGAAGTAAGTCTGGCGAACGCGCCGTTGAGATGGCCGAATAACAATGCGATGAGGGTATCTGGATCCTCTTTGCGAGTGGTAAAAGAAGCGACCTTATTACCTAAAAAGCAGATATAGCGGTGGGCATTTCCATCGCTTCTTAAGATTCTGGCTCTTAGCCAGGCTCTCTCATTTTTTTGTTCCATTGTCTTCCGCACCGGTGCAATACTTAAGTACTATTTTTATCGACGAAAGTGGTAGAACCTTAAGCCTTTCTTCCTATTACCGTGAATATTTATTGATTGAGATATTGGGCTAAGTGTGAATCACAGCCAAAAGACTCCGGTGAGACGTCTTGGTATTCGATGTTGAGGGTGGTAATGTTTAAGCGTTAGTTTATGTGGTGTTTACTTCCAGACGAAGGATTACCCGTGTCTTCCTCTCCCAGTACTTTTGATATTCTTTATTTTGGCGATATTGTCGGTAAGTCTGGCAGGCAGGCGGTTAAGCAGTATTTAGCTACCCTAACTGAGCCTGCTGGGGCGGTAATTGCCAATGGCGAAAATGCCACCCATGGTTTTGGGATTAGTGAAAAGCACTACCATGAACTTCGAGAAGCTGGTGTAGACATTATTACAGGCGGAAACCATACCTGGGACCGCAAAGATATTGTGGAGTACATCCACAATGCGGAGTGGATGCTACGGCCAGACAATTTTCCAGCAGGTAACCCTGGAGTGGGCGCCAAAGTATTTGAGGTGAATGGCATCAAGCTTGGGGTCATTAACCTGTTAGGGCAAGTGTTTATGGGTAATTACAATTCTCCGTGGGAAAGTATTGACCGGCTGCTGCCCCGGTTAAAGCAGGAAACATCCATGGTGTTTATTGATTTTCATGCAGAAACCACCGCAGAGAAGCTGGCATTTGGTCGATACCTATCTCAATTGGGCGCTAGCGTTATGGTAGGGACACATACCCACGTACAAACCGCGGATAATAAGATTTTAAATGGTCAGATGGGTTATATTACTGATGTGGGCTTTAATGGAGCATCGGACTCTATCATTGGTATGGAGCCAGAGGGATCTCTACAGCGATTAATGTCCTGTCAGCCGGCTCGACTGGAAGTGGCCGAATCGGATGAGGTTCAAATTAATGCTGTATGGGTAACCCTGGAAACAGCTACCGGGAAGTGCCTAAAAATAGAAAGGATTAACCAGCAATTGACCTTGGCCAGCACTGAATCGCTGGGGGCCGCGCCGGTTAATCCGTAAAAGGGACATGGCAGTATAAAGTAAATTAGGCTTTGTTTAAGGTTAAACGCTTAAATTCTTTGGTAATTTCTGGGTAAATGTTTTGGGAAACGCTGGCGGTTAAATCACTGTTTAACAGGTGCGTTTTGCAAAACCTTTTCTCAAACATCTCTACAATCTTCAATCTCAATGGTGTATGGAGCTAACAGGTAATGCGCTTATACACATGGCTGAGAATGATTGATGGCTTCTCCTCGTCGGTCAGGTTGGTCGTAACACATTTCTTCTCTCTGTTTGCATAAACGTATGGCGACGGATTTTTGTGATAGCAGATTACGAAATGTGATAAAAAATGTTTTTATCTTTTTAGCGGCTATGCTTCAACATTGAGATGGCGGGCAACAGGCTGAATGACTTCTTTTTCCACCAGTTCTGCTTGCCGATGATGGGCCGGGGCAACCGTCCACATCCCTGATTGAATCTGCACGTCTTTGACGCCTCCTTCCTCATCCAACTTTGCCTGTATTGTGAATTCATCGCCGTTATTTTGGCGCGTAATTTCAAAACTGTAGTCTGGCTTATGATAGTTGAGCTTTGCCTGCAAACCTGGGCTGTTAATTGCCAGGTGCGGATGATGGTGCAATACGGATTGGAGAAACTGGAACCCCGGCTGATTTGGGGAACCTGCCCCGCTTCCGTGCAAGGTGGTTTTCATCGTCATTTCCCTCCTCGTTTCTCTGGTTATTCCCGCCACCTCTGTTCACTTTTTAGGATTGAATCTTGTGGAGTGTATGTTTACAATAACGTGGCTTTTGGGAGTTCTAGCACTTCCTTAGGTTTTATTAATGTTTTTGTAACGGCGCCAGCCGTGGTGGCTGGATGAATGGATAGGTATATAAGCCGGGCGAACATTAGCAGGAGAAATACCAAGACGAAATGTTTGGTAGATTAAACTTGATGCTGTTTTTATACTCAGGTTTTGAGAATAAAGATGTATCACACAGTAACTCCATTTCAATCACACAATAAATAGCCAGCAACTTACCAGAGGTAAAGCTTTAGGGCTGTTTTTGACCCAAGATGGCTAAAAATGCTTGGACGGCAGGCAAGATTTTTCCTTCTAAAATTCGTTGTCCAGTTGGAGGAGAGGTCGGTAACCTCGCTTCTAACTGTCCGGGTTTATTGACTGTGAGCTCCAAAATATCTCCATGGAGATTCGTTTTAGCGCCATAGGTCAACGGAGCCGCAAAGGGTTTTTCTGGATTCTCAGAAACCTTGATGTTTAGTAATCCCGGTGGATAGTGACTTATCTTCACTTGGTTCTGCTTGTTTTCAAACGTCAGGCTGGAATCTGGATTAACCAAACGCTGCAACGTCTGAAATGTTTTGTAGTAACCGAGTTGTCCCACGTCAAATAAAGGGGTCATTGGCTTTTTCCTTCACACCAAACCACAGCAATACACAACTTCCCGCTACTGGCATAAAAGCGTTGCAAGTGTGGTTTGGTGCTAGTTTGTAACTAACCATTACATAAAGTTTTTATATTATTACAATATTTTAACTATCCTTTTCGCCTCCGTTGGATTTCTTTTGGATAGTGTGGCTAGATAATTCCCGTAAGAGACGTTTAAGGCGATTGGGTCGCCTAAATCCATTGAGGGATGACGGAATTGCCGAAGGTGCGTTATAATGACAATTGAGATGTGATTTTTAACTCTTTTCTTAAGTGAAAGGAACCATTGATAGAAACTGCCCATAAATCCCTAGAGTCTGCCGGTATCCTAACGTTTGACTTTGATAAAGCCAAACAATGGCTTCAGTCCCGTTTATCTGACCGGCGGTTTGAACATTCCCTAGGCGCCTATAAAAAAGCCGGGGAGCTTGCAGAAAAGTTTAACTTATCTCCAGAAGACTGCACCCGAGCACTGATTGCCGGGCTGCTGCACGATTCGGCCAAGCTACTGACGCCGCCGGAACTATTTGCCTATTGTGATGCAAACGGGCTGGCCCTTTCTGATGAGGATCGTGCTGCCCCCCAAACCATTCACCCCTATGTCGGTGCTGAAATGGTACGTCGTCACTTCGGATTAGAAGATGAAACGGCCCTCAATGCGATGCGTTACCACACAACCGCACGGGCTAACATGACCACAGTGGAGATTGTGGTCTATATTGCCGATAAGATAGAAGAGAATACGCGGAATCCTTTGTATATCCAAAAAATGGCGCGTCATCTGGACTGTACAAAACCCGAAAGCTTGGATGAAACCATGTTGTTTTTACTGGATTCCACCTTGAGCTTTTTAATTGAAAAGCAACACGTTATTCACCCCCAAACCATGGCGGCCCGCAATGATTTTGTGACCCGCCTGAAACAGCGAAAAGACTCTAACTCATCTGGTAAACCTGAAACCACTGTTTACAAACAATAGGAGGAACGCGATTGACACTGCAACAACTGCAAACCGACTTAACCCCATTTGAAATTGCCACGCTGGCGGCAAATACAGCAGAATCTAAAAAGGCAATTGATACCAAAGTAATGGAAACCGGTAAGATCAGCAGTTTATCCGACTATTTTGTGGTCTGCTCAGCAGACAGCAAAACCCAGGTAAAAGCAGTGACAGATGCGATTCTGGAAAAGCTTGAAAAACAAGGCCAAAGGCCGGAGCATTATGAGCGGGATGAGAATGGCCTGTGGTTCTTGCTAGACTACGGCGACACCGTCATCCATGTGATGAACGGGAACGCACGGCAATTTTATCAGCTTGAAAAATACTGGAGCCACGCTAATATTGTGGATCGCGATGTCTGGTATCAAGAAGAGCGCCAGGCGTCTTAACAGTTACTCGGCGGGTGCCTGTCATGCGCCCCTGCCAAGAGAGTTTATTCGTAGTAAACGGCGCACTGGGTCGGGGTTTCGTAAACCACGGTTTTAAACAGGCCAGGTACGTCAGGCTTGATCTGCTGATAGATATAGCGGGCAATGAATTCTGCGCTGGGGCTTTCGCCTTTAAAATCTCGATGTTCGTTCAAGTCGCAGTGGTCCAAATCATCCACCACCACCTTTAAGGCGTCTTTCAGGTTCGAAAAATCGTAGGCAATGTTGGCCTTGTCCAGGGTCTCTCCCTTGGCCCACACTTGCACCACGTAGTTGTGCCCATGGGGGTTTTCGCACTTGCCTTTATAGTTGAGCAAGTGGTGGGCCGAGGCAAAATGTTTTTCCACCATAACTTCGAACATAATGTCCGTTTTTATCATCAACACAGCCGGATATCCAGCCCAGGAAGCAGCAAGGTATGGGTCAGGTTAAAAACCGACAGGGCAGACCAATATTGTGAAATCGACTTGAAAAACCGCCTGTGCTGATCAAATAATAGGGGTCGAATCGGGATGTAGCGCAGTTTGGTAGCGCACTACGTTCGGGACGTAGGGGTCGCAGGTTCGAATCCTGTCATCCCGATTCTTCTTTGCCTCTTGCCTTCTGTGACGGCTCTGCTATAATCCATGACATTCAATGTAAATACGAACGAGAGCAGTTTTTAAGTTCTATGTTGTTCACCACTCAAACCATCTGTTGTTGTTGCGCTTGTATGCAGCCCGTTATGGGGCCCGCGTTCAGCGTTGGTTTGGTGAATATATTATCTGAGTTTTAAGACACTCTCATTCATCAAAAAGTTTGAACCGACGGTTGCCCCAGCACCGTCGGTTTTTTGTTGTGTATACCGCTCAAATACTAGAAAGTCCCAAGTTCTTAATGTTTATCACACCCCTTTCTCCCACAAGTCCCTATGCCATCCAGCAATATAGTGGTAACCCCTCTGTATCGAATCAGAAGGCGCACAGACAATCGTTGCCGACTCTTACCCCGCAGGGTACAGATGAATTTAGCCCCCGGTTCTCCTCAGAGGCTCAAACGGCTGCCGTGTTGCCGGGCTCATCAGCCATCAAGCCGCTGCTAGGCATCTTCAACCCACCCGAGGTCAAACCCTACGGGCGGATCTTGGGGCAGTACGGCGGCAAAAGTTCGGGACCGTTGTATATTGTGGTGGGCGGCACCCATGCCAACGAGCTGGCCGGCATCAAGGCCTTTGAGCAGGTATTGGACGAGCTAAAAACCAATAATGTGGCGTTTGATGGCAAACTGGTGGGGCTGGTGGGGAACTTAAGTGGTGTCAATAAAAATCTGGGTAAGGCGGTTCCTCAGCGCTGCGAAGACCGGGACTTGAACCGAGGATGGAATACCGAGAACATTGCCAAATTAAAAGACGCAGAGAAAAGTGGCCGGTTAAATACTTTAAATGCTGAAGATACCGAAACCTTGGCGTTATTAAACCAGTTTGAAGCCTTAAAGGCAGATCACGTGCAAAACAACCCAAAACAACCCATCTACTTATTAGATATGCACACAACGTCCAGTGCGGGCGCACCGCAGTTACTGACGTCTAAGCCCGTCTGGCAACTCAGGGATATGCCGCTACCGACTTTCCCGAAACACCACAAAGTGTTTAACCACATGATGTACCCCTATTTACAAGACAAGCTTGGATTTAACGCCATGATTGTTGAAGCAGGGCAGCATAAGGATAAAAAATCGGTAAAAACCGCCAAAGCGGCCTTATGGCTTGCCATGGAACTGGGTGGGGCTGTGGATAAGAACAGCTTTGATTATAAAGCTGAGTATCAACACTTAAAAAGCCAGACCCCACCTGAGCTGTTAAAGGTCTATGACACAAAACACCTGGAAAAAATCACAGATCCAACGGGGTTTAAGCCGTTGTTACAAAGTAAAGCCAACATGGTCCCTGTACAGCCGGGTCAGGTTGTCGCCAAAGACGGGGATCGCCTGCTTAAAATACCGGAATCACTGACACAACCAGCTTATCTGTTAATGATGAATCGCCAACACCCTCAAACCATTAAAAAATACGATGAAGCTTATACAGTGGCAGTAGCAACTTCCTAGCTTCAGGAGCTTTTTTTTGAATGTGGTCATGACATAATACTACGTTCATAAAAGGACTTTTGTCTAGACGATTATGCTTCCAACAATCACTAGTTATACTGCGCCTCTAAATTCTGGCAGGTTTGATTATACTGCCAAATCTCGATCTGCTTTCCAAACATTTGATCCAATGAACCAAACGCCGCTTGATCAAGTATCCTTTCGGTTCGGTAAAAAAGGTCCTCCTTATCCTCGGATTTTAGGCCGGTATTCCCAAAACCGACCGGGTCCGCTCATTATTGTGTTGTGCGCTACACACGGTAATGAGCTTGCTGGCATTGAGGCCTTTGATCGGCTGCTCCAAACCTTAAAGAAAGGTAAGCAACCTTTTGATGGTCAGCTCGTTGGCGTTGCTGGAGATTTAGCGGCGCTAAATTCAGGAAACGGTAAGCCTAGAAGATATATCGATGAAGATCTGAACCGAATCTGGACCTCTGAAAGGATTGCTAAGGTTCAGAGAGCGGAAAAAACTCATCAAGAAAATACACTCAACCACGAAGAGCGTGAGATGCTTGCATTGCTGAAGATACTGAAGACGCTTCAAAGGGATCACCACAAGCAATGGCCACAATATCCTCATGCTTATGTGTTTGAACCTCATACGACTTCGTCTGCTGGGGTGCCGTTCTTAATTCCCTATACCAGCGGTTTGGAAAATAAAGTCCCTGGCGTGGCATTGTTGGGAATGGAGAATATCGAAAAAAACCCTGGGTTTGTGGCAGATTATCTAAATAGACAGATGCCTGGCTTTTATAGTATGGGTATTGAAGGTGGTCAACATAAAGCACCTAGTAGTGTGAGGAATTTGGAAAATATTTTATGGGTGATTTTAGAGCAGATGGGAAACCTGGCTAAACTGGATAACGTGCCAAAAAAACAGATAAAAAAGCTTGAGCGCCAATTAAAAGGTTTACCTAAACATTTAAAGGTAATTGGCCGCCTCAGCATCGAAAATCCCGAAGGCTTTAAGCTGTTAAAAAAATCCAGGCATAATATTGCACCCGTACAACCTGGTGAGTTAATTGCTATGGATGGCCCGCGCCAAGTCAGGGTTCCCAACTTAGTGGGAAAAGACTTATATGTATTTATGCTGAATCAGCAAGATCCCCATAATATCCGGAAAGGAGATGATGTGTGTTTTTTGGCCGAGAGAATTAGTGAGGCTGAGTCAAAAGTGGTTCATCAATAAATCTTTGACCAGATATCGGATCAACTTTTTTTCGGTCGTGGTTTTGGTATAACTACTGTCCGGTATCCATAAAATAATCACCCTAAAAGCCCTCAAGACTTTCTATCAATGACTGTATTTCTCTCTCCATCATTTCAATATAATACCCTACCCAGCCGGACTATAAGGCAGTCTTATCTGCCTGGTAAGTTCTCTATACCATCTCCTAACTTAATCAAGGGTACGGACCATATAGAGTTTGGTAAAGAAGCCAATCCGACATATCAACGGATACTGGGTCGTTATTCCCAGGGGAATCCTGGCCCTTTGGTTTTTGTGATTAGTGGGCTGCACGGTAATGAGCGGGCTGGGTTCCATGCCTTTGATCAATTGATCAAAAAACTGGAAGCTAGTCACGTAAAATTTAAAGGGGAGATTGTTGGTCTGTCTGGAAATTTGGCAGCTTTAAATGCTAAAACAGATAAACCTATGCGGTTTTTAGACGTGGATATGAATCGGGTATTTAAACCAGAGCTTATTGCAAAAGCAGAAAAAATGAAGGCTTCTGGCAAAACCCACCTGCTAAGAAAAGAAGAAATCGAGATGTTGGATTTATTGGAAACTATCCACTCGATGCAACAATCTCACAGGCAAAAGTGGCCTGAATCTCAGACGTTTGTGTTGGATTTACATAGTACCTCAGCCAGTGGAGCACCTCTTATGCTCCCATTTAAGTCCATGTTACATAAATGGTTGCCGGCAACCTCAATTACGGATAAGCACGATCTAGACCCGCACCCAAAAATGAACCGAGGGTACCTGAATGACTATTTAAATTTGGCTCTACCCAACTGCCAAGCAGCAGTGTTTGAAGGGGGTGGACACGATGGTGAAAATACTGCCAAGAATATGGAAGCTGCTTTGTGGGTCCTGTTAGCAAAATCTAAAAGTATATCGGCTTTAAATCTTCCTACATTTGCCTTAGTAAACGCACTAAAAGAGCAGTTAAAAGGTCGCCCAAAAGAGGTGAAGGTCATCGATCATATAGCTATCAACTATCCCAGGGGCTATAAATCGATTCGTAAGTTCGAGTCTAACCTTGAGAAGGTAAAGCCTAATGAATTGATTGCCATGGACGGTTTTCGAGAGATTAGAATTCCTGATATAGCAGGTAAAGACCTGTATGCTTTGATGCCGAATCTCCAGGATAAGCATAATATTAAAGCAGGAGATGATGTTGTGTTTTTGGCCGAGAGCACAGGAGAAAAATTTGGAGAACAGGACTTGGTGGCGGACTTGGCAGAACCAGCTTTATTACCAGACTATGCGCCTGCTGTACGTAACCTTAAAGCCGGGAAGCTCCAGGATACTTTAAAAGCCTGAGTCTCATTCACAATTAAAAGCTTTTTAATGAGCCACCATGGGCCATATACGAGTTGAGTGAGGCCGGTTGATATTTGATGGTGATAACGGACCCAGTTAATTCCTGTGACAAGTGTTAGCCAGGTAAGTTTGCCGTCAAAACCGCTGAAAAGCCAAGGGGTCTCTTTAACGGATGTTGACCCGCACCAGTCTTCGGCGAGCCAATAGGCATACTCCAATTGTCCGGCTTGTAAAAACCGTTGCAGCAAGCTGCGAGTGAGGTGTTGTTTAGCTACAAGCCCTTCTTCCAAGCTAAGGGTACTTCTAAGAGATTCAATAAAGGACTGAATTAGGGCGGTACTGGACGTAAAATCCGGTAGAAAATCTTCTAACGATCCGAGAGAAGGTTTACGGCAGATGGTCAAGACCCGATGGGTTGGATAGGCTGGGTATTGACGACTGGCAAATAGAAGTAAAGCTTGATTGTTGTATATCAACTCAGTCGGCAGGGTTTTAACCGACTGCAGGATATCTCGGTGAAAGGTAGTTGCAGAAGCCAATAAGGCATCTTCTTGACTAAGGAGCTTCTCATACAGATGATGATGGGTGGTTACTTGATCCGGCAATTGAATCAGTTGTTCTTGATCGTTCATGGCATAGTAACCACTGTAAATCATACAAATTGGGATTTTTTTCTCTTGCTGATACCGCCGGTTTAACACCTGAACTTCGGTTTCCAGCTTGGATGATATCCAAACCTCACCACCATCTATAAAACTGATGTACTGTCCAGAGGCTTTGGAGATTCCGGTATTTCTGGCACCATTGGGATCCAAGTGATCTGTGGAGATGACTTCCAGGCGTTCATCTCTTATGTTGGCCAATACCTCTGCTGTTTCAGTATCGGCACTGTCATGGACGACGATTAGCTCTAGATGCGGATAGGTTTGTTTCAAGACGGATTTTACAGCTCTCAACAAGCTTTTTTCAGCCTGAATTACCGGTAAAATGACAGAGAACCTGGGGGTAAAGGTCAGGTCGTCTTGCATATAGACCGCAAGTTGCGGCAGGGTCATGGTTAAACTAGACATTGATACGAATCCAAGTATTGGTTCCTGTCGATCCATTCAGTTAGAATGGTGTTGACCATGAAAAAAATGGGCGGCGTCAAAAATTGCTAGTTTGTATTCATAAATTAACGAAAATGGCGTAAATTCTGTTAGAAATGTTTACAAACATGTAGGCAATTTTTCTGGAATCCGCTAGCAATAAATTTTTTGTGGGAACGTTATATACTCAGATATAGATAAAACCTTGATAAGGAGCCATGTGCCCAGGATGAATCGCGAACGATACAATCAACCTACCTTTCAAAAACTGGCTTGTTTGCTGGCTGCCGTATGTTTGGTTATTTTGGCTCCTTTCCAAGCACATGCAGAAGCGCTTCAAGGCTCAATAGAATTTACTGACGGTAACTACCGCGTTGGTGCCGGGGATGTACTAAGCGTTTTTGTTTATCATCAAAAGGATCTCAGCCAAACCGGTATTTTGGTTCGTCCAGACGGTCTTGCCTCTTTTAACGGCATTGGCGAAGTGGAAGTGGCTGGTCGTACAGTATCCGAACTCAATAAGATTTTAACCAAGGAACTGGCCGAGTTGGTCATTAGCCCCCGGGTGTCGGTGAACATCGATAAAATGAAACCCGGAACCGTATTTTTAGCTGGTGCGGTGACACATCCAGGGATGTACCAGCTGGATCCCAATGCTGCAGGCTCTAAAACGGATGGAGCTATCTCTAGATCCCAGCTTCGCCTCTCTAACATCCTTTCTAACGCTGGTGGCGTGAAAATGTCGGCGGACCTAACTAAGGTTCAGGTCCGGCGTGGGGACACGGTAGTGAGAACAGTGGATCTGTGGAAACTGTTGCAAAACGGCGCTGGGTCTTCAGATGTGTACCTACAATCCGGTGATACGGTCTTTGTCCCTCAGTTGCCTCAAATGGCCATGAGCGATGCCCAGTATGAACTCCTATTACAGTCTTCCATTGGTCCAAAAAGCTTCCCCGTCAGGGTTATTGGCGAAGTTAAAACACCGGGTGTATACCGCTTGCAAGGCGACTCTCCGTTCTTAAATTCTGCTGTGGCGAAGGCGGGTGGGTATAAAGAATCCGCCAACCAAAAAGTGGTGGCCATCCGCCGGTTTGCCAACGAAAACGACATGACAACGCTATTTGTAGACCCCCAAAAGCTGGATGTCACGTTGCGGCCTAACGATGTGCTGTATATTTCCGAAGCCAAAGTCTATAAGGCCGGCAAGTTTATGGATTCGGTGAACCGTATCCTATCTCCGTTTACCAGTTTGGGAACTACAGCGTTGGGCTTCTCGGTGGTTAACGGAAACTAATCGCCTGAAATAAAGTAACGTCATTGCCACTCGTCTCGCAATAATGTTACTTTGTGTGGCCTGAGTTTTTTACAGACCCATAAAGTCCGGACCGGAACCTTGTGCCGCAGGCTTTACTCTCAAATTTACCTCAGGGCAGACAATCTCGCAGGTACGGCATTGAATACAGTTTTCTAAAGACATGCCATGTTTGCGTAAATCCTGGACCACATCCACCCGGTGGACTTCTGCGGTACAGTCCGAAAC